>JBGSOB010000155.1:0-78906 GCA_041739325.1 Treponematales bacterium
TTGCTCCATACGGGGTTCCTTTTTGTGCCTGCTGGCAGTTGTAGTTAACAACCAGTATGCCTGAAGGATCCCCGTTTTTTAAGCCTAAAACCGGAAAGTTGAAACCGGATATTTCCGGAAATATACAACCGGACGCGACAACTGGAAGTCAAAGCTCGAAAAAGGGATGTACCTAGCGGAAAAGCTTGAGCCGTTTGTTGAAATTCCCAACCGGTTCTTAAAGGTTCCAGAGGCAAATGCATCGATACGGATAACCCTTCCCTGCGGCATCATTATCGAAACAAGACTAGAAGCGGGTATTGAACGGATAACAGCCCTTCCCCACGCAGGAATGTCGTTATGAAAATTGATTTTAGCTCGACCAAGATTTACATCCGGCCTGGCACAACGGACATGAGAAAAGCAGTCAACGGTCTGACATCCATGGCGGAAACGGCTATGGGCATGAATCCATTCTCTAGCGGTTTGTTTCTGTTCTGCGGTAAAAGCCGGAAATTGTTGAAGGCTTTTTACTGGGATCGCAATGGTTTTTGAGCGGTTTTGATCCATGCGCTCAACACTCGAGGGTGGGGCCTGTCATAGAAAAAACATCGTCCTGACCCGGCACTGCTTTGATAACCGGTGCCGGCGCGAAATGGCCTACCGTGCCTAATCGTCATGACGATGCTTTTTCTATGCCACCCGCCCTTGAATGCAAAAAGGCATGGATTAAAACCGCTTGGGGCTGGGCTCGATGCGCCTGTGGGAAGGCAAGGGCAGGCGGCGGGTACAGATCGTTTCGCTCACAGAGGAGGACCGTAGTGCTATTTACGATTGCGCTTTTACAGCTTGAGTCTGCCGGGCTGGATAGAGAGGCAAATCTGCGCAGTGGGCTGGATGCCTGCCTAAAGGCGAAGGCTCTGGGGGCGGATCTAGCCCTCTTTCCGGAGTTATGGAGTACAGGTTACGAGTTCTCTCAAGACATGGCTGCACTGGCCATTGACGAAGATAGCGATTTTATCCGCGCCTTTGCCGCGGAAGCCGCTCGCTTGGGTTTGGCCATCGGCCTGACCTATCTGGGGCACGGGCTAAAAGCTCCCCGCAATAGTTTTATTCTTTTTGACAGGCGGGGGAGGACAGTCCTGCGCTACGATAAAGTTCATTGTTGCAGCTTTTCCCTTGAAGAATGCTTGGAGGCGGGCACGGATTTCCCCGTCTGTGATCTTGACTGCGCTGAGGCTAGGGTCAGGCTTGGAGCTATGATCTGCTTTGACAGGGAGTTCCCGGAGTCGGCCCGCGTTCTTGCCCTGCGTGGGGCGGAGATCATCCTAGTTCCCAATGCCTGTCAGCTTGAAGATCACCGCCTCCAGCAGCTGCGCACGCGGGCCTTTGAAAACATGGTGGGCATAGCCTGCGCCAACTACCCCGAGCCAAAGGCAAACGGCCATTCCATCGCCCTTCACCCCATGGCCTTTGACAAAGACGGGCTTTCCCGCGAGCTGTGCATCGTGGAAGCCGGACCTAACCCGGGCATCATTCTTGCGCGCTTTGACATTGACGCCATTCGGGAATACCGCTCGCGCGAGGTTTGGGGAAGCGCCTACCGCAAACCAGAGGCTTATGGCCCTCTTCTTGATCCACTGCTAAAAAAATAAATTCCATACTAGTCTTTCTTCTGTTTGGCCGCTATGATAAGGCTCTAGATTCGGAAGGGCGCCGGGCCCTTCCACTTTCAGCCGCGGCGCGGCCTCTGATAGCGCTCAATGAGTGCCGCCAAGCAAAAACCCCTCATTAATAAAAGGGTTTTAGAGGTATAGCTTCTTGTCATCCACACTCAGCCTCCCCCTGCCTTTGCGCATTATCGATAGGTACATCGGGTTTACCCTCAACGCCCTTAAAGAGCTCTGGGCCTATCGTTTCAGGCTCCTCATTTGGGTCCTCTACGATTTCACCATGATCTTCGTTCAGTACTATCTCTGGACGGCTGTCTTCGCGAACTCAGGCGGTTCCCTCTCCGGCATCTCGGTCGGGCAATACATCTCCTATATCGCCACGGTGATGATCGTCGGCCGCATCATCTCTTGCCGTATCGACGGGGAGATAGCCGAGCAGATCAAAGACGGGAACATATCGATGAACCTGACAAAGCCCTTCTCCTACTTCGGGATGATGGTCGCCAAGCGCGTGGGCTACACTCTTGGCGACACGGTGGCCCTCTTGCCGGTCATCCTGGTGTCGGCCTTCATGCTCGGCAATCTTTCGGCCGATCCCCTCATCATCCTCGAGACCTGCCTGTCCGTCGCCCTGGGCTACGCCCTCAACACCGTCATCACCTATTTCCTGGGCATTACGGCCTTTTGGATCGTGAACTACTGGGGGCTCTTCCTTTTCAAGGGCTCTATCATCGCCCTCTTCTCGGGCGAGGTGATCGCCCTCGACCTCCTCTTCAGGCTCGGCCGGGGTGGGGCCGCCCACCTGCCCCTGCCCTTCGTGAACGCGGAGGCCCTGTCTGGCATCCTGCTTTGGTTTGGGCGTTTGGCCTATTGCCTGCCCTTCCAAGCCACCCAGTATACGCCCTCGGCCATCCTCACTGGCCTCATCGCCGACCAACGCAGCGTCCTCTTCCACATCGGCCTGCAAGTGTTCTGGCTCATCGTCATGAGCTTGCTTGCCGCCCTCGCCTGGTCGCGCGGACTGCGGCGCGTCACCATTATGGGAGGCTGAGTATGAAAGCCATTATCAGGTTCTTTGGCATCTACAAGGCCTTCTTCGCCCAGCAAGTTAAGGCCCTCATCGAGTATAAGCTGGACTTTGCCATAGGTATGACGGCCCTGGGCTTCCAGCAGCTCTCGAGCTTCCTAGTTCTCTTGGCGGTCTTCACGCAGATCAAGGCCATCGGGAGCTACAGCTTCGACGAGATGTTGCTATTCTACGGCTATTCCCAGATTCTACGCGGCATCGACCACGTCTACAACGACAACATCTGGACCATCGGCTGGAATCGCATCCGCAACGGGACCTTCAGCCAGTTCCTCACCCGTCCCATGCCTGCCCTAACCCAGGTGGTCATGGAGCGCGTGCAGTTTGACGGCCTGGGGGAGCTCATACTGGGTACCCTCGTCTTCGTTTATGCCTACGTCCGCCTAGGTCTTTCCTTCGGCGCGCTTGACTGGCTTGTCTTTGCCGCTTTTACGGTCTCGGGTCTGGCCATCTACTTCGGCATCAAACTGGCATGCTCGGCGGTGGCCTTCTGGACGGTTTCTTCGGGAGAGCTCATGACAACGGCCTATGAGGTGAACACCTTCACCAAGTACCCGCTGGATATCTACAAGAGCGCCTTTCTCAAGAACCTGCTCCTTTATTTTTTACCTTTCGCCGTGGTTAGCTATTTGCCCATGGCCTATTACATCCGCGATGGGGCATTCATATCAGAGGTAATCGGCCTGCCCTTCCCTGGGCGTATCTGGGTCTTGGTCTTCACCGCCGTCATCGCGCTTCTTTCCCTTGTCGGGTCAGGCATCCTCTGGTCCCTGGGGCTGAGGCGCTACAACGCAACAGGCACCTGATGATTTTTTCGCGGGGCACCCCACTACTGTGGGGCACCTCGCACATTGCAAGGAGATTGTATGATCAAGGTTGAGCATCTAACAAAGGAATTTAAGAGCCCTAAGAAGTACGAGGGCTTTGGCGGCGCCCTGCGCTCGCTTTTTTCCCGGCAATATGACGTTAAGCGCGCGGTGGACGACATGTCCTTCGATATCGATTCAGGCGAGCTGGTGGGCTACATCGGCGTCAATGGGGCGGGCAAGTCCACCACCATCAAGATGATGACCGGTATCCTCTGGCCCAGTTCGGGGCGCTGTGAGGTCTTCGGGGTGGAGGCAAGCCGCAACCGCCGACAGAACGCGCGCAACATCGGCGTTGTCTTTGGCCAGCGCTCGCAGCTCTGGTGGGATCTGCCGGTTTCTGAGTCCTTCGGCATCCTGCGCAAGATCTACGATATCCCCAAGCCGCGCTTTGACGAGAACCTGGCCTTCATGCGCTCCATGCTCGAGCTGGACGAGTTCTACACCACGCCGGTGCGCAACCTCTCCCTTGGGCAAAAGATGCGCGCGGACTTCGCGGCCGCCATGATGCACGACCCGAAGGTTCTCTTTTTGGACGAGCCTACCATCGGCCTCGATATCGTGGTCAAGGATCGCATTCGCGCCGCCATCCGCGAGATCTACGCCAAGAAGGGCACAACGGTCATCCTGACAACCCACGACCTCGTCGATATCGAGGAGATATGCGAGCGTATCATCGTCATCGACTCTGGGCGCAAGCTTTTTGACGGCTCCATCGTGGACCTTAAGCGCAACTACGGCAAGCGCCGCCGCATCCGCTTTGAGCTGCGCGGCCGCAAGGATGGCGCGGGCCAGTCGGGTTCTGAGCCCACGGCTTCGGCGCACTCAGGCCTCGCCGCCGTCTTGTCGGACTTAAGCGCAGACCATTTTGAGGTAAAGGAAGACGTCTCAAGCGCTGAGGTTTCCTTCGATAGGGAATCCCTTGAGGTGGGAGACATCATCAGCCGGGTTATGGCGGCCTACGAGCTACGCGATATCTCCATCGAAGAGCCGCAGATGGAGGATATCGTCAAGGAAATCTACACCGGCAAGATCAAGCTGGACATCAAGCCTTAAGCGCGATGAATTCCTTGATGGCGCCCAAAAGCTCGGCGTAGCTATCGAATGACGGCAGGTCAAGACACTGGGCTTTAATGGATTCCGGCGCGTGAAAGAGGGCGCCGGAATCCGCGGCGCGGATCATCGAGAGGTCGTTGTAGGAGTCGCCGGCCGCGAAAACCCGGTAGTTGAGGCTCTTGAGTGCCTCGGTGGATTTCCGCTTGCCGTCGCTCTGCCTGAGGCTGTAGCCGGATATCGCGCCATCTGGCTCTACCTTCAGGCTGTTGCAAAAGAGGGTGGGGTAGCCCAGTTTTGCCATCAGGGGTTGGGCAAACTGGGTAAAGGTGTCGGAGAGGATGATGAGTTGGGTCAGGCTGCGTAGCTCGGCTACGAATTCCCTTGCCCCTTCAAGCGGATCCATCGCGCCTATCACCTTTTGGATGTCGGCAAGCTTGAGCCCTTCCCGCGCTAGCACCCCAATGCGGAATTTCATGAGCTTGTCGTAGTCCGGCTCGTCGCGGGTGGTGATCTTAAGCTCATCCAAGCCGGTGGCCTTTGAAAAGGCGATCCATATTTCCGGAACGAGGACACCCTCGAGATCAAGGCAAACGATGTGCATGGCGGTTACTCCTGGGCGCTGAATTGGGGGAACAGGCCCTAGACTAGCCCAAAGCCCCCGCTTACTCAAGAACCCCCGCACTGGCCTTTTTTTTCAAAATTGGCTAGACTGGGGGGCAAAGGGAGGCCCGCGCCATGGAACATAGCCAGAAAGTCCTCTTCGTCGATCCTTCAACGGGATTCTACCGGATGCGCCGCTATAAATTGGGCGACTACTACGGCCCCATCGACCTTGGCCTCCACATATCCGGCCAGCACAACAGCCTCAACTTCGGCGTCGGCATGTTCGCCGGCTCCATCATCCCCGGCTCCAACCGCATGATCGTCACCGGCTTTTCCCCCTGTTGGCGCGGCTTCTACATTTCCTCCATGGGCGGCGCCGGCTTAGTCTTTGACAACCTGGGTATCAACATGGTTTCCCTTGTCGGCAAGGCCCCTGTCCCCTCCATCCTCTACCTAAATCGTAGCCACGGGGAGGAAATCGAGGTGGAGATCCACCCCCTACTCGACATCCACGAACTCTGGTCCGGCGGCAGGGGCGGGATCTATGCCCTTACCGATTACGTCTATGAACATTTCGGCAAACGCTATGAAACCGATCCCCGCATTTTAGTCACCGGCCCCGCCGCTTTGGCAACCGACTTCGGCGCCATCGCCTCCTTGCCCATCGTAGACGGCAAGATCACCCACGTAGACACTTGGGCCGGTCGCGGCGGCCTAGGCTCCAAGATGCTCCAAGAGCACGGCATCGCCGCCGTCATCTACGGCGGCACCGTCATAGATGAGGACTTCCGAGACCGCAAGGTGGCAGACGAGTGGTTCCAGGAAAAGTACGAGCAGAAACTGGCGGTCAAGGACTTTGAGGCAACCACCAAGTATCGCTTTGACCCCAAGCTCCAAACCGGAGGCACCTTCGGCGTCAATTACGCCACTATCGGCGGCCGGGTTATGGCCTTCAATTACCGCAGTATCAACTGGACGGAAGAGGAACGCTGCGAGCTCCATCAGAAGTTCATCCTTGACCACTATCTCAAGCAATTCAACGAAGAAACCATAGCCGCCAAACAGCAGTCCAATTGCGGCGAGCCCTGCGCCGCCGTGTGCAAGAAGCTCAACGGCCACTTTAAGAAAGACTACGAGCCCTACCAAACCATGGGCCCCCTCTGCGGGGTCTTCGATCAGCGCGCCGCTGAAAAGCTCAACCGCATGGCGGACTCTTCCGGCTACGACGCCATCTCCCTAGGCGGCGTCATCGCCTGGCTCATGGACTGCCTGGACCAAGGCCACCTCTCCATGGAAGACTTAGGCGTTACGCGCAAGCCGCGCTGGGACTGGAAGAATTTCGACGTAGTCGCCGACTCCCTCCACAACGCTGAGCTGGGCTACGAGATTATTGAGTCCATCAGCCATAAGAAGGGGCGGATAGACTTCCAAGAGGGTGTGCGTAAGTGGGCACGCAAGGTTCGCCACGACACCGGGGTTCGCATCCTGGATTACCTTGTCTATAACGCCGCCGGCCGTAAGGGCTGGATGGTGCCCAACCAATACTGGACCCCTGGTGCCCTCTCCCCCATGGCAATCATGGGAAAGTATTTTATGCATTACGGCCCCGAGTTCCTCCCCCCGCGCGAGCTGGGCCGAACCTGCGCCAAGCGCCTGCGCAAAGAGCTCATCCTGGACAATTGTGGGGTGTGCCGCTTCCACCGCGGTTGGGCGGAGGAGATGATGCCGGAGATATTCCAGTCCCTCTACGGCCTCAAAGAGGGCTTCCTGCGCGCCTGCGACGTAGCCGCCAGCCGCATTAATTCGCGCAACGTTTCCGTCTTCTGGGAGAGCGAGCGCGATATCGACTACGTCCATAGCTTTTTAAAGCGCAAGCGAGATGTGGACAAGGACGAGAACCAGGAGCTTGCCGTCTGGCTGGCCGCCTTCGAAAAAGACAAGCACGAAGCCGGGCTCAACTTCTGGTTCGAGGTCCTCAAGGGCATAGACGAAAGCCTGCGGGACTTTAACTGAGGGCAGATGGCAGTCCTTCCGGGCAAAATCGCAGACAATCTTCTCAAGCTGCGCGAGCGGATAGACGCCGCTGCCCTTCGCTCTGGGCGTGACCCCGCCGGTATTTCCCTTGTGGCGGTGTCAAAGCTCCATCCGGCGGAGGCCGCCGCCGCCGCTTATTTGGCCGGTCAGCGCCTCTTTGGTGAAAACCGGGTGCAAGAGGCTGGGGAGAAATTCCCGGCCCTGCGTGAAAGCTGTCCCGATATCGAAGTCCACATGATAGGCCACCTCCAATCGAATAAGGCCAAGGCTGCCGCCGGGATTTTTTCCTGCGTCCAATCCCTAGATTCCATCGAGCTTGCCCGCAAGCTTTCCGCTGCCGCCCAGGCTTGTGGCAGGACCCTCGGGGTTTTTATAGAGCTACACACCGGGGAGGAATCCAAGGCCGGTTTCCGCAGTCCGGAAGAGGCCTTGGCATGCCTGGATATACTCCGCGGCCTGCCCTTTCTCCAGCCGCGCGGCCTTATGACCATGGCGCCCTTTACCCGGGACCCTCAGCCCATCCGCGCTTCCTTTCGCGCCCTGGCCGCCCTGGGGGGGCACTGGCAGGCTCAGCATCCGGATCTAGCACCGCCCCTTCTCTCTATGGGCATGAGTAACGACTATGAAATAGCCGTGGAGGAGGGTAGCACAATGCTCAGGATCGGCACTGCCATCTTTGGAGAGGCATCATGAAGGCCTCCCTTGTCTCTGTGTGCGCCTTCTGCTTTCTAGCCGCTTTTACCTGGGCTCAGAGCCCCGGCCCCACGCCGGCCCCTCAAGCGAACTCTCCATCGGCTTCTCCTCAGGGCTCGTCACAGAGCCAAGGGGGCATCTCAAACCCTGCGCCCTTTCTCAATTGGAGCGGAAAGGCATCTCCCCAACCCTACCAAGCCGGCGAATTCTCCACCTGGGCTAAGGACCTTCGCCGTTTTGAAATTATCTCCATCGGCGCCCTTCCCTGGGGCGTATTCTATTCCAACCTAGTATTTGATCTTTCCCGCTACCTCAGCGGGAATAGCTTTGGCTTTTCCTTCGCCAATCTTTCCCTGGGCGCTAATCCCTTTACCCATACCGGCGGCTTAGGGAGCTTTAATTCCATCTACGCGCCCTGGCCCTTTAAGAGCGCCACTTCCTACGCCAGCAGCGACGACGAAGAAGCCTTAGTCCTCTTGAGCGCCATTTCCCTCTCCATCATCATCGGGATCGTAGACTACGCCATCGTTAAGGCAAAGCAGGGGGCAAAGCAACGCCGCCAAGCCCTCCTCCGGTCTAAGGCCCTGAATCAGGCTGATGAAATTGATGCATTGAATGATTTGGGTGGGGAAGATAGCTCTGCCGATGCAGATGGCTCTGCCGATGCTGGTGGAGCTGAGCCGGAATCCGAGAGCTCCCCCAATGCAGATCCCCTTCCGAGTCAGGGCGGCGAATCCGATATCGAAAGGATTGAGACGATTCTCGCTCCGGATACGCCATGAGCCTGCGCAGGGAAACCGTCCGGGTGGGGCCAGGGGAACCTCAACGGGTAGACCGCTATATTGCCGACACATGGTCAGTCCTCAGTCGCTCCCAGCTCAAGGCCCGCGCCGCCCTTATCAGCGTTAACGGCTCCCTGGTAAAACCCTCACGTCTCATAAAAGAGGGCGACCGTATCGAGCTTGCTTGGGAAGAATCCGAAGCCCCCAATCTCAAGCCAGAGAATATTCCCCTAGAAATCGTTTTTGAGAATGAGCGGGTCCTGGTTGTGAATAAGGCTCAGGGTATGGTGAGCCACCCGGCAAACGGGAACTGGGATGGAACCCTCATGAATGCTGTCTTAGGCTATCTTGGCTCTACTCAGTCTGATGTCTTTAGCCCCCCAATGCCGGGCTTGCCTGGGCAGGATTCCAACCCAAGCGGTCGCGCTCCCAGCCCGGCCGCACTCCGGCCCGGCCTCGTGCATCGCCTAGATAAGGACACGAGCGGCATCATCATCCTTGCCAAGGATCCGGATGCCCTGGAATTCCTTTGCGCCCAGTTTCGAGAAAGGCAAACAAAGAAGCAGTACCTCGCCATCGTCCGGGGGAGGCTTTCCAAGCCCGAGGGGCAGATAGAAAACTTCCTAATGCGAGATCCTCGGGAGAGAAAGCGTTTTACCGTCAGCCCAAGCGAGGGGAAGCATGCCCTTACCCTGTACCGCCAGATTCGGGGCTTCTCCGGATACAGTTTTATGAGTCTCTTTCCGCGTACGGGGCGGACCCATCAACTCCGCGTCCATATGCGGGAGCTGGGCTGTCCCATCCTGGGAGACCCCATCTATGGCAAGCCCGATCCCTCTTTTCCCAGGGCAAGCCTTATGCTTCACGCCTATCGCCTAAAAATTAGACTTCCGGGAGAGGCCGAGCCACGAATTTTCCGCGCGGATCTGCCTGAGCGTTTTCAAGCTATCCTGCTTCGGCTTGAGAAGTCGTTCAATAATTGAAAGGGCTTAGTTTGGGTGGGGGAGTTGGAGTAGAGAAATCTGAGAAATCGGATTTCTGAGAGAAGGATAGAGTACAGCTGGGTCTTGATGCCTAGTTGGAACCAAGAACCCAGCCGCAGGCCTCTTGTTAGAAGCGGCCGCCCCTATCCTCGCGGGGCTTGTCGAGGGCTTCGTTGACCTTCAACTTCCGGCCCTCGAAATCCTGACCGTCGAGGGCGGAGATAGCCGCCTTAGCCTCTTCGTCAGCCGCCATCTCCACAAAACCAAAGCCCCGGGCCTGTCCGGTTTGCTTGTCGGTTACGACAGTGGCGGAAACAACCTCGCCATAGGGAGAAAAAAGCTCCCGCAAACTCTCTGAACTGGATCGATAACTCAGGTTTCCGACATAGATTTTCTTTGCCATGGTTAGATGACTCCTCTTAACTAGCCCCTCTGGGGCTTTTCGCGAACTTCGGCCCTAAGGGAGCCGTATCCCCTATCCTAGCCCCCCCCTGGCCAGCCCGTCAAGGGAGAAAGTTTTGCTTGACAAAGCGCTACCCATCGGTATAATCATTGTAGCATTAGAATAAGCAGGGGGATAATATGCCGTGGTATATTGTGGCTGCCCTCTCGCTTGTTGGTTTTCCCCTAGGATTCTTAACACGCTGGCTGTATGCCAGGATACAACTTTCGTCCGCCGAGCAAAGGGCGGATCGGGTCAAGCAGGAAGCGGTTAAAGAGGCTGAGGCAAAAAAGAGAGAAACGCTGCTTGAGGCTAAAGATCAGCTCATTCGGGAAAGAAACCAGCAAGAACGGGAAATAAGGGACAGAAGGGCCGAGGTACAGAGACTTGAGCGGAGGATCCTCTTAAAAGAGGAAAATCTAGACAAAAAAGTCGAATCCCTCGAAAAACAAGAACAGTTACTCGCTGCCAGGGAATCGGGGATTTCCGATAAAGAGGAATTTCTCGAGGGCCAGGAGGAGCAATACCGTCAAGAGCTCGAAAGAATCTCGGGTCTCAGCCAGGATGACGCGAAGCGTCTTATCATCCAGGGTATGGAGAACGAGGCAAAACACGACGCTCAGGTAATCATCAACAAGATCGAGCAGGAAGCCCAGCTTTCCGCCGAGAAAAAATCCAGGGACATCCTTGTTACCACCATCCAGCGGATGGCCACCGAGGTGACATCCGAGGTTACCGTTACCACGGTGACCCTGCCGGATGATGAGATGAAGGGCCGCATCATCGGCCGCGAGGGCCGCAATATCCGCACCCTTGAGACCCTCACCGGCGTAGACGTCATCATCGACGATACCCCTGAAGCCGTCGTCATCTCCTGTTTCGACCCGGTGCGCAAGGAAATTGCCAAGCTTTCGCTTGAGCGCCTCATCACCGACGGGCGTATCCATCCTGCCCGCATCGAGGAAGTGGTTCAAAAGGTAACCCGCGAGATTACCCAGAAGATCTACGAGGAAGGGGAGAAGGTTCTCTTCGACCTCGGCATCCATGGCGTTCCCCAGGAGGGCATTCGCTCCCTTGGCCGCCTGCACTTCCGCACCAGCTACGGCCAGAACGTTCTCTCCCACTCCAGGGAAGTTGCCGTTATCGCCGGGATGCTCGCCGCGGAGGTCGGGGCAAACCGGGACCTCGCTAAGCGCGCCGCCCTCTTCCACGACCTGGGCAAGGGGGTTGAAACCGACTCCGACCAGAACCATGCCGAAGTCGGCATGGAGCTTGTGCGTAAGCTTGGGGAAGATCCCCGCGTCATCAACGCGGTAGGTTCCCACCACAACGACGTGGAGCCCTCCTGCGTAGAGAGCGTTATCGTGCAGATAGCCGACGCCATCTCCGCCGCCCGCCCCGGCGCCCGGCGCGAGACCCTGGACAACTATATCAAGCGCCTAGAAAACCTTGAGAATATCGCCGATTCCTTCCCTGGGGTGGACAAGTCCTTTGCCATCCAGGCCGGTCGCGAGCTTCGCGTCATGGTGAACACGGATCAAGTCAACGACGACCAAGCCAGGGATCTTTCAAAGCAGATAGCCAAGAAAATAGAGACGGATCTGCGTTATCCCGGCCGCATCAAGGTAACCATTATCCGCGAGACTCGCATCGTGGAATACGCCCGCTAGAGGGGCAGAGGAGGCCTCAATCCCCTGCCCTAGGTGCAGACTGAGGCCTCATGAGGATGAAAGGCCGCTTCCCGCCTAACACGCGGGGGCGGCTTTTTTGGTTTTTTAGGACTGAAAGGAAGGATACATGGAGAGCCTAAACGCCATAATGCTTGGCGATATCATCGGCGAAGGGGGGATTCGCGCCCTTGAGCGTGATCTGCCGGCCCTGCGGGAGCGCTATCAGGCCGACATTGTGGTAGCCAACGGCGAAAACGCGGCCGGCGGTTTTGGCCTCAGTTTTGAAACCGCCCGCGCCATCCTTGCCGCCGGGGTAGACGTCATCACATCCGGTAACCATGTCTGGCAGAAGCGTGATTTTTGGCCCATCCTTGAAAAGAAAGAGAGGGTTTTGCGCCCGGCTAACTACCCGGATTCAGCCCCTGGCACCGGCCTTGCCCTCGTGGAAGGCTCAGGCCTCACCTGGGCGGTTCTCAACCTTCAGGGTCGTGAGCATATGTACCCCATCGATTGCCCCTTCAAGGCGGCTGACAGGATCCTTTCTGGTCTTAATATCAGCGCCCAAAAGAATCCCAAGCATGACAAGACGCCCTTGGTCTTGGTGGATTTCCACGCGGAAAGCACGGAAGAAAAAGAAGCCCTGGGAATCTATCTTGATGGGCGCTGCGGTTGCGTGGCGGGGACCCACACCCATATACAGACCACCGATGAGAAGATTCTGCCCGCTGGAACCGCCTATATCAGCGATCTAGGCATGACAGGGCCTAAGAACTCGATTATCGGTATGAAGCGCGACATCTGCCTTGATCGTTCCTTGAGCCAAATGCCCTTAAAGATGGAGGTAGACGAGGGGCCGGCGAATATTCGCGGAATAGCCCTGCGTTTTGACCCTGAGAGCCATCGAGCTATTTCCATTGAGCGTATTGCTCTTTAAGACGGCATCCTTGCGCGTATTGACATTCAGCCTCCGCCTTGGTATGTTATGCCCGCTTGTTCCGCTTGGTTTTTCACCTTAGTTTTCATCGCGGAACGACATTCCCCGGTTGTGTAATGGTAGCACTACAGACTCTGGATCTGTTTGTGGGGGTTCGAATCCTCCCTGGGGAAGAGAGAATTTTTACCTGGGGCTTGGCACTAGCCAGGCGCAGATAAAGCGTGGAGAATTGCCAAAGCCGATTCTCCAACGTGAATCAAAAGAGCTTCAAAGAGGCTCCTTTGATTTACGCGGCCCCTTCGTCTATCGGTTAGGACATGAGATTCTCAATCTTAAAAGAGGGGTTCAATTCCCCTAGGGGCTAGAAGGCAAGCAGTAGTGCTTGCCTTTTTTATTTACTTTGAGCAATGAAGAGCGGCACAGCTAAGGCCCCTAGGGGAATTGAAGGGCGGGAGCGCCGAGCGGCAGCGAGGGAAGGGCGACAGGACGTCGCCCGCCAGTGACTGCCCCGGCCTGGAAGGAGTCGACAGGAGCTTGAAGCCAGCTCTTGGGGCGATCATCACGAAGCATCTGGACAAGCTATGCCATATAAGAAGAAGAACCACAGATGACACGGATGAACACCGATAGAAGAAAGAATTCAAAGAGATGAGAGACTAAGAAAAGAAGGTTTGGAATTTTCCCTATCTTTGTGTATCTGCATCATCTGTGGTTAAAATCCTAAAAAAGGCGGTCCCCAAAGGGGACAGTCTTTCCTAGTCTAGGAAGCGCTTGTTTGGCCCATACCTTGCCGTCCCAAGTATTTTAAAAGATCAGATGAACTTAGTGGCTTTGAGAAGTAAAAACCCTGAATTTCGTCATAGCCCCGCGCAAGGAGGAAGTCCAACTGTTCCTTTGTCTCAACCCCCTCGGCCACGAGGCTGAGCCCAAAGGTTTTTGCGATATCCGCCAAGGCGCTGATAAGGCCTTCAGCGGACCTATCTCCCGGCACCGAGTTTATAAAGCATTTGTCAATCTTGATCTTGTCTATGGGAAGGCTGCGAATATAGCCAAGGTTGGAATAGCCTGTGCCGAAATCGTCTACTGCGATGCTGGCCCCTCGGTCGCGAAGGTAGGAAAGGTTTGATACGCTCACCCCGGCACGGTCAAGAAAGGCGGATTCGGTAACCTCGAACTGGAGGCGTGAAAGGGGAATCCTCGCGATGGAAAAGGTTTCTGCCAAATCCCTCCCTAAGCCGTCGGCCTTAAGTTGGTGGGGGGAAAGATTGATGGAGAGGAGGGGGAACTTTCTGTCCAAACCCAATTCTTCGCCAAGGTCATTGAGGATGAGACGGAGGATGAGGTCTCCCATCTCCGGCATGAGGCCTGATGATTCCAGCAGTGGTATGAAGAGGTCGGGGCTGATGGGGTCTTCGTTATGGAGGGGTTCCCAGCGCAAGAGGGCTTCTATTGAAGATACCGCCCCCAGCTTATCGTGGATCGGCTGATAGAGCATGTGAAAGGCCCCATGATGGAGGCTCTCCCGCAGTTTTTGCACGGTGGATATCCGAACGAGTGCTTCCCGCTTGAGGACGTCGGAGTAATCGCAGATGGAGTTGCGGTTGCGTTTTGCCTCGTTGAGGGCAGAATAGGCGTTTGAGAGGGCTTCCTCCGGGGTCTCCCCGTCATGGGGTACCCGTGCCAAGGACATTGCTAAGCCGAAGGAATGGCTTTTTCCCCCAACATTCAGCCCGCGACTGATCCTTTCCTTTATCGAATGGGCTATCGAGGCTACATCGGCCTGCCCATGGATTTTCTCTAGAATGATTGAGAATTCATCACCGCCCATCCTATACAGGCGCGCGCCAGCTGGGAGGAGGAGGGGGATGTCTCCACCCACGGTTTTTAGCACTGCGTCTCCCGTGCCGCTCCCAAAGCATTCGTTGAACTCCATAAAGCTGTCCAAATCCATGAGGATGACGGCCGCCTCGTGCCCACCCTCCATGGAGCAGCGAAGGTCAGCGATGAATTTGCGCCTATTGGGAAGGTTAGTGAGGTCGTCGGTGTAGAGCATCTGTTTGAGACGGCTCTCGGTTTCTTCGAGGGCGTCCCGGGAGTGGCTTACATCTAGGGCTTGTTCCAGGAAAACGCGAAAAAAGCCAAAGGCCATGAATATGCTTAAGAGAATCATGCCAAAGACGGATCTGGAAAAGGCTAGGCCGGGCAGGGGGTCTAGGTAAAAGCCCAAGAGATCCTTGCTTATGGCGGATATGCCAAGGTAGGCGCAAAGGATGGTACCCGCGTGGATGGACCATATCTTGCCAAAGGATTTCCAGCGGCGCAGGTCGATGATGAATATGACGCTTGCGTAAAGGAGTTCGATTCCCAGCATCGCTTGTGAAATTGAGTAAAGTACCCCTGTTTTTGTCGAGATGCCGGAGGGTTGGTAGGGGAAGGGGTCATGGAGAAAACTATCCGGCAACAGATAGGCGCAGAGGAGAAAAAAGGCGTAACTGCCAATTCCCAGCCAAATGAGGGCTTTGTGGAAATCCTTGAGTTTTTCCGGTCCCTTGATGGTCGTAGCAAGAACGTAGGGGAGAACGATGATGTAGGCGGTAGAGACGAGCTCTCGGGCGCGGTAGAATTCGAAGGCTACATGGAGTTCTCGGGTGGTTAAAAAGCTCAGTTTTGACCAAGCGGAAAAAATGGTAAAGGCTAAGCTGCCAAGGCAGAGAACGGCGAGGGCGCGGTAGGCATCTTTTTTAAAATACGCCCAAACGAGGAAAAAAAACACGCAGGCAGTGAAGGTCACCCCGCTTCCGGTCAGTTCCATGAGGAGATCTATCCAATTGACCATGCTTGTTCCCGCCACTCTAGATACTCTAGGCCCCTAAGGCTCCAAATGCAAGAGAAAGCGCGGAGTCTAGGATGCGCGTTTGGGCTCGTAGGCTACTGAGCCGCTTACCCGGGAAATCTCGGCAAGCCCGCCAATCTCCGCCGTAAAGAAGCCGGTTGCCCCAATCGCCTCGATAATGTCCAAGGCCTTCGCCTCGGGAAGGACAAGGTCTGAGCTTTCCCGTGCCTGGCGCTGCCCGAGTGAGGAATCTCTGTAGGATAGGCCTTGGATTTGCGAGAGGGTAGCCCCGCGCGCCCCCAGAATCATGGCCATTTCCAGGTAATCGTTGGCTAAGCCGTCGGCGCAGCTTAGGCTCAGGCAGACCAGGCCCTTGTCTTTTACGTCTGACGGGAGGTTAGAATTATTCTGCGGCTTGGAATTTTGGCCGCGCCCGCGGCTAGGAGGTCGGTCCTGCGCGGAACGTTTGCGCCAGAGGGAACCTCCGGAAAGCTGGTCGATGGCCGCTATCACTTGTTCCATGCTGGCCACGTGGTAGCGGTCGTCGCCCTGGTGAATGCGGGTATCGGCAAAGCCCCGCCTAACCGGGAAAAGGTAGATGAAACCCCGGCCCGGAAGCTCAAGGCCAATAGTTTCACTGGCTAGAACGAGGGCTTCTTGGGCGTCTTCCTTGTCCACTAAAAAGAGGATGATCTCCTTTCCGGCAGGGATGGTGACGCGCAACAAGCCAAGTTTTGAGCGTAGTCCCATGCCCTCCCCATAGCTTAGGGTGGGAACCGAGAATCCCATCTCCAGGATGGAGCGTGAGAGGAGGTTTCCTTGGCCGCGTTGCACGACACTAAGAACCCCGCACAAGGAGGGGGAAAGTCGCAGTCCGCCTTCATTTGGGTTTTGCCCAATATCTTTTGTGGGATCATTCTGTTTTAAAGGCAATGGATTGAGGGCAAGATCGAGGGGGTTTTCGGCGTAGAGCTGAATGTTCTCGGAAAAAAGAGAGCCGCGGCCAGATGCGCTGAGCTTGGAGCGGAGGGCTATCTCTTCCATGAGGCCTTTTTCATCGCTGGGCTGTACGATGGCGCGCAGTATCTCACAACCCCGTTCCTCTAAGCCGCTACGCGTCGGTAAACCAAAAAGGCCGCGCTGCGAGCGCATGCTTACCATACGGCTATTTTGCACGCTTAGGATTGAGGCCTTCCTTTCACGGAAGACGGCATGGGCCTGGGGGAGGGCGTAGCGGTCAAGCATGCAACTGATGCGTACGGCGGATTGCGGCGTCATACCCGTTTCCGCCTTTTAGGCCCTCGTTTGGCTATGGCTGTGGTTTGGGTGAGGGCTTTGGGTTTGATCCAGCCGTTGAGGCCTATGCCGCTTAACAATACGGCGGCGATAGGAAAGGCGGACGCGCAGCTTAAGATGCCAAAGCTGTCTAGAGCCCCGGTCTGGCCGCCTATGCCCAGTCCTGTGGCAATAACCAGGGGGACGGTGACCGGGCCGGTAGTGACGCCCGCCGCATCCCAAGCCAAGGCTGCAAAATCATCGCTGGAAAAGAGGGTTAAGACAAGGAGTCCGAGGTATACCGGCCCAAGGATGAAGAGGAGGGGGATGTCCCAAAGAATGCGCATAAAGCCTACGGCTAAGCCTATTCCTACCCCGACAGCCGTACTCGATACAAGTAGGCCCTTGCGGAAGGTTCCCGCGCTCAGGTCCTCGACCGCGATGCCTAAGGCTAGGAGGCTCGGCTCGGCTGCGGTCACGCCATAGCCTAGAAAAAAGGCGAAGGCAGCTAAGAGCACTAAACCCCAGCCGAGCCTGCCGCTACCAAAGACTGGCCCGTGCAGGGGTAGGTGTGAGTAGACTCTGCTCTGACTGTCGTAGGCCGCCGGATCGTATTCAATCTCTTTTTTTCCGCTCGGGCTAGATAAGTTAAAGTAGCCGGTTTTTTCCCCATTTGGCTTAATGCCTGGCTGAACGAGGCTGGGATCAAAATTGGGGATTTCGATAGCCTCCTCCGGCATGGGGAGGGCGCTATAGCTTGCGGGCAGAACGGCTCCCGTCTGGGCGCCTATAGGACTCAAGCCGGACTCCATCCCGTAGTTAAAAAGGAAGAGCCCAAGGATGGAAAGAAAAAGCCCAAGGAAGAGCTCATCCGCTTGGCGAATTTTTTCCTTTAAGAGGAGGAGTGTCGCGAGGAGGAAGAGGCTTAAGGGAAGGATGGCTCGCAGGGAAAGAATGAGTGTTGCGCGGGATTTTTTTACGATATCCGGTTTAAGCGCATCCGAGAGTGGGGCAGAGGCTTCAGGGTTGTTTTCTTGATAGCGAGCCCAGTCTTCAGCCCTCAGATGTCTGTGGGCATAGGCGTCCAACTCGGCTGGCTGAGAGAAAAGCCTGAGAGCCTGCTCGCGCATTTCCGGTGAGAAGAATGATTCTTGACTGCTTGCCTGAGGTATCTGGGGTGAGATGCAGAGGCCGAGGAGTATGACTGTGGCTACCGCAACGAGGGATGCCAAGGTTACCACGCCAAAGCCCTCGGCCGTACCCGAGCCGCGGCCGCCTAATACTCGGCTCATGCCGATACCCAGGGCAAGGACTAAGGGCACGGTAACCGGCCCGGTGGTGATGCCGCCTGAGTCCCAGGCAAGGCCCAAGATGGGCCTGAGTTTGGGATCGATAAAGGCCATGACGGAGACGATGAGAACAAGCGGGGTAATGATGAGCACGAAGGGCTTAAAGGGAAGGCGTAGGAGGAAGCGCAGTATGCCGAGGACGGCCGCCAGTCCGACGCCGCCTGCGATAGCCAGGGTGAGGAGTAGCTCGTGACGGTTCAAGAGGGCAAAGGTAAGGGGGGATTCCCATGCTTTGACCGATGAACCGGCTGCTCGCAGAAAACCTATGGCCGGCTCGGCGAGGGTAGCCCCAATGCCGAGGATAAAGGCGAAGAGGGAAATCCCTAAGGCCTTGGAGTGGATCGGTAGACGCATCCCGCATTGGCTGCCCAGGGGCATGATGCCCAGGAAGAGGCCCTCCAAAAAAGCGGAAAGACCCACAACGCAGGCAAGGGTCCCAAGACCAATGCCTAGGGCCCCCCGTAAAGGAATGCCCAGGACAAGGGTTTGGAATGCGATAAGGTAGACGACTACCAGGCCGATGCTCAGCATCTGCGGCTTGATGAGCCTGGCGGCATAGGAACCAATGAGGGAAAGGCTTTGCCGCCAGCCTATCTGAATATAGTCCTGACGGGGCCCACGCTTCCATCTGCCGCTGATGCCGCGCATCCTCTTTTCCTAGTAGGCTGAGAGAATTTTTGCGATGCGCTGTGGTCCCACGGTCAGGATAAAACCTGCCAGACGCGGGCCCTGGTCCTTGCCGATGAGGGCTTGGTACACGATCTTGAAGAGGGCCTTGGGCTCAAGCTCGTTGTTTTTAGCGACATCGAAGATCGCTTCTGAGAGGGGTTTCTCTTCCTTCGGCCCGGCTTCCACGAGGGCCTTGATCCCCTGTATCGCCGCGAGCTCGGAGGGGCCACACTCGATCCTGGCCGCCCCTTCCTCCTTGAGCATGAAGCGGAAGTCTTCCGGGGCACACTCACATATCCAGTACCAGGCGCAGGAAAGGCGCTGACGCAGTCGCTCTTCCTGGGCTGGCTTTACGTTCCCTAGTGCCGCGATGGTCTTATCGATATCCCCGACGTTGATTTGCAGGAGATTGCAGAGGTGGCGGAAGCCCAATTGGTAGGGCATGTCGGCTTCTGGCTTATCGAGCTGGGAAAGTTCGTAGATGCGCTTCTCCTTCTGGAAGCTTTCCTCATCCTTAGCCTTTTCGACTCCGTAATAAATGCGTTCGGTCTTATCGTAATCCTCGTAGATTTTAATCACGTCTAAATCGAAGGATATGGTGAACTCGGTGTTCGGCCTGGTGCCGGCAAAGAGATAGCGCGCTATCTGCGGCTGGTAGACCCGCAGTAAGTCGGGCAGGTCTACAACCTTGCCGGTGGAGGAAGACATCTTGCCTGGGGTTCCCTTGATTCCGATGAAGTCGTAGCGGAAGCTCACCGGAGCGGATCCTCCGTAAACCTCGGAGACGACGTGTTTTGCTGTGTCGAAGGAGCCGCCCTGAGAATGATGATCCTTGCCCGCCGGTTCGAAGTCTACGCCCTCGTGCTTCCAGCGCATAGGCCAATCGACGCGCCAACCCAGCTTGACGCCCTTGGCTGATCGCAGATCCACCGTAGCGGAGTGAGAGCATTCGCAATGATAGGCAATGGCCCACTCACCGTCCCAGGAATCGATATCGGTCGTGTCGCGGTTGCAAGAGTCGCAAAAGATGGAGATGGGCCACCACTGCCCCTGTATCTTATGATCCTCATCGCGGAACTTGTCTAATATCTGCTTGAGGAGCTCGCGTTGCTCCAAGGCTATACGGATGTCCTTGGAATAGAGTGAGTCGCGGTAGCGCTTTGATTGATAGAGAAATTCCGGATTGATGCCTACCGCCGGCAAGACGGACTCCACGTCTACCTCGTTGTGGCGGGCGTAGCTATCATCGCGGCCCCAGGGATCGGGAACCATGGTTATGGGAAAGCGCAAATGGGCCGCCAACAACTCTTGTTGCGGCATATTGACCGGAACCTTGCGGAATACGTCGTAGTCGTCCCAAGAATAAATAAAGCGGACTTGTTTACCCATGTCGCGCAGGGCGCGAACTACTAGGTCTACCGATATGATTTCCCTGAAATTGCCGATATGGACCGTGCCTGAGGGGGTGATGCCGGAGGCGCAGGTGTAGAGGGGCTTGTCGCCCTTCTCCTTGATGATCTTCTGCGCGGTTTGATCCGCCCAATGGGAAAGGGGAGTTTGTGTATCCATGAGGGGAGCATAGCGGAAGCTATGGATTTTTGAAAGGGGTTACGCTTGGGTTTATGAGGGGCCAAGGCTAGGAGGGTTAAGGGTGGCGGGGCCTGACGGGGAAAAGACCAGGGGAGGGAGGAGCTTCCTTGGCGGGTAGGCTCAGAGGGGGCGGAACGTCCAGCAATTCCCTCCTCTGGCCTTTTCCCCGCCACCCGCCCCAGTTCGTACTCTGAGCCTTGGCCCATGTGAACGCAAGGGGAAAGACCCTTAGAGAAATCCACAGCGCCCGCCTGCTCCTTACACCTTAGTAACGGGTGTACTGCTTAACCCCGGCGCTTGGGTTTATGAGGGGCCAAGGCTAAGAGGGTTAAGGCAGGCGGGGCCTGACGGGGAAAAATCCAGAGGAGGGAGGAGCTTCCTTGGAGAGCAGGCTCAGAGGGGGCAGAACGTCCAGCAATTCCCTCCTCTGGCCTTTTCCCCGCCACCCGCCCCAGTTCGTACTCTGAGCCTTGGCCCACGTTCACGCAAGGGGAAAGACACATAGAGAAATCCACAGCGCCCGCCTGCTCCTTTACCCATTTAGGCGAATGTGCTGCTTAACCCCGGCGGTTGGGTTTATGAGGGGCCAAGGCTAGGAGGGTTAAGGGTGGCGGGGCCTGACGGGGAAAAGGCAAGAGGAGGGAGGAGCTTCCTTGGAGGGCAGGCTCAGAGGGGGGCGGAACGTCCAGCAATTCCCTCCTCTGGCCTTTTCCCCGCCACCTGCCCCAGTTCCTTAGGTGGCGCGGTTGAGGATCTCGGATAAGAGAAGAAGAAGGGCGGCGGCGCAGGCTACCAAGGGCATGATAAGGTTTGTGCCCAGGGCGGAGGCAAGGAGGCCATAGAGAGGGGGGATAAGTGCCGCTCCCAGGTAACTGAATGCTACCTGCCTACCCACTACCCTGCGGGCCGTATCTTCGTCATAGCGACGCGGGGTTTCGTGCATGAGACCTGGGTAGACCGGGGCGCAACCCAGGCCAAGGAGGAGCAAGGCTGCCACGGTAAGAGCAAGGGTAAACTGCCCCATACTGAGAGGAAGAATGCCGGAAATAATAAAAATCAAGGTGCCGGCTAAGGCCAGGCAAAGACCCAGTCGAACGAGTTTTCTATTCCCCATACGATTTGAGACCATGCCGGTGAGAAAACGCCCACCCATGATAGCTCCGTAGAAACAAGAAACCACCAGACCCGCGTCGGAAGGCCGCAAACCCCTGTCTTCAACAAGGATCGAGGCGACCCAGAGCCCCGTTCCCACTTCTACTGCGGCGTAAACGAGGTAGAGGAAGGGGCCTAACCACGCTGCCCACCGTGGGCTTTTTCCCGGGGCTGGGCGGCTTAGCCTCTCCTCATCTGATCCGTGAGCGACAGCAGTTTCTTTTTTCCATAAAGATAGAGAGATAAGGAAAACCCCGGCTAGGCTTAGTTGTATGAGTGATATCCAGAGGTAGCCTGAGCTCCATCCTCGAGTGGAAAGGGCTGCTCCCATAATAACCGGGCCGATAGTCGCGCCAACTCCCCAAAAGCCATGGAGCCAGTTCATGTGCCGAGAGCTATAATGCTCGGCCACAAAGTGGTTGAGGCCCGCGTCTACGGATCCGGCGCCGAAGCCCAAGGGAAGGGCCAGCGGTATGAGCCACCAGAATGATGGTACCAAAGATATACCCAAGAGGGCCCCGCCTGTCATAAGGCAGGATGCCAGCACGACGGGGCCGGTGCCGAATTTTTTCAAGACTCGAGCGGAGACAAAGCCCGAGAGGGCGGAGCAGAGGGTCAGGGTAAGGGTAATGATGCCCAGGCGCTCCAAGCCTTGGGCCCAGGATGCGCGCATTGCCGGCCAGGCCACCCCGAGCACCGAATCCGGTAGGCCAAGGCTTATGAAGGCGGCATAGACTATGCACAGAAGGAGAACATGACTTAGGTTTTTCTTCATTATGATCTTCCTAGAGTTTGAGGATTCCCTCTGCTTCGATGAGAACTTCCTTTCCCCCCGCTAGGATGGCCGTGATAGTCGGTTTACTCACAAGGCCATCAAGGTGGATAAGGGCCGGCGCGTCTGAATCGTAGTTATGGCCGATGGCAAAGTGACATGTGCCGAAGGCCTTTTCGTCTTGGAGCATATTGCCAATGATGCCTGCCTGCGGATTGAGTCCTATTCCCAGCTCCCCTAGGTTGCGAGCGTTCTTAGCGTATATCTCGCCCTTGCCCGCGGGCAGGGCGTCTTCCGCCTCCATCCGCCGCGCCTGGCTCTCTGCGCCTTCGATTGTCCGTAAAAGACTGGCTGCCTCATCCCCCCCGCTGATCTGCGTGACAAAGCCCTTGCTTATGACGGCTTTGATGGGGGTTTTAATGACGATGTCGCCTTCATTGATGGAGATGGATCCGTCGAATACGATAGTGCCCTCGCTGTCCCCGACCACAGGCGATATGAATACCTCTCCTGCCGGAAGGTTCCCGCCTTTTCCGGGGCGTGAGAAATCCCCGTCATCCGACATGGCGTTACGCCCCTGAACGCCGACCTCAATGTCGGTTCCCAGGGCGTTAGTCACGCGGATACGTAGGGCTTGATCCAGCACATCCTTGATTTTCTGGCAGCGCTTTTTAAGCAGTGGGTAATCGATAGGCACGGTGGTTTCGAAGATGCCTCGGTTGACGGAGGGCGACCAAAAGGCACGCAGGGTCTTGGCTCCGTAGAGTTGATAGTGGAAAACATGGTCGTAGTAGGCGCCGTCCCACTCATAGGGCACGCGAATGCCTTCCTTGTCTTTGCCCATCTTGTTCGCGGAGAGGGATATCAAGACATCCGGTTGGGACTCGAAGGCGGAGATAACGCAGTCTTCCGCCGAGTCGGTCTGCTTTTTTACCGTTTGTATGATAATGCTCGGATGCCCGCCCACTTCGCAGACTGCGTCGAATATCGCCTGGGATATCTCAAGCACGTCCTTGACTGGGTTTGTGATGATGATGACCTTCTCCCCACTTTGGACCTTGAGGGAGTCTTTTACGGCGATGGCGGCGGCGCGCGCGAGAGCCTCCGGCGCCGGAGCAAAGCTTCCAAAGCGGGATGGGGCAGGCATAGTATCGTTCATACCACAATGGAAACGCATGCGAAGGCGGCTGTCAAGGCCCGCTTTCAGTAAAAGAAGGGGCCTTGGCTTAACGGAAAATCCTAGGCTCTGCCCCGTTTAAAGCCGCTCACGCGGGAAGCCGCGTTGAGCGACATTGGTGAGCGGTCGCCGCGCGCTAGGTGCTGGTAGCCTAACGCCGCCACCATGGCGGCGTTGTCTGCGCATAGCTCAAGCGGGGGGAAGAGCACGCGCAGATCAGGCCTTTCAGCCATGCGCCGGCGCAGGTAGGAATTGGCCGCCACCCCGCCTCCGGCTACGATAGTAGAGAGGCCCGTGTCGTCGGCCGCCCGCAAGAGCCGCGATACTAAAATGTCGATAGCCGCTTTTTGGAAGCTGGCCGCCAGGTTTTCAGGGTTGAGCTTGGCCCCCGGGCGCCTAAAACGCTCCAATTGGTTTATGACGGCGGTTTTGAGGCCGGAGTAGGATACGTCGTAACTATGATCGCCCTTATGCAGGCTTGGTTTTGGAAAGGCGAATGCCTCGGGGTCGCCGTTTTTTGCCAGGGCGTCTATCACCGCCCCGCCGGGGTAGCCAAGGTTATAGTGTTTGGCAACCTTGTCAAAGGCCTCGCCGACGGCGTCGTCTATCGTGCTACCTAGAATTTCCAAACTGTCAAAGTCCGTCACTCGGCAGATAATGGTATGGCCGCCGGAGACTAAGAGGCCTAAAAAGGGATAGTCAAGCTCATGTTCAAGCCTAGGCGCGTAAAGATGGGCGTGGATATGGTTTACGCCTATCCAGGGTTTGCCCAGGGAGAGGGCCAGCCCCTTGGCAAACTGCATTCCCACCAAGAGTGATCCTGCTAGCCCGGGCATGGCGGTTACGGCAATCCCGTCTATCTCGCGGAAGCCGACGCCGGATTTCTGCATGCATTCCTGCACGACGGGCAATATCCATTGCGTGTGCATCCGGCTGGCTAGCTCGGGAACGACCCCCTGGTATTTTTCATGGAAGGGAACCTGGCTGGCCACAACCGAGGAGAGGATGCGCTTGCCGTCCTCCACCACCGCCGCGGCGCATTCGTCGCAGGAAGTCTCAATCCCAAGGATCAGCATCGTCCTCACCAATCATGATCTTGGAAATCGAGGACAGCGAGTAGCCCTCGTTAATCAATTCTGGGTATAAATCCATAAGGGTTTGAGCCAATTCGGCAGACCAGACGTGGCCTATCATGACCGCGCGGCCATGTTTTTCCGAGATCTTTTGACCCTCTTTGAACATAGTCACGATATTTTCTTTCTCAGGCGAATTATCTAAAAACACGTCTCTCTCCCCGTATGCGGCCTCTTCCAACCTGGCGGCCTCGGCCGTGGCTGTACCCCCGATAGTGCGCGAATCGAGGAAGGCGATGTCGCGGCTCTTGGCGAATCGCAGAACCTGGCGCATGATACGCAGGTCCTTCGTTGCCAAGGAGCCCATATGATTATTCATGCCCTTCGCCCCGGGCAGCTCCGTGAAGTTCTTCTCCAAGGTATCCCATATCTTCTCATCTTCCATGTTCAGGTACAAGGCCCCCGGCCCCGGGTTGAGCTTGTCCATGGCTTGCATCGGCTGATGAAGGATATAATCCTTGCCGGCGGCTTGAATGAGGTCCCGCGCCTCTTGAGTATAAGGAAGTCCGGGTAAAATGGCAAAGCATATCGGCCCGGGGAATTTTAAAAACGGCTTGAGTTGCCATAGATTCTGCCCAACGTCATCAATCACGATGCAGATCTCCCCCTTGGGTCTGTGCTCGGGAACTGCCGCGCCGACCCGCCCACCCTTTTCCTGCGGCTTCTTCGGTGTCTGCGTAGCTAGCCTTTCCGGGCTCGCGCGCGGTTGGGTAGAAGCTTCCCGGCTTGGCGAGGGGCTTGGTTTGGGGGGCCTCTCATCTTCCCTTCGGGAAAGCAGTTCTTCCTGCGGGGCTTCTGCCCTAGCCGAGGGATCTGGAAGCTCCACTATGGCTGAGGGGGCCGGGGTCTCAAGCTCCGCTGAGCCAGAAGCGGCGCTATCCTTGCCACGCGCTATCCTCGTGCCAAGAATAAGGCTGACTAAGAGGGCAAAGAGGATGAATACAAGGCTCATAAGGGTAATCAGCTGGGCATCTTCCCGCTTTTTAGAGCCGCCTCGGCGCGGCGAGCGATTTTTGCCTAGCCTACTTTGTGTGGGCACAGGGGGAGTATAGCAAGGATTGAGGCCCAGAGGCAATAAAAAAGCGGCCCTTCGGCGCTAAAGGCTCGAAGGGCCGCTTAAGTTGCCCAAGGGCAGCTTGGGATTGGGTTTGTGGGCCCGGAAGCCCTTCTTAGGCCGGGCGCTTAAGGCCGCGGCTATGAAGGGCCTGGGCAGGTTCGGCTTACCCAATCCTATCCGAAACGGGAGGCCGGGGTTTAAAAGCCCCAACCCAACCCGGATCAGCCATACACGTAGTCTTTCAACTCGCCGGCGTTGGCGCGCAGCTTGTTGAGGGCGCGAATCTCTATCTGGCGCACGGTTTCCGGGGAAATGCCCAGTTCCTCGCCGATCTTCTTCAAGGTGTACTTGCGACCATTGTAGAACTCAAAGCGATACATCAGGATCTGCTTTTCCTTCTCCATCAGCTGTTCCAAAAAGGCTAGGGTGTTGTCGCGTACGCTCAGGTTGAGAACCTCACGGTCGGGGGCGTAGGTCGAGTCTTCGTAGACGTCGAGCAGACAGCCGTTCTCAATCGAGGTTTCCATATCCAGGGACACCATAGCGTTGGACATCTCAAGGATGTTTTCCACCTCGTAGGCGCTCATGCCAATTTCCTTGCCTATCTCCGCGGTGCTCGGCTGGCGGGCGTAGAGCTGGGAGAGCACGGTGTAGGCGCGCTGGATCTTCTTGAGCGCCTCCTCCTTGCGGTGAGGGATGCGGATGGCGCGGCGCTTGTTCGCCAAGGAGCGGGTTATCGCCTGCTTGATCCACCAGGAGGCGTAGGTGGAGAAGCGCACGTTCTTAGCGTGATCGTACTTCTGGGCGGCGCGGATGAGGCCGAGGTTTCCCTCTTGGATAAGATCGACTAGGGGCAGATCCTGGGCTGAGAACTGCCGGGCAATCTTAACAACGAGCCGGAGGTTGGCCTTGATCAGATGGTCGCGGGCGCTCTCATCCCCGGCCTGGATCCTTCGGGATAACGCCAATTCCTCCTCGAAGGAGAGTAGGGGCGTCCGTCTGATTTGGTCAAAGTAGGACTTGATGATGTCGTCCTGCGAATCGGATGTCTCTCTCTCTCTGCTCATTTCCTGCTCCATTCCTTGTATGCCGTCTGCCGGGCAATTCCCCGACAACGCTGATCGACGTGCGCCAAGCCCCGGCGCGACACATGTTCCGTTTTAGCAGATCATATGTCGTATATATACAAGCAGGAATCGTGCCATTTGACGATGACAAGAAAATATATATTCTAAATGTATTCGCTGAAACAATATAAAAAAAAGACGCAGTCACCTGCGTCCCCTTTAACACCCTTTGGGTATCGTTTTGTATACTATCGTCTTAAGAACCTGTATGAAATAGTAGCCCTTTCTTAGTGAAGAACGGCTGATTGGACCTGGGCGCTTTGGGGTTTTTCCTCGAACTGGTTGTTGCTGGCCGAATATGCCCTAATAAAGGTAAAAACGGCAAAGAGCGCGACGATGGTTAATACTAGTTTCTTCATGTGGAAAACCCCCGGAAAAGTATCTCATTCTATCCCTAGGGGATAGAAAAAATCAAGCAAAAATGGTCCTACATTCAGCCTAAAGCGTCATTTTGGAAGGAGACCGATGGGATTTACGGCCTGTCCCCGCTTATAGATGGCAAAATGGAGGTGGGTGCCGGTAGAGTAGCCGGTATTCCCCATCTCTCCGAGCTTAGCCCCGCGCTGGAGGCTCTGGCCGCTTGTCACGCTGATGCGGTTTAAGTGGGCGTAGAAGCTCTGGTAGCCTCCGGCATGGGCTAGTATGACGTAATTGCCATAGATGGGATTGTGGCCGGTTTCCACCACCCGGCCTTCAACGGCGGCATTAATTTCCTGACCCATCTGCCCCATGATGTCGATAGCCCCATGGAAGCGGCGCACCCCGGTGAAGGGGTCGTTTCTGTAGCCGAATACGGATGTGATCCTACCTCGGACAGGCCAGGCGAAGAGCTCGCCAAGGGCTTGCCTCAGGGTGCTCCTGTCCAGCTTTGCCCCAGGGATAAAGAGGCTTTGCCCCTTTGAGATGGTATAGCTGTCCAGATTATTGGCGTCGAGAATGGCGGTTACGCTCACCTTATGGATGCCGGCAATCCTGGCTAGGGAATCGCCGGCCTTAACTGAGTAGATGATGCCGTTCATATTGGGGATCTTGAGCTTAGTGCCGGAGGCTATCCGCTTTACGTTGACTATCCCGTTCATGGAGATGATGGTGTCGCGGTCCCGTCCGTAACGTTTGGCCACGGAGTCTATCGTCTCTCCCTTTTTAAGGACATGGTAGCTGAGGTCGAGGCTCAAGGGGAGGGGGGTGTCGATCATGCCCGATTCCGGGCCAACATCGTGGTTTGGGGCGGCATTCTCAAGGAAACTCAGAAGATCGCTGCCTTGGGGAAGCAGGGGTAGCTCAAAGCTGGCGGTATCCATGGGATAGGCCGCCCCTCCGAACTTTAGCGCCATAAGCACAAGGCTGAGGATAAGGGCTAGGCAGAGGAAGGCGAGGCTCAGAATCTTGAGGCCGCGCTGGTTTTCCTGGCCTGGGCTAAAGACATCCCCAAGGCCGCGGAGGACGCTCAGGGCTTCCCCTATAAGTACGCGAGGTTTCTTGCCTGGCTTGACCCGGCGTTCGGCGAAGCGGGGTAGGCGTTCTACGCTGGGAAGGCGGCGTTTTTGGGGCTTCTGACTTTTAAGGAGGAAGAAGACCGGCGCGGCCGCCTTAAAGCCCTGCGGCCTAGCCCCCGGGCTCTTAAAACCCTGGGGCGCTCTGATTGCTGGGGCCGACCTAAACCGGCGCGAGATGTTTTGCTTGGCGATGAGCGATTCCATAGTTGCTCTTTTATCGACAAAAGAAGCGGGGCATATTATAGTGAAAATATCAAATGCGCCGCCAAAAACTAGCCTTATCCATCCTTTTTGCCATCTGCCTCTTTCTTTTTGCCGTCTTCGCGGTCTTTTCCTTTGTCGTAGTGGATGGTTCCTCTATGGCCCCTAGCTTGGAGGATGGTCAGCTGGTGGTGGTGAATCGCTTGGCCTTTGGCTTAAGGCTTGGGCCGAGCTACCTGCTTTCCTGGGCAAGGCCGGCGCGGGGAGATATTCTCCTCTTTGAGCCGCCGAGCCTTCCGGGAACCGTCATTAAGCGCGCTCTGGGCTTAGAGGGTGATATGCTGGTGGTTTCTCCGCAGGGGCTTGAAGTGTGTGGAGCTATTTTTCCCTTGGATTCAGCCCAACGTTTTCATCTGATGAATGCCGGGCCCCTTCCCCCGGCTACGGTCTTCCTTGTTGGGGACAATCCGCTACATTCGCTGGATTCACGCGATTACGGGCCGGTGCCGATTGAGAACATCGTCGGAAAAGTGCTAGGCTCCTTCCTAGAACGGCCTTAAGGTGGAGCGGGTGGAGCAGGATAGAAAATTCCGTATTCGATACGCCATAGTCTTGGGCCTCCTGGGGCTTTTTGCCCTGGCTCTTGCCCTGCGTTATGGCCTTCTTATGCTCGGGCCGGCAGACCCCCTGCCTCAGCCTCCGGTGGTGGTGGAGCGTGGACCCATTCTTGACCGCGCCGGGCTCTTGCTCGCCGTTGCCTCCCCCCAATACCACGTTGCCGTATGGAAGCCGGATATTCCCGGCGGCTTCTCCGAAGGTGATAGGCTTGCCCTGGCTGAACTTCTGGGGCTGGGTGCAGATGTTTTGAGCGAGCGCTATGAGGCGGCGCAGACGGATTTTTTCTACCTGCAGAAGCGGGTCAGCGCCGAGGCCGCGAAGGCTATCCGTAGCGGAAAGTCCCAGGGAAACTTTGTGGGCATCGTGGTGGAGGAGCAACCGGGGCGCTCCTATCCCATGGGTAATCTGGCCGCCCACGCCATCGGCTTTGTGGGCGACGATAACCGCGGCCTCTCCGGCATTGAGTACGCCTTTGACCAGGAGCTCTCGCCATCGCCGCCGCCGCTCTTGCGCGAGTACATGGGAAATCAAGTCATGCTTACCATTGACGCGCGGGTTCAGGATGTCCTTGAAAGAATTGCCTTAGACATAAAAACGAAAAATGAGGCCGAGGCTGTCATCTTTCTGGCTATGGACCCGCGTTCAGGCGATATGCTCGGTTACGCCTCCATGCCGGGCTTTGACCCCGCCAGGGCGCGGGAGGCGGAGTCTTCCAGCCTCCTTAACATGCCCATCGGCTACTCCTATGAGCCTGGTTCCGTTTTCAAGGTCTTTTCCTTAAGCGGCATCATGAGCTTGGGCGGCATAGACGAAAAATCCACTTTTTACTGCGACGGAGGCTATTCCCACGACGAGCCGGGCAAGGAGAGCGTGCGCATCAAATGCTTGGGAAACCATGGCTGGGTGAATCCGCAAACGATTCTCAGCCTCTCCTGCAACTCCGGGGCGGCTTACGCCTCCGATACCGTTTCCGGCATCGATTTTTACGCTCTCGTCAAGGCATTCGGATTTGGGGAGAGAACGGGAATAGGGTTTAAGGGAGAAGAGACGGGCTATGTGCGCCCGGTGGAGCAGTGGTCGCTCCGCTCCAAGCCTACCATAGCCATGGGACAGGAAAGCCTGGTTACGGCAGTGCAGATGGCGCAGGCCGCATCGGTCGTGGCCAATCATGGGCGGCTCATGAAACCGCGCATCGTCCTGCGCGTGGTTTCCCCAGAGGGAAAAACCGTTTGGGAGAATCCGACAATCCCAGTGCGCCAGGTGATAGATGAGGCAACCGCCCAGAAGATCTTGGGCTTTATGGAAACCGCCGTTGCCACGGGGGGAACCGCTACCCGCGCAAGGGTTGAGGGAGTGCGCATGGCGGTTAAGACCGGCACGGCGCAGATGGTTGATCCGGGAGAGCGGGAATATTCCAAGACTTCCTTTATCGCCTCCTGTCTTGCCATCCTGCCGGCCCAAGAGCCTGAGCTGGTGCTCTATATGGCCATCATCAAGCCTAAGGGTGAATCCTACTATGGCGGGCGTATAGCCGCCCCACCGGTTGCTCAAGCCGCCGATGAACTCGTGAATCTTCTGGGCATAGGTAGGCAGGGGGTTGAAACCCTGCGCCACTCAGGCAGTATCAGCCTTCCCCAAGCGCAAACGGCCTTTATCGGCTCCGTCATGCCCGACCTGCGCGGCATGCCTAAACGGGCCTTGCTGCCCCTCTTGGTGAGGGAGGATATCTCGGTGAGTATCAGCGGCGAGGGCTACGTTGTGCGACAGTCACCAGCCCCAGGGGCCTTGATAGAGGAAGGGACGCGAGTCGTCCTGGAGCTCGAATGAGTTTTTTTTCCTCCAATATAGAGGCCCTCCGGCGGCGCTTTCCGGAGCTTGCGGACATTATTTCAGCATCCTCGGCAGACACGCGGATTTCCTTCTGCCCCTCGCGTTCCGGGCCGCCGAGCGCCAATTTAGGGGATCTGGCCATTCACTCCCGCTATGACCCGGAGGCGGAGGCGCGGCGCTCAAACGCAAGTTTCCCGCAAGAGGCCCAGGCCTGCGTCTTCTTCGGCTTCGGCCTTGCCTACCACGTGGAAGCTTTTCTGCGTGAGCGCCCGGATTCCCTGGCCATCGTTGTAGAGCCTGATGTTGGGATACTTTCTGCCCTCCTTGCCGGGCGGGATATGGCCAAGCTCCTGTCTGACGATAGGCTCTCCATATTGCTCGGCGCCAGATCCGAGGCTTTGAGCCACTGCCTTGAAGAGTTGCGGATAGACGAACCCCTCTTCTTTGCCCTCAAGGCCTACCAAGATTCTTATACCCAGGCCCACGCCCTCATAGACCAGGGGCTGAGGCGTTATAGCGCCAAGCAAAAGATCAATGAAAACACCCTTAAGCGTTTTGGCAAGCTCTGGGTCCGCAATCTTTCCCGCAACCTTGACGGCCTGGGACGATATCCGGGGATAGCTGCCATAAGCGGGGCCTTTTCCGGTATTCCTGCCCTGGTGATTGCAGCCGGCCCCTCGCTGGATCTCATCCTGCCCCATCTGCCCCGCCTGAGCGAGTCCTGTCTTATCATTGCCGTGGATACGGCCGCGCGCGCGGTGCAAGGGGCGGGTATTAACCCAGATTTTTGCCTTGTCGTTGACCCTCAGTATTGGAATACCAAGCATCTTGAGGGCTTTGATCCCTCCTCTTCCATTTTGATAAGCGAGTCCGCCGTCTATCCCTCCGTGCTGCGCCAGCCTTGGCGGGCAATCTTTTTGGGCTCGAGCATCTTCCCCCTCGGCCGCTTTATGGAGGAGAGGATGGGGCATAAGGGCCGCTTGGGCGCGGGGGGCTCGGTGGCGACAAGCGCCTGGGACCTGGCTCGGCTTCTTGGCTGCCGACCCATCTACATGGCTGGGCTCGATCTCGGTTTTCCGGGGCGCTCCACCCATTCGCGGGATTCCTTCTTTGAGCGGCGCGCCCTTTTGAGCGCCACCCGGCTCAAGCCGGTTGAACTCGATTCCTTTCTTGCATTCCGCAGTGCCGACCCCTATCTGGCGGCGGACAACTCTGGCGGCTTGGTCTACACCGACAAACGAATGGCCCTCTATGCCTGGTGGTTCGAGTCTAAGCTTGCCGGGCCTGAGGCCCCCCTTACCGTAAATCTATCCGCACGCGGCCTGTGCATACCCGGCATGGCCCGCCAAGATCTCGAATGTCTTTTTTCCCTCGCCCCCGCGCGCTCTCTCATTAAGGAAAAAATCCAAACTCTCTTTTCCCAGAACACTGAGGGGGGGCTCTGTTTTGAAGATGCCTATAAGGAGCTTATTGCCAGCCTTTCTCAGCTTGCTTCCGGGGCGCGTCGGGCCTTGGATGCCTGCGCCGCCGCACTCGAGCGCCTGGCAAAGGGAAAACCGGCCGACAAGGAGCTTGATACCCTCGCGCGCCTTGATCTTGAGCTTATGGACAATCCGGCTAAGGAGGTCGTATCCTTCCTCTTTGCGGAGATAGCCAGTTTGGCGGGTGGAAAACCCAAGGATTTGCGCGAAGCCCTGGAAAACAGCAAGCGAATCTACGGCGAGGCCCTGCGCTTAGCCGACTTTCATATAGAGACCCTGAGTCGCAGTGGTTCAAGGCCATCGAGCGCATTTCCTAAAAAGATGGCTTAGCTCCCAGAGAGCTGAGTCCCGCAACGTAAAGGGAGGCTGTCATGCCATATTATCTTAGGTTAGCGGCAATTCGCGCCACGCTTGCCTTTTGCCTCATGCTTGCTTCCATTACCCTGCTCGACTCCTGCGCCGGCCTGCCCTCCGCCCGGGAGGCAGGCCTTCGCTTTTCCACCCAGGCGGCCGACATCCCCCCTGGGATAGAATGGGCAGTACGTGAGGAAGCCTTTGAGCTTATCAACAGCTGGGACCCCCTTGTTGTTTTGAGTGGGGGCACGGCGCCCATCAGCGCTGAGTCCTGGGCGGATTTTAAGCCTCCACGACCCTGGCTTAAGAATATTGAGCGCCACATCCTCTTTTCCGGCAGTTATTTTTTGCGTTCCCCGAGCGCTCCCGAGAAGGTGAGCGGCCGAGACGGGATAATCTGGTGGGAGATAGCAGGCTATTCATGGATAGAGCTTGCCCGCCCCCTTGCCGTAGATTTCGTGCCGGCTGGGAAAAAAACTGATATAAGCCACCCAGCCCCAGGCATGCTTGTTCTTAAAGCTATTAAGAAACCCCAGATTTTACGCTTCTCCGGCTCTTTCTATCGCCTCTCCGACCCCCTCGGCAACCTCTATGCCATGCACGCCTGCGAAGCCCCCGAACCGAGCCTCAACGTTGTTCTGCCGCCGGGTTGGGTACTAGAGAAGGTGGCGCTCGAAGAGGATCTCCTCATCCCGCCCGTGGGTGGGGCGAATGGAAGCTATCATGTCATTCTGGGCGATAGCCTCGGGCAGGGCTATCACCAGTATCGCTTTGTCTCTGAAAGCTATCCCCCGCCCAAGCCTCCCCGAGCTCAGCCTAAGGCGGCTACGAAGCCGCTGGAAGCCGATGCCGGAGCTGAGGTTGATGTCGGAGCTGATGCTAGAGCCGATGTCGGAGCCGAAGCTGAAGCGGTGAGAGAAAATAGTGCTGAAGCTGGGGTTGAAAGTGGGGATGAGGATAAAAAATAAACGGTATGCCTGGACGTCTTAGCATACCGTTTTATGAAGTTTCCCTCACACTTATAGTATCGGACGGTGGAGAATAATCCTTAATAGTCTTTTTAAAATCCTGGCCGGGGGCTCAGGTTGACAGGGAGCAAAGCCTTGAATAGGATGGAATAAGCTAGTTTTAGAGAGAGGTAAGGCATGGGCCTTGATTTTAAGCTCGACCAGGCTATTCGCAAGGTGCCCGACTTTCCCAAGCCGGGTATTCTCTATTTTGACATCACATCCATCCTTACCAATCCAGAGGCCTTTCGCTTTTGCGTAAAGGAATTGGAACGCCTTTGTCTGGAGTACCAGGCCGATGCCATAGCGGCGGTAGAGTCTCGCGGCTTTATCTTTGCCGCTCCCCTTGCCCTTGAGCTCTCCCTTCCCCTTATTCTTATCCGGAAAAAGGGTAAACTGCCGGGAAAAACAGTATCCCAGGCCTATTCCCTGGAATACGGCAAGGCCGAGATAGAGATCCATGAAGCTGATATTCCCAGGGGAAAGCGCATTATCGTCATAGATGACCTCATTGCCACTGGCGGAACCGTGGGGGCCGCCTGCCGGCTCTTAAGCCTCTGCGGGGCCATTCCGGCGGCCGTTATCGGGGTAATCGGCCTGCCCTTCCTCAACTATAAGCAGGCTCTTGGGTCGATACCGGTAAAAACGATCATCGAATACGCAAGCGAGGAGCCTGAGCTTGACAAATCGGGGCAAACAGGCTAGATTTCCGGCGATTCTTATTGCGGCGATGGTGGAACTGGTAGACACGCTAGCTTGAGGTGCTAGTGCCTTAACCGGCATGGAAGTTCAAGTCTTCTTCGCCGCAACTAATTGCTCCATAAGGAGTTATTAAGCCCTTCCTAATGCGTGGAAGGGCTTTCTTTTTTGGGTGAAAACAGTAAAGTGCCCAAAAAGTGCCTTTTTTTAGAAACTAACTATCTCTTCAAGGAGAGATAGAATGAAAAAACCATACCGCATGAAGAAAAGGGCCGCGCAGGGGCGATGCTGGACAGGCTGCTTCACCATTCCCACCCCTTCAGCTTATGGGCTGATTCCTAACGGATGAAGGAACGCCTAAAGATTGGAGGCGTTGGCTTTGAATAAGCTACTGCCTAAATCCGGAAATATGAAACCGGATAAAAGCGGAAAAATGTAACCGGCTTTGACAAACCGGCGTTGAAACTTGATTAGTAATAATTTGGTGCGAACCACTCAAAAGCTCCATTTTTATTTATCAGCCCAACTCTCCATGCAGTAAGTCTATCGATAATTAGTTCATCTATATTATATGAAACTCGAAGCATAATATCATTTGGATAAAGCTTTTGTGCTTTGTCCTGTATATCTTTAGTAGCAGAAAATGTATTATATAGATCCCATGCACTGAACAGATGGAGAATTTCGTGAGCAATTGAAGCTGAACATAATTCTTGGTCATCAAGATATTTATTATATAGAATACCTCCTTCAAAAAAATATTGTTCTTTATTCATTTCAGTTGAATAAGGAAGCGAATAGCCTTGGCCTTTGAAATTGCATATTACCAAATATAATGTGTTTTTATACTCTTTGTTTTTATTAATATTTGATAGATATTTTTTTTTATTCTTATGTTCTGTATGTTCAATTATTTGATTTAAAAAACTTGTATTTTCATCACCTTTAGCATTACCTTCAGGAATATTCGGTAATAGTATTGTATTTTCAAAACCATATGTTTTGTTAACGAATTCAACCCTTTTCCCATACTTATTCGCTTGTCCAACCAACCATTTTTCTGCTTCTATTACTTTGTTCATTTCTTTGTTTTTTTCCGCAAGTGACCATTCTTCTTGAGAAATAAAGAATAATTGAACGTTAATTTTTCCTTCTAAAAGACCTGCACTTCCAGAACGCCATTTAAGATCACGTTTTATGTTTCCTTTAGTATCATTATTTTCATATTTTATTGTTGAGCATCCAGAAAAAAATAATAGCGCTCCAAAAAAAGCTATTGCAAATATAGTTCTCAAAATATTCTCCTTTAATGTATACTCACAGTGGCAAATGTTTCATGACTTACCGAGGTTGGATGAGTTCTTTTTAGTGTATTTTAACAACGGACTTCTCAAATGGTAATGCCATATGATAAGCACCGATGTCAAGACAACTTTTTTGACCTTTAAGCTGGCAGTTCCTACCGTTCAAGCTATACTGAGCCCAGATAATACTGAGTCTAGATGTCAAGACAGGGTTTTAAATAATGCACAGTGGATTTGCCCTTCTTGAAGATAGGAATCAAGGAGATATAGAACTGTACATTCACAAGCGGTATGACAAAGGTTTCAAGGCCAAGGTAGCCATGGAAGTCCTACAGGGCGAGTGGGCAATTCAAGAGATTGGGAAAAGCTTCTACCGATAGGAAAAGTGCTCAAAAAGCGCATTTTATTTCAATCAAAATTTGATTGCTTTTTTTGCCTAAACAGAACATCTCCCCGCCGTTTAAGGCTTTTATCAAGCTCCGCTAGTTAAAAACAGCGGAGTTGCCATAATGCTCGATGTGGAGTCTACGGGGCTGCATAGCCTCGCGGATAATCTGGATCAATATGCTTGCGGGTCAGAATCTTCGAGTGTAAGGGTTAAGGAATACTGTTTGGTGTCAGCGCCGATTATCCCGTTCAATGGAGAATTTACGAAAATATCCGGGTTCATTTTTCCGTTTATAGGCAAAAAAATAGAAATCTGCTCTTCCGAAGTCAAACAGCTGTTGAAAATCCTCATGAAAACTGCCCGCGGTGGCCCTGCATCTCTAAAAAGAGGACGAAGCGGCCCCGGTGGTAAAATTGCTTGAGGCTATCGGACCCGTCGAAGGCGAAAGAGACGATGAGCGTCTCTTGAAATATCTTGCGGCGGCCGAGGATGATTTCGGAGATTCGCTGCTGCTGGTCGATTACTGAATGAATCCCCCGATGTCTGATTATTGGCGCTACTTTTTTTATTCAGTTATGTTGAGCCAAACTAAGAGAAGCATACGCCGGTTAATTCTAATGTACATTGCTTGACAGCTAGTTTACAAATCCACGAAGATTGAAGCATGAGTACAAATACCATCTACTTAGCCATAAAAAAAACACCAGACAATCTTGTGCAACATCTGTACAGACGCATTCAGCCTGAGGATTTGTTGCTGCTAATGTACCAAGACAGTATTGTTAAAGATATATTTTTTCGCAATGTAAAAATGACTACAAGGTTGTGGCTACAGTCCGAATTAGATAAAATGAATCCGCCTGATCCTGAACAGCTGGAAGGGGTCGAGGCAGTAATCGCAAACATTCTGGAAGAATTAACCAGTAATCCCCCAGAGGAATTTGATTAATAAAAACTGATAGGAGCTACCATTTCTGGAATTCCGAATTTTTAACCGGGAGATGGATTCCCCCCCCCAAAGCTTCTCATAATTCTAAAACCTAGAAATCTATTCCTGATAGGTTTATAGGCAATGCAGATCCGAGAAAAGTTGAAATTTAGGCTACTCTGCTGTCAACTCTATTCTTGTGTTTAGAAAAAATTTGCAAGGCATCCACTAGCAATCAATATTTTCTTGTCTAGACATCTCGGCTCATTATAGCGCCGCCTCATGTCCGGCAAAGAGACTGAAGCGGGTGATGGCCTCGCGTGGCAAGTTGAATCATTCAACTTGCAGGTCGGAATCTTCGACCCTAAGGGTAAAGCCAAACTGTTTTGAGCCGCCTTACTCCCGAGTCCAGGCTGAGTCGAGGATGAGAGACCTTGTATTTACCACGCTTCCTCCGGGTGGGGCGGCTGAAACCGATGCGTAGCACATCGATGGAAGGACGGCGTTCGTTTCCATCATCGTCTTACTGCCTAGATTCCCAGTTTCTCCCAAGGAAAGGGTGAGTGTTGCGGTTAAGCGTCTATTCATAGGATACCTCTCATTCCTAGAGTATAGATCCTTTTATCTAGATTACCCGGTTTTTTACTCATACCCCGGAAAGGCTTCGGGCTTGCGTTCCCTCTTTTCATGGCTCAAACTAGAGAGTGCATCTATAAAGGAGTCGTGAATGAGCAAGATTATGTATAAGCTGATTTTTGTCCTTTTCGTTTTCGGTCTTGCCTTCGCCCAGGCAAGCCTCCCGCCCGGCCAGGGAAAGAGCCCCAGCGGCTATACCTATAACTTCGATCCTGCCGCCGAGCTTGATACCTCAAAAAGCCAGGCCTTTGGCTACACCATTCTTATGACGCCCCCTTATCCCTGGATCGTTTTTAGGGACCCCGCCAAGCCTACGGAAAACCTTGCCATGTATAATTGGAAGGAGCAGTACTGGGGAAGCATCAACCCGGGCTTTACCCCGTCTAAGGTCAATCTTGCCAGCTTATTCAAACGAATCGATCTTTCAAAGACGAGCCTTGACCGCGACATCCCTGGCCTTTCTCCACAGCGCCAAAATCTTACGGCGAGCCCTAGCCCAAGCGCCAAACCAATCCCAAGCCCAAGCTCTAAACCAAGCGCCAGCCCGAGTCCTCGATCTACTCAGGCTCCTTCCACGCCTTCTCCCGCTTCAGTATCCATCAACCCGCCGGGGGCGGCGCTCAACGGTTTTAGCCCCGATGGCCTGGCCTTTGCCTACGATGAGGGCGCGGTTTTAAAAGCCGGCATCGACAAACAGATGCTTTCCGGCTATACGGTCTTTGTGATGGCCGGGACGAATCGTGTCCTCTTTGACCTGGCCGAGCGCCCGGAACAGGAAATGGGCATTTATGATTGGAAAAAACAGTATTGGTACAGCTATAGCGCCTCTTTTAAGCGTGACTCCGTGAATCTTGCGGGGCTTTATTCATCAATCAACCTTTCCAAAACAATCCTTAACCGCGAGATTCCCGGCATGAGCCACGGCATTTTCGGAGAGGCCGCGGCCGTTGTCGCCACTCGGCCGACATTTGTAACCGCGGGCTTCCCCGGCTTTGTGTGGGATAAGGGCGCTGAGCTAGACACAAGCTGGAATAGGAAAACGCTGGGAGGCTACGCGGTAATGATATTCCCGGATAACCCATACGTCATTTTCCGTTCCGCCTCCGATCATGGCGGCCCCAATCTTGCTCAGTACAGTTGGGCCTATCAGTTCTGGTGGCAAAAAGACGAGGGCTTTGAGATTTCTGACAATGACCTAGCATCCCTCTTTCTCAAGCTGGATAGGAATATGGTTCCGGTCTTAAACCGGCCCTACCCGCAGGACGATCTTGTCATTCGGAAGATCCCCGCTGAGGATGCGTCCTATGACTACTCCGCCGACTTAGCCTTTGCCCGCTTTGTGGACTGGATGGACAAGCGGAGCGTAAAGGCGGAGACGAAAAATTTCTATCTGCACGCGGCCAGCAATCCGGTCAAGCTTGGCAAGTCCATTCCCCACAGCTATGGCGCCCTCGTGAGCCAATACGACACCGGCATGATACCGCAGACCCTCAAACCCGTAGCCCTCAAAGGAGTTGAAGACGGTGACCAGATGCGCAAGGCGGCATTGCTCGACTCCGGGGGAATACGCTACTACCTTGAGCTTCATGAGGGTAAGTACCTGGCTGCATCCGACTTCGCTTACAACGTCTTTACGGGGAACGCCTCAGTGCCGGTGACTATCGTGGAGATAGACAATAGTGAGTACAAGGGCAAGAGCCAGAGCATGCTGCGCGGGACGGCTTTGCGCGCCCAAGCGGAAAAAGACCTTGAGCGTTTCTTCCATAAGGATTTTTCCGTCCGCTGGCAAAAGCTATCCCTGCCCTATAGTGAGCTCGCTCCCCGTGACGGTTGGATGTTGCAAGCCCATCTGGAGCTACGGGTGATGGATAAGTACGTTCACCCCAATGTTCCTAAGGACCAGATAATCATCTATTATTTCACGGATGCTGTGGCACTCTATAAGGTTGATGACGATAAAACCCACCCCCTCATGCGCGGCCCCTACGGCTCGGAGTGGGCAAAGATGTACGAATCCATAATTCACGAGCTCGGGCATAGCTTGGGGATGATGCACCACTTTGGGGACCGCGTGAATTATCCCAACATCGAGGCCCATATCAGCCCGGCCTGCGTGATGAATTACAAGTACGTTAGCCAGGAGTTCTGCGAGCTCTGCCGCTACTCGCTCAAGATAGAGAAATAGCCTCAAAGGCTATGCACCCGGTTAGGCCGTTGGTTGGGAACCGGGTGCTTGATTTTTCCCGTTAACCCGTGCTTCAATCCTTTTTAAGTTTGGACTTTATGGTATGAGTAGGAGCGTTCAGTGGTATTTAGTTCCCTTGTTTTTGTTTTTCTTTTTTTGCCGGTAACTATTATCCTTTATAAGACCGTGCGAGAAAACCTTAAAAACAAGGTCCTTTTAGCGGCTAGCCTGCTCTTTTACGCCTGGGGCGAGCCGGCGCTGATTTTGATTATGTTGGTTTCTATCGGCGTAAATTTTCTCATGGCGAAATTAGTCGATATGTACAGGGATGATCTTCCCAAGAAACGCTTCTATCTTCTTGTATCCATTGTTCTTAACCTTGGGTTGCTGGTTTTTTTCAAGTACTACGGTTTCCTCTTGGGTAATTTTAATAGAATCTTTTCCTTAAATCTTCCTTTGCCCTCCATTATCATGCCGATTGGCATTTCCTTCTATACCTTTCAGGCTATGTCATACGTCATAGACGTTTACCGGAATGAGGTTCGCGCAAACGATAGCTTGGTCAATGTGGCCTTGTATATCGCTTTTTTCCCCCAGCTCATCGCCGGTCCTATCGTTCGGTATAAGGACATTAACGAGCAACTTGCCAAACGCGATGAATCGTTGGAGCTTTTTGGGGAGGGAGTGAGGCTTTTCGTATTTGGGCTTTCAAAGAAGTTGATAATCGCTAACATAGCCGGCAGGCTGGCGGACAGGATATTCGCTTTAGATTATGGCGCCTTACCGGTCGCGACAGCCTGGCTTGGCGTTCTAGCCTACAGCTTGCAGATCTTTTTTGATTTTTCCGGTTATTCCACCATAGCAATCGGGCTTGGGAAGTTGTTCGGTTTTAATTTCAATATCAATTTTAATTATCCCTATATAGCACGCGACATTCAGGATTTTTGGAGGCGTTGGCACATATCCTTATCAACGTGGTTCCGCGACTACCTGTATATTCCCCTTGGGGGAAATCGCAAGGGGCAGATTCGCACGATAATGAACCAATTCATCGTTTTTCTGCTATGCGGTTTTTGGCATGGGGCAGGTTGGAGTTTTATTTTTTGGGGCGCCTATCATGGAGGGTTACTCAGTTTGGAACGCATTGGGGCTATAAGAAAATTTCGCGCGCGCCTTCCTTACGGTATTTCTTGGGCTATCACGATAATTCTAGTGATGGTGGGTTGGGTTTTCTTTAGGATTGAGGGTTTTTCCAGCGCCTTGCGGTATCTAGGGTCTATGTTCGGATTTTCTGGCCGCTTGCTAGGGCCGCTTGAGTTTTCATCCCTGGATTGTTTGATACTGCTTGCCGGTATGATCGCCTCCGTTCCTTGGGGGGAAGCCCTAAAGATAAAGTTGAACCGGCGCGTGAAAATTCTGCAGACTGTCATGCTTTTTGCGCTTTCTGGGATTAATATGTTGTTGTTGGTATCCTCCACCTATAACCCCTTTATCTACTTTAGGTTCTAAAATGAGAAAAATAATCAAGGGCATTTTGTTGACCATCTTTATCTTGAGCCTTCTCCTTTTAGGTTTGAAGACCATCGAGGGCATTATTTTGCCCCTACCTAGCCTTATGCTTTTCATACTGGCGGTGGCGAGCGTTTGTAGCTTTTATCTGATGAACTGGTCTCACAATTTTATGCGTGTGGTCAGGGATCCATTTACATCGATTTTTCTGTTTTTAATCATCGTAGGCTTCGGTCTTTCCATGGCCGGACTGGGGAAAAACGCGCCTAGTGGCGAGAACAGGGAAATGGCGCCTTATCCGGCTTTTCCGACGGACTCGGAAAAACTTAAACGGTTTCCCGCCGAATTCGAAGCTGCCTTTAATGATCACTTTCCGTTTAGGCGAATCATGGTCCACGTGCATTCTAGGATTCTCTACGATGCTTTTGGCGTAAGCTCTCACAAGGACGTGGTGATTGGCAAGCGTAAATGGCTTTTTTTCCGCGGTGACGAGGCGATGGACGATTACTTGGGCAATGTGCCTTTTAATGCCCAAGCCGTTGATGGGATATCAAAGTCTATAGCTACATTACGCGATGCCTCCCTAGCTGAAGGAAAGCGTTTTCTTTTTGTTATCGCCCCGGACAAGCAAAGCGTGTACCCGGAGTATTTGCCAGGCCATATTGATGAAGGCGGGCCGAAACGGCTTGACCAACTTTTACCGACGCTCGATGCGCTGGGCGTGGAGTATCTCGATTTGCGGTCCGACATTGTAGCCGCCAAGGCAGGCGGCGAAGATTTGTATTACAAGAATGACACGCATTGGAATACCATTGGCGGTTTCTACGCGTTCCGTTCAATAATGAAAACCCTCGGTTTGGGTGAATTTGAGCGTGGGCAGGCGGAAGTCGTGCGCGAAAGCGGCGGTTTTCAGGGCGATATGGCCGCGACTATGCTTGGACTGACGAAAATTCGAGAAGATGATTTTCTTCTTGCCCAGATGAGCGTGGCAGGAAGATCTTTTTTTCCGGCTGCGCAAAGTGAAACTAATGATGGTAAGGCAAGGTTGATACGGACGCAGAATGAAGAGGGAAACGGCAAGCGTTTGCTCCTTCTGCGCGATTCTTTCTCCATAGCTTTATTGCCGTACCTGAGCGCATGCTTTTATTCGGTTGACGCCGTTTGGCCCTTGTCCCATGAAAACATGGCCGAATTATTTTCTGGCTATATCAAAGCTAGCTCCGCAGACCTTGTAGTGTTCGTGCTGGTTCAACGCGGGCTTGATTGGTTGATAGAGTAGCGTGTTTTATTAATCCTCCGCCCCTTCCCCGGAGGCAGCTAATATCCTTTCCAGTTTTGTCAGGATGTCCGAGTTGTTGCTGGCGATATGGCGCACCTGCTCTACCACCGCAGCCATCTCCCCCTCGGCCTGGGCGCGCTTTCCTAAGAGCTCGATAATAGAGCTGGAAGCCAGGCCCAAATTTTCCAAGGTAGAGCGCACTTCCTCGCTCTCGCGACGCTGGATCTCCGAGCGTTCCTTAAGGCGCTGCGATGCAGTAACCAAGCGCTCCATAGAGGCGCTGATCCTATCCGCACCCTTGTTTTGCTCGCTTGCCGAGAGGGATATCTTTTCTACCAAAGAGGCGGTTTCCGTTGCGCCGGAGAGGATGGCGTCGAAGCCCGAATTAAGGCGCTCAAAGAGGCTTACCCCGGACTCAATGGCCCTATCCATGCCGTCGATATGGGCATTGATGCCGATAGCGTTTTCCCGTGAGTTGTCAGAGAGTGAGCGCACCTCGTCTGAGACGACGGCAAAGCCCTTGCCCGCCTCCCCGGCGTGGGCCGCCTCGATGGCGGCGTTCATTGCCAAGATGTTCGTTTTGTCTGAAATTTCCTTTATGCCCTGAACGATGTCGCGCACCGCCTCGGCGGCCCTTTGGATATCCCTTATGGCCTCAGCGGATTCGGCCGCCATGGACTGGCCGGATGCCGCCGTTTGGGAGAGCCTGCCGGCTATCTGCGCCGCGCTTTCGGTGTTTTTCCAAATCTGGCCGATGGACTCGACTAAGGATTCGACCGCCGCCCCGGCCTCGCTTACCCCAGCTACCTGGCGCTCGGCTTCCGTGGCCGACTGGCCGAGGGCGTCCAGCACCTGGCTGATGGATGAGCCGGAGGCCTCAACCGAACGTGCTTGATCAGTGAGTTGGGCGCGTATCACCTGGCCGCTTTCCACCAGTGCTTTGACCGAGGAGCTTGCCTTAGCTATGCCGGAATCCAGTTCGCGGCCGGACTCCGCCACTTCCTCACCCATTTCCTTAAGTTCCACCAATACCCTTTTGAGTTCGGTGGCCCGCAGTTCAGCCTCAGCGCTCCGTGCCGATGCCTCACGGTTGGCGTCCACGACCCTGAAGGCAGAGGCAAAGAAGATGGCCAGCACGAAGATTGTCATACCCCAGGAAGTGATCCAGGCATCCGGTTGGAGGGCAAGGTTGACAAAGGCCATATCGCGTAGCCCGGCTCCGATAGCAACCAGGATACCGGCAAAATAAACCCCGGAGTAGGGGATGCGCCGCTTCATGGCGATTATGGTAAGCACGAGGATATAGATGAGGAGGGGGGTAAGGACAATCAGGTAGAGAATACCGCCGTTCATGGTCTCGAAGGAGCGGATGTTGGGGACGGAAAAGATGAGGACTGCCGCGAGGACGGAGAGGCCGGCAATGACGCCCCGTAGCAGTTTCTTTTCATGGATTTTAAAAAGGGATTGAAAATAGAGGGTAAAGGCGGCTATCCCCGGGTAGAGGGGGGAGAACTGGAATTTAACCATGATGAGGTAGGGGATGTCCATGTGCTCTAGGTAGACGGAGGAAAAATACACGGCCAGGAAGGGGAAGGCTATGACCAGGTAGAGGCTGATTCTGTCTTTGCGCGAGCGGATACCGAGGACTAAAAAGTAGAGGGCTACGCAGAGAGCAAGCACGGAGGCGACGATGCCCATGGCTGAGTTGCCGACATAAACCTTTTGGTAGGAATCCAATCTGTCTTTTTCATCGCAAAAGTAGGGGGCAAGGAAGCCGCCCTGAACCCGCATGACGTAGATCCGATAGGCAAGGACATTCTTCTCTCCCGGGCGGAAGAGGCCGGCCGGGATGGTGAAGGAGCGGGGGATGTGGGGGGCTGAAAAGAGGGGGTCCGGGGGCATGAAGCCGGACTGACCTATAAGAGAGCCGTTGAGGTAGACTTGGACGGCGTCCGGCAGTTTTCCGATGGCAAGCCCGGCGGATTTCCCCCGCATCGGCTCCGCTACTTGGAATTCCTTCCGCATCCACAGATAGGAGCCGGTGGGGCCCTTGAACTTGAAGGCTGCGGAAGGCATGTCAAAGCTTTGGAAGGCGGAATCGTCGAAGTCTGGATTTGCCCAGGCCGGGTTGTCTCCCTCTGAAAAGCGCCACTGCCCCCCAAGGTAGCTACGGGTTTGTAGGCTTGAGAGCTCAGCGCCGCTTTGCGCCGCCAGAGGGGCGGGGGCGCAGGCGCAGAGGCAGAATAAAAGAATGAGACTTCCAAATAGAAGGCTGGGAAGCCGGACTGTTGATAAACGCTGTGGGATTCTTGTGGTTTGAAACATTTCCGCTTAACTATAGGCCCTTGCCTTTTATAACGCAAGCTTGTTGGCGGGCGGGGCTTGTTTACTTTTCTTGCCAGAGCGCGCACATACGCAGGGGATAGTGCTCCGCCCTCTTGTGCCTGAGGGATTGGAGGGGCGCGAAGCGGTCCGCCAGAGGCGGACCAAAGCCCCGCAAAGCCCGCCCCCGGCCCTGGCCGGGGGCAGGCCCAAAATAATCCTAGCTAAAGGCTTTGGGGATGACAGCTCCCTCGTGCTTGACAAAAGTTTGTGTTGTGATTACTATATGACCAATAAGAAGTAAATAGTCATATAGTGCGTAATTGGGAGGCTTCATGCCAGTGGGATTTTCTGGGCGAGAAAGGGAGGCCTTGAGGGCATCACTTATAAAAGCGGCAATCGAATCCCTTTCTAGGGCTGGATTTGCGAAGACATCCCTCGATGAGCTTACCCGGCAGGTTGGTATAGCCAAGGGAAGCTTCTATTCCTTTTTTTCATCCAAGGAAGAGCTCTATATGGAAGCCTTTGAGGGCATGGAGGATGAATTTCGCGGCGCCTTTTATAGGGCCGTGGAAGATGCGGGATTTCCGCCCTCAGAGGCCCTCCGCCGGGGTTTCGAGTCTATCTTTGAGCTTTTAGAGAAGAATCCTGCCTTGGGGGGTATCGATCAAGGCCTTATCCAACGCTTGAGCCTTAAGCTGGGGCCGGAGCGCATCCAGGCTCATCAGGCCAACGACGCGAAGGAGCTTGAGGCCACCTACGAGCGCTGGCTAGCCAAGGGGATTTTACGGCCTATCGGGGTAGAGGCCCTTGTGGGGCTTGTCTATTCGCTTTTTTACCTCGCCCTGCATCGAGGGGGTATGGGAGCCCAGGAATGGGCGGGGGCGCGGAGCCTTATCTGCGAGTCTTTGGCGTTGCGCATTGCGCCTCAAGGAGGAGAGTCATGATTGAAGTTGAAGAGCTACGCTATGCCTATCCGGGAAGCTCCAGCGATACCCTGCGCGGCTTGAGTTTTAGGGTGTCCGCCGGGGAGATATTTGGCTTTCTTGGGCCCAGCGGGGCGGGTAAGAGCACGACCCAATCCGTCCTTATCGGCGTTCGCCGCGGTTACCGCGGGAGGGCTATGGTTGGGGGGAGGGATGCCGCCGCTGCGGACTCAGGTTACCGAATGGGTTTGGGTATTGCCTTTGAAACCCCGGCCTTTTACCTGAAACTCAGCGGCTTGGAGAATCTAAGCTTTTTCCGCGGCCTCTACCCGGGTGGGGGCAGGGCCGCCCTACCGGAGCTTGTAGCTTTGATGGAGCGCCTTGGCTTGGGCGATGCCCGCGATAAACCCGTGGGGGCCTATTCTAAGGGTATGCGCACGCGCCTCAATCTGGCTCGGGCCCTTGCCCACCGCGCCCCCATCCTTTTTCTGGACGAGCCCACCAGCGGCCTTGACCCGGCAAGCGCGCGCGACGCGCGGGAGCTTGTGCGCGAAAGGGCGGCAGAGGGTGCAGCGGTGTTCTTGACGACCCATGATATGGCTACGGCGGACGCCCTCTGCGATAGGGTGGCTTTTCTTGTGGACGGCAGTATTGCCGCCTGCGACGCTCCGGCGGCCTTAAAGCGCCGCTATGGGAAGGCGGCGGTGGAGACGGTGGTGGAAGAAAATGGCGAGCTCTGCCGAAGGGAGTTTCCCTTAAGCGGACTGTCTGGGCAACCTGACTTTTTGGCGAGCCTTGAAAAGCCCGGCCTGCGTTCCGTCCGCACCTTGGACGCTACCCTGGATGGTATCTTCATAAGCCTGACCGGGAGGGAACTCTCATGATGATGACCCTCTTTGTAAACGAGCTCCGCCTCCTCTGGCGCCACGGGATGGTTGCCGCCTACGCCCTTGTCACGATAGCCTACGCCGCCCTTGCCTCCGCCCTGCCTAGCGCCTGGAAGCCCCTGGCCCTAACAGTTCTTGCCTGGTCGGACGGGGTCTTCTTTAGCTTCTTTTTTGTGGGGACATCTGTCTGCCTTGACATATCCCAGGGGACCTTCCGCGTTCTCTTTGCCGGGCCGGTAAGGGCTCTGCACTATGTGGCCGCCAAGGCTGCCGCCATCAGCATCCTTTCCCTTCTCTCCAGCTCCGCCATTGCCCTTTGCGCCCGCGGCTTTGGCTTTTCCTTTCTTCCCCTTGCGCTGGCCGCCTTGGGCGCTTGTCTGCTTGCAGGGGGGATCGGCATGGCCCTTGCCTTTTACCTTGGCACGGTCAACCGCTTTATGATGGGGGCCGTTCCCCTGCTATTCCTCCTTTCCCTGCCTGTACTCTCTCTCAGTCCCCTCTCAACGCTTCCTCTGGTAGAGCTTGCTTCTAGGCTCAACCCGGCCGGAGGGGTTATGGAGCTTTCCGCCGCCGCTTTTTCGCTGAGGATAGCATCCTCCCTCCCTGGCATTCTTGGACCGGCCCTCTCTCTAGCCGCTTGGCTCTGTTGGATGGCCCTTATCTTTGGGCCTATCCTGTCTAGCCTCCTTAAGAAGGCCGCGTCATGAAGGGCGTACTGCGCATTCTTAAGGCCTGTGGCGCCGATATGCGCCTTGTGCTGCGCGACCCCCTACTGGCCATTATGCCTCTTGCCCCCTTTTTAGCCTCCACGGCCCTGCGCTTTATCTTTCCCTTGGTTTTTTCCCTTCTGGGGCGCTACCTCGGTTTAAGCGGGCTTGAAGTATGGGAACCCTTTATCCGCGCCATGCTTATCCTTTTTCCCGGTATGTTTTTTGGCATGATCGCCGGCTTCCTCATTCTTGACGATAGGGACGAGGGCATACTGCGCTACCAAGAGGCGACCCCTCTGGGCCCCGGTGGTTATCTTGCCTCCCGCCTCGGCTTTTTCTCGTTGCTCGCCTTCCTAGCAGGGCCCTTTTGCGGAATTATTTCTGGCTTTGGGAGTTTTAATATATTCAAGGACATAGGGGTTTCCCTCTTAGGCGCTTTTCAGGTTCCCTTTATGGCCCTTTTTTTAGGGGCCTTTGCCGCGAATAAGGTTGAGGGGCTCTCTTTAGCCAAGGCCCTGGGTTTGGTGGATCTAGCCCCCCTTGCCTTAGTAGCCGCCCTTCCCCTACGCCTTGTCGGCAGCCCCTTCTTCCAGTTTTGGGCTACATCCCTTCTGTGGACCCCCGAAGGCGGTGGGAGTGGCTTTCCCTGGAGCCTGCCTCTTCTTTTACGCTTTTTCCTTGGTATCTGCTGTGGGCTTATCTGGATATGGCTTTTGTATCTCAATTTCCGAAAAAGGTTGGAATAGCTTAAGGCTGGAATAGCCCTTAGCCTGAAAGGCTCGGGGGATGTATACGAAGAACAGGCTTTCTTCTTGCGTCCGCCGGGCTGGGGGCTTAGACTGTTTTCATGGGAAGGGAAGAACAACCTGTAAAAACAGTCGGTCTCTTTATGGGCACCACGGAAGATAGCTACGGACAAGCCCTAGTAAGCGGGATTCTGGACATTATTGAGGGTTTGCCATGGCGCCTCCTTTGCGTCAGTTGCGGCACTATCCGCTCAACCCATGGCATGGAGGCCCAACGCAACGTTCTCTATGAGATCATGGACGAGCGCGGCTTGGACGCCCTCATTCTCGCCGGTTCCTTGAGCCACAACGTAAGCGAAGCTGAGCTTCTGAGCTTCTGTTCCAATTTTGGATCCATACCCATCGTCACTATGTCCGTGGTTCTTCCCGGCCTTCCCTCCGTGATAACCGACAACCGCGGCGGGATGCAGGCCATGATGGATCATCTTCTGGATGTCCACTCATACCGTCGCCTTGCCTTCATAGGCGGGCCGGTGGGCCAGCAGGAAGCCGAGTTGCGGCAACAGGTTTTTCTTGACAGCCTTGCGCACAGGGGCATAGCTCCCGTGCCGCAATGGCTCACTCACGGCGACTATACCCGGGTTTCCGGCGAGGATGCCGCCCTGCGCATCCTTGAGGCTAAGATGGATCCGCCCTTCCAGGTTATAGTCTGCGCCAATGATTCTATGGCTTTCGGCGCGCGCGATGCCCTAGCGGAAAAGGGAATCCTGGCGGGGCGGGATTACTATCTGACTGGCTTTGACGATATGAGCGAGAGCCGCTTTATGGACCCACCCCTGAGCACGATACGGCAATCGGTCAGAAGCCAGGCGGGGGAGGCGGCGCGCATTGTCATTGGGCTTTCCCAGGGAGCCGAGGTCAAGAGCGAGGGAAGAGTTCCGGCGGACTTGGTTCTCCGCCGATCCTGCGGCTGTCCGCCTTCCCACCTCGTGGAACATGATGAAGGGCATGGTTCCGACGCCTCCGATGCGGCCCTCAGGCAAGAGTGGCGGGAAAGCGGGCCGGGAAGCCCCGCTCCCAGCCCTGAGGCTTTTTTCAAGAGTATCGATGCCCTCTTCCACGCAGGCCCGCCCGTGGATGCCTGCGAATTCTGGCAGGCTAAGCTGGGGGCTCTTCGGCACAGGCTTATCGGCGAAAGCCAGGGCGGCTGTCTGCGAGCGGAGGAGGAGGAAGCCTTGCACCGCGCCCGCCTTCTTGTCTTCAGCCTGGAAAAACGCCGCAACGCGGAGCTTAGCCTTAGCCGCGACGTGCTGACGGAAAAGATGCATGGCTTTAGGGAAGCCCTTGTCACATCCTTTAGGTTGCCGGAGATCTTTGAAATTCTGGAACGGGATCTCCCCGGCCTGGGCATAGACGGAGCCTGGCTCTCACTCTTCGATAAACCGGCCCTGCCGGCGGAGGGAGCGAGCCTTCACTTTGCCATGGCCGAATCCAGAGGTCTGCGGGTGCCCGCCACGGGGCTGGCCTTTGAAAGCCGGGATATAATCCCTTGGGGTTTGCGCTCCATCAAACCGAGCCAGCCACTCCTTCTTCTCGAGGCCCTCTATTCGCGCGAGGAAAGGCTGGGCTTTGTTCTCTTTTCCGCCAAACCCAACAGCGCCTTTTTAAGCGGCTCCCTGCGCACCCATATCAGCGCCTCCATCCATGGGGCCCTTCTCTTAGAGGAACGGCGCCGCCGGGAAGACCAGCTTATGGAATCCGAAAAGCTTGCCTCCCTAGGTTCCCTGGTTGCGGGGGTAGCCCACGATATCAACACACCGTTGGGGGTGGCTATGACGGCCGCTAGCTACCTGGAAGGGCGGGCTAGGGAATTTAAAAGGCTTTTGGAATCCGGGGCCCTCAAAAAATCCCAACTAGCCGAATGGGTTGAGCAAACGGGTGAAACCGGTGGCATCATTCATTCAAACCTTCAGCGCGCTGCGGACCTTGTTTCCAGTTTCAAGCAGGTAGCTGCGGACCAAGCCGGGGAATTCCGGCGCCGCTTCGACCTTCGCGCCTACCTTGATGAAACCCTGCTCAGCTTGAGGCCCCAGTGGAAGCGTCAGCGCGTGCGGGTGAGTCTTGAAGGGCCGGAAAAACTCGAGGTAGATAGCTACCCGGGGGCCATTGCCCAGATCGTGACCAATATCGTAGTCAACGCCCTCACCCATGCCTTCCTTCCCCAAGCCGATGGGGAGTTGCGTTTGTCCTTGAGCCTTGAAGGGGAGATGGTACGCTTGCGCATTCAAGACAACGGCCAAGGCATAGCCCCCGATATCATAGACCGCGTCTTCGATCCCTTTTTTACCACAAAGCGTGACCAAGGCGGCACGGGTTTGGGCCTCCATATCGTGGCCAGCCTTGCTCGGCAACCCCTCGGCGGTAGGGTGTCCTGTTCCAGTAATCTTGGCCAGGGTAGCGTTTTTGAAGTCATCCTCCCTAGGAATGCGCCCTAGGCTCCCAGCCCGCGGTTCAAGAAATCCCCCCCCCCTGCCGATACTGTGTAAGACGCGCCAGCGCCGGAGGAAAGGCATGAACCGCAGAACCCTGCTAACCATACTCGTAATAGCCGTCACGGCAATGAGCCTTGCCGCTCAAGAAGCTGAGGGGGGGGATTTTACGATAAGCCTCGAGCCGACGGAATCGAACTCGCCCACAAGCACGGTGGCAAGCCCCGAGCCGACGCCCGAACCTACTCCGGAGCCTACGCCCAAGCCGACGCCCGAGCCTGCGCGCGTTCAGGAATACGGCCCGAGCCCAGGGACTACGGTTACTACAACCGCCGCATTGGATCCGGCAAAGCTTGACCTAGCCCTGCGCAATATCGATAGCGCCCTCACCAAGCTCGATGGGCTTTCTTCCGAGGTGAAGGTACTGCGCCAGGAGATGCACGCGCGTTTTGATGCCTTGAGCGGCATTTCAACTCAGCTGAAGTCCGTTGAAGCAGATTATCTGGACTCTGCCGGGCTTTCCCAATGGAAGACCCTGGATCTCAGGCCCTATGCCAAGATCCTCAAGTCCGGCTTTGAGGGCGGGGAGGGTAAGGTCGGCTCTTGGCTCAGTAGCAAGGATATGAGCCGCCTAGAGCAACGCGACGGTAAGGCCTTTTTCGCCAAGTATCGCCTTCCCCTTATTCAGGAAAAAGGCAAACGCATCCTCTATTCATTCAAGGCCGGTTCAAGCTCAAAGGACACGGTGGGCCTAGGCCTCCACTTCTTTGTCTCCGACATGGCGGGGCAGGCTAAGGCCAAAGCCTACTGGGGCGAGGGAAAGAGCATTCTGGTTTGGCTTGCCAAGGATCCACGGGTTAAGCAAAACCGCGCTTCCTATTTGCAGATATACAAGAGTGACAGCCAGGTTAACCTGGAGCGGGTTTTCGATTCCAAGATGGAGGACGGCTTTACCGATATGGACGACATGAAGGTTGATATTCTCTACGACGCCAAGGATAACTTTATCCTTATTCAAGTAAACGACGCCATTCGCGTCGCCTACAAACTTCCCTTCAGCCTACCCGAGGGACGCGAAGTAGCCTTCCGCACCGTCGGTTCCGACTGCTCCTTCTCTGATTTTCAAGCGAGCACCGAATATTAGCGGGGGAACGCATCTTAGAACCTTAGAACCTGGCGCGTAATAATACATAAAGCGCAGGGCCTGCTTAGAAAAAATATCGGCTCGCTGGTCCTCGCAGAGCCTGCGGAATCGCTCGCCGATATTTTTTCTAAGCACCCGCGCTGTCTAGCCCTTTACGCCAGGTTCCAAGGCTCATATGGGCGTTACACCTTGGCGGCCTCTTCTTTTTACGCGGTTCCCCCCCGCTCCAGCCTCCTCGCGGCCGTATTCGGCCGCTGCGGTGGCTTACGCTTCCCCCTTGTGCGTAGTCAAGATCAGGGGAACGCAACCTAGAGCTTTAGAACCTGGCGCCCACAAATGATGTAGAGCGGGTGGTATAGAAAAAATATCATCACGACGATTAGGCGCGGTATGCCATTTCTAGGCGGTACCCGAGCGCGCCCTGCGCCGGGGCGTGATGATATTTTTTCTATATCAGGCCCCGCTCTCTATTGCCCTTTACGCCAGGTTCCAAGGCTCATATGGGCGTAGCTTCGGGGATTGTTTTGAGTTCGGGGATCCAGGTGATAAAACCGGGAAAACGACGCGCCCAGGAGGCTTCGTTGTGCGGGGCTCCCTCGTCTACCACCAGTTTATGACGCCAGGGTAGAAGGCCCAGGGATAAGAGAAATTCGCTGAGCTCAAGGGTTTGTTTTAGGTAGATGTCTGGGAAATCCTTTATCCCCTCATCCGAGGTTTCCTTTGTGCCAATGTCCAAATAGATGGAAATATCAGGGTTAAAATGGGTTTTGATGTGGTCTAAGAGCCCTTCGCGCGCAAACCAGATTGCGGTGGAAAAGGCGCCCACGCAGGAGTAGAGATCCGGGCGCCTATAGGCGGCATAGAGTGATATCAAGCCGCCCATGGAAGAGCCGGCAAGGTAGCAGGACTCCCGGCCCGGCCGCGTTCGATAGCTTGAGTCCATATAGGGTTTGAGGCTGTCTGCTAAGAAGGCGGCGTAGGCCTCTCCCTCGCCCCCCACGGAATCCACCGGATTGTTAAAAAAACGCGTCAGTTGCTCCGGGGCCTCGTAGTTTATCCAGGGCGAGTACTCGTCTAGGCGTTTGAAGCCCTCAGTGTTGCAGTCGATTCCGGCAACGATAATCTCGGGAATCGCCTTCTTTTTGTAGAGCTCCTCAAGGCTTTCCGCTACCCGCCAATGAACCCCGTAACCCGATGTGGCCGGGTCGAAGAGGTTGTGACCGTCCTGCATATAGAGAACGGGGTAGCGGCGATTCCCCTCCGTTTCGTAGCTGGGAGGCAGGAGGACTCGCAGGGTCCGCTTACGCCCAAGTTGGGGTATATCAATGTCCTTGATGATGAGGCTCATGCTGTTCTCCTTGCCTTCCACGGTATTTCTTAATCCTAGCATATTCTTGCGCCTTTCTCAAAAGGGTGGCGGGATTTTAGTGTCAGCGAAGGCTATTCCCTTTCTTTGATTAGCACCTCGACCTTTCCGGCCAATGCTTGGGCAAAGGCCTGCGCGTCCTCCTCCTTGCCCTCGTACATGCCGTAATGGCAGGGAATGGCGATCCTGGCTCCGCAGTCCAGCGCGGCCTGAGCGGCTTCTTCCACGCTGCCCATGGTATAGGTTTGGCCCAAGGGCAAAAAGACGATATCGGCCTTTATGGCCTTCATCTCAGGTATGCGTTCTGTGTCTCCGGCCACATAAACGCGGATGCCGTTTATGCTAAGGATAAAGCCCACCCAACTCCTTGACTTGGGGTGGTTTCCCACCTTGACGATATTGTAGGCCGGGACAGCTTCTATCTTTATTCCCTTGTAGGTCATCGATGTCCCTGATGCTAGAAGCTTGGCGCGAGACAGTTCCTTATGGGTTGGAATAAAGGGGGCGCGGATCTGGGTAGAAGCTTTGAGCAGGGGCATGATGTCGGCCTTAGAATAGTGGTCCGAGTGCTCATGGGTAATGAGGATGAGATCCGCTTTTTTTGCATGCGCGGCGTCGATACCAAAGGGATCGACGTAGATGAGGATTTTGCCGACGGGGATGGCAAGACAGCCCTGCCCGTACCAGCTAATGGACTGGGCCAGCTCGGCGATTGCATCTTTTGATGTTTGGGCTTGAATGCCTAGGCAGGCGGAGCAAAGAAGGATAAGGAAGCTCATAGTTCTTGTAGTCATGGCAATACTCCTTGCCTAAATCTACCACGATGAGGGGGAAGAAAACATAGAGCTTTGCCAAGAATTCCGCTTTCCCCTTGAAAGTGGCTTTCCTTGGGCCTGCGGTTCCTCATAGTGCGGTGGCCTGTGTGCCCAAGCTGATGGAATTGAAAAAGAAAAAAAGCCGTGGTAAGCTAGGCTTAAATCTGGTATTAGGATCATTCTAAAGGAGTAATAAATGTACCTGAAAAAAGTCTTTGCTTCCGTAATCTTCGCTCTTTCTCTGGTTTTGGCTCTCGCCGCCTGTGACCCCACTCCGGGTGATATCGATGATGCCAGCCCCACGCCGACCGCGAGCCCTAGCCCAAGCCCAAGCCCGAGCCCGAGCCCGAGTCCCGCAGCGACTCCGACCCCAGCGCCCGTTTTTGTCGATGTCCTATTCTCAATGCCCGGCTTTAACGCGGGTAATTCCACGGATGGATTCTACCCCGTTACGCGGATGTTTATCTCCACGGACAAGGATGGTTGGCCCAACGCTTCCACCCGTGAAATGGATGAGGACGACTCCGGGGTTTTCAGCACTACGCTTTCCCTCCAGCAGGGATCTACCCTCAGGTTTAAGTATCAGGTCATCACCACAGGGCAGCCGCAGCAGCGCTGGATGTCAAATATGCAAAGCCTCTATAACAACATCAATTCCCATGGCGGCGGTTCGAACCTGAGCCCGACCCTCGCTTCCATGCGCTTTGAAGACGATGGTTTTGAGGGAGTAAACGCGGTCTATTTGGTTCCCTAGGCCACGCAGAAGGAGGGTGCTGCCGGCAATGGCTGGCTACTAGGCTATTTTTAGTAAAACGCCTTCGTCTTGACGCGCAGGTTGGAGCCCTTAACCCGGCCGCGGATTTGAATTTCCAAGCGGTAGAGGTTGTCGCCTTTGTGGGTTACCCTGACGTTAGAACCGTGGTTTTCTATGTCCTCGTTGATAAAGCTTCCCTTGGGGAAGCGCATCAGGCAGTTTGAGCCCAGCATATCAACGAGGATTTCGATCTTACTCCCTGGGAAATCGCAAAGCTGGCTGAAGTCCAGTACAAGGTTTGAGTTTTCTATCTCCACAAGAATCTTTTTCTGGGTGAACCAGCGCCCCTTGCGCACCGTGGACATTCCCGTGCCGCGGATGACTTGGACGTCTTCCGGTATGCTGCGCATGGCCGCCGGCGCGTGCGCCGCCGGCCCTTCGGCCGTCTGGGGTAGGCGCTCTGGACTGGGGTAGAGGGCCTGGATCTCTCGGCCGAGGGCCACAAGATCCGCCCGCTCAGGTTTTGATTCTAGGGTCTTCAAGCGGGCTTCTAGGCCAGCCTCGTCCAAATGCCCGTCTGCGAAGGCTTTTACGAGGATGTCTTTCATGTCCTCGCGTTCTTGCTCTCTCGCTTTTTCATCCATCTGCATCCCCATTCCTTGGGCCGCGCCGGGCTTATGCGCCCAGGGCTAGCTTGAGCCGCTGCGCGAGGGCATCCATGAATTGCCAGGAGTCCAAGACCTGGGCCGGCTTGGGATTGGCAAGGCGGGCAAGGTCACCCGTCATGATTCCCGCTTCAATGGTGTCAAGGCAGACCTTTTCCAGGGTATCGGCAAAGGCTGAAAGATCCGGGCTTCCGTCGAGTTCGCCGCGCTTGCGCAGGCCGCCTGTCCAGGCAAAGATGGAGGCCACTGGGTTGGTGGAAGTCTTCTCTCCCTTCTTCCAGCGGTAGTAGTGCTGTTGGACGGTGCCGTGGGCGGCTTCGTACTCGTAGACTCCGGCGGGGCTGACTAAGACCGACGTCATCATGGCTAGGGAGCCTGAAGCGGAGGCCACCATGTCTGACATGACGTCGCCGTCGTAGTTTTTGCATGCCCAGAGGTAGCCGCCGGAGCTCTTCATCACCCGCGCTACCGCGTCGTCTATGAGGTAGTAGGAATAGGCTATCCCGGCGGCCTCGAATTTTTCCTTGTACTGGGCGGCGTATATCTGGGCAAAGATGTCCTTGAAACGGTGGTCGTAGATCTTGGAAATGGTGTCCTTAGTGGCGAACCACACGTCTACCTTTTCCGAGAGGCCGTAGATAAAACAGGCGTGGGCAAAGGAAGTGATGGACTCGTCAAGATTGTGGATGCCCTGGATGACCCCCGGCCCCTTCATTTCCATAATGGTTTGGCGGATCACCTTGCCGTCGGCGCCGGTAAAGACGATCTCGGCGGTTCCGGGGCCGGGTACGGCGATCTCGGCGTTCTTATAGACGTCGCCATAGGCGTGGCGGCCTATCATGATGGGCTTTTCCCAGGCGGGCACTGAGGGCACGATATTCTTAAGCAGGATGGGCTTGCGGAAGACGGTTCCGTCCAAGGCGGCGCGGATGGTGCCGTTGGGGGAGAGCCACATCTTCTTAAGCCCGTATTCCTTGACGCGGTCTTGGTTGGGGGTGATGGTGGCGCATTTGACGCCCACGCCCAGACGCCGTATTGCCTCGGCAGATTCCGTGGTTACCTTGTCGTCGGTGGCGTTGCGGTACTCCAAGCCTAGGTCGTAGTATTCTACCTTGAGGTCCACATAGGGCAGTATGAGTTTTTCCTTAATCAAGGCCCACAGAACGCGGGTCATTTCGTCGCCGTCGAGCTCGGCGATGGGGTTTTTCATGGCTATCTTGGCGGACATGGGGAGCTCCTGGCTATAGAGGCTATGCGGCGGCGGGCGCCTGGGATGAGTTTGCCCCAGGGCGGGCGTATGCGTCAAGGCGGAATGGGGCTCTGATTCTCGCAAAATGAAGGCCTGGGCGGCTTGACCAGAAAAGCTATGCTGTTGCAGGATGTGGCATGACCTTTCTGCCCGGACTGACATCAACCAGAAAAGACCTCATCGGTTACTTTATCGAGGATATGCGCTACCACGGCATCCTCCGTATCGCCCTCTTTCCCACCTGCCTGGACCTCTCCGAGCGCCGCCAGCTCTATGGGGCCCTTGAGGAAATTCCGGGGCTCTCCATTCCCCACGTTCACCTGCGCTCGGATTGCGGCCCAATGGAGATCGACTATCTGCGTGACCGCTTTGAAACCGAGGTCTTCAATATCCACCCGGCCGCCAGCGCCCACCCCTACCTCAAGGGCCGGGACGACCAGCGCAAGTACCTCTACGTGGAAAACGTTGAGGTCGTCCCCAGCCGGGAGGAACTATCCGTTTTTGCCGGGCTCTGCCCCGACTTCTCCCATTGGGAAAACGCCAAACAGCATAACAGGGCCGAGTATCAGGGCTTTGAGGAGCTCTTCAAGAGCTATCCCGTGGGCTGTTGCCATATCTCCGCACTCCGCGTAGGGGAGCCCAATGACTGGTCGGGGGAATGGGACCACCACGGCTTTACCCGTTTTTCTGAATTCGACTACCTCAAAGACTACCGCCCCTACCTGCCCCCCCATTGGCTCAGCTTGGAACTCGAGAACGATCTTGCCGACCAGCTGAAGGCCATCGACTACCTGGAAAAACTCCTCGCCTGAGCCTATTTTTCCGAGAGGTTGAAGACCCCATCCCAGGCGGGTAGGGAGAGCTTGCGGATGTACTCGGCGTCGTTACAGCGCTCCAGGTACTTCTTTGTCGGCCCGTCCTCCGGATAGTCGGCATTGAGGGCGCGGAAGGCTTCACGCGCGCCATCCCACTCGCGTTTTTCAAAGATGTCCAGCGCCTCATGGAAACGGTCAATGAGGCTGATGATCTTTTGATCGGCCTCTGCCCTAAAGTCCACCACCTCGCGGAGCTGGACTGGGGTGTTTATACCCACCACGCGCACGCGGTCTAGCCGGCGGGAGAGGAACTCGTCCCCCGTCTCCGAAAGGCTGGAATCCGTTGCCAATATCCAGGAGCCGTATTGCTTGTTGACCCCCTCAAGGCGGGCGGCAAGGTTTACCGCGTTCCCCATAATCGTGTAGTCCATTTTTTTCTCAGTGCCCATATTCCCCACAACCATGTCGCCGGTGTTTATGCCGATGCGGGTTAGAAGCGGGGTAGGGGACTGCCCCTCCGCCATAACCTCGGCGTTAAGCAGGGCTTCACGGCGCTTCATCATGATAGCCGCGCCAACACAGGCGGATGCGTGGCTGGGCAGATCCAACGGGGCGCCGAAGAAGGCGATGATGGCGTCGCCCTCGTACTTATCTATCGTGCCGTGGCGCTCGAGGATGATGTCGCTCATCGCGGTCAGGTAGCGGTTGAGCAGCTTGACCAGGCTCTCAGGGTCAAGCTTTTCCGAGATGGTTGAAAAGCCCCTAACGTCCGTGAACATAGCCGTCATCCAGCGTTTTGAGCCGCCCAGCTTGAGCTGGCCGGGGTCGGCCACTATTTGGTCTATGACCGCGCCGGAGAGATAGGTGCCGAATGCCTTGCGCAAAAAGCTTTTTTCCCTCTCGGTGATGATGAAGGTCAACAGCGAGTGCGAGATGGAAGAGAGGAGGACGGCGATGCCGACCGCCATTGGGGCCAAAAAATAACCTGAGAAGAAAAAGAGGATGAAGCTGGCAGGGAAAAGGAAGAAAGCCGTTCCCACGCCAAGGGCGTTCTGCGTGGTTGGGGCAAGGTGCTTTGTGCTGAAAATGAGGATGAAGGGCAGGACAAGGGCCAGCAGTGCGGATAGCCAACGAGGAGACTCGCGAAGGAATGAGCGTTGCAGGATGGTGTTGGCCACGGCGGCGTGGGTGCCCACGTTGACCATCTCGTTGTGGAAGGGGTTGGCGCCCATATCTGTGGTGGCGGTGCTCGTCCAGCCGATGACGCACATGGCGTCTTTAAACTTTGGTGCTAGGCGGTTGCGAGCGGCTGAAATGCTCCCTAGGGTTATTTTGAGATTAGAGATGGTTTGGGCCAACTCTTCACGCACCGACCGGATCGCCGCGCCGCGCTCTTGGTTCGCGGCTCGCTTTTGGTCCGCGTCAAGGACGGCCAGCGCTTGCTCGCCATAGTCCGAGTCCACGAATTCCCCCAGCGCCGTGAGGGCTTCTTGTTTTGCCGCCAAGAAGGCAAGGGTATCTTCATCAGAACCCGAATCCAGGGCCTGCCGCCGCAGGGCTTCGCTCCCCTTCCAAGCTTCGTGGAGGGCAAGGGCGGCAGCGTTTCCCTCTTTGATATACTGCCAGGCCTCGTTGGCTGCAAGCTTAGCCAGCTCGGTTGCCAATTGTTTTTCTGCCTGCCGCAGTTGGTATAGCTCTAAGAAGGAAATATGCCTGTCTCCGAACATGTCGCCGAATTTTTCCTTGGGCCAGTTGATGAGCATGAAGCCGTCTTCATCCAGGGGTATGGAGAGCTTTGAAGGGCCCTCGCTCAGCCCATCCAGGGAGAGTTTGCGCCTGCCTATAGTCAGCCGGGGTTGGCCCAAGCGGTCTAGCAGGGGGGCCATGATGAGCTGTGGATAGATATCGTCACCGATACCGGCCGTGAGGGCGATGCGGCGGCGCTTGCCGTCTTTATCCACTTCTACGTTGGTAAAGCCCGCGCCGTGGGCCATGGCGCTCACCGCCGGAATGGTGTACCAGGCGTCGCGCCAGCGTTTGGCCTTTGCGCCTCCCTCTATGCCTTGCAGGGAAAAGCGGCTTCGCGCCAGCTCGGCCCCTTCTTCGCTCAAGCGCGGAACGGTCTCTTTTTGCAGGTTTACCGTCACGTAGGCCGAGCCCATCATGCGCATCGCCTTGCCCAGCTGGGCGTCGTTGTCTATGGCTATTCCGGAAACTTTGCCAAAGAGGTCGGCGTTGACGTAGTCGGCGTAATCCAAGACATCGCGCGAGTACTGCAGGGCCCCGGCAAGATCCAGGGTGCGGTTTGCCAGGCCGTTCATGATATCGGTAAAGCCGGATTTTACGTCTAAAAAGGAAAGGTCGAACTCTGTCTTGAGCCCCTTGGCCAAGTAGTCGGAATCCAAGCCCATGGCGCTGCGGTCCACGTACTCGATATCGAACACGGCGTAGCGCGCCTCGAATTCCCGCAGCGACACCAGGCCGTCGGCTATGATGGAGCGAGGCCAGGGCCACATTCCCACCTCGTTTATTGCTTTGTCGTCCACGTCCAGAAGGAGGATGCTCTTGTCTTCCTTGGCCGCCGGCCGCAAGAAGAGGTAGGCATCGTAGACGGCGCGCTCTACGCTGCGCCACTCGGGCAGGAATGAAAGGCCGGCAAAGATGAGGCCGGACGCGACGGGCATGACGATAGCCCAGATGGCTCGTTTTTTTATCTTCACTTTCATCCTCCTTAGCGGAACCCTCCCCAGTATAGCCTCCCGGCGCCTGGAGCGCCAGCTGAAAAGCCCCTAACCGGCCAAGCCCGGCCCCCATGAAAGAAATATCAAAAAACCGGTTTTCCCCTTGGAATGATCGGCTTTGAGGGCTATATTGAAGCTACAAAGTCTGTTCAGGAAAAGGTGCCGCCTATGAAAGTAGCCTTGCTTTCCATTGCCTTCGGTCTTCTTGCCTTTTTGCCCCTCTGCGGGCAATCCAGCCAATTTATGGATCGCCTCTCCTCGCCCTCTGCCCTGAGCTGTGAAGACGCGGCCTACCTCGTCCTCTCCGCCTCAGGAGGCTCTGAATCCACGTTAGCCCTAGATAAGGCCTTGAGTCTTGCCCAGGAGAAAAAGTGGCTTTCAGCCAAGGCAAGCGCCGAGCGGCCCATAAGCCTGGCAGCCTTTTCCCATCTGGCCATGTCCGCCTTTGGCCTCTCAGGCGGTCTTATGTACAGCCTAGCGCCCGGTCCGCGCTACGCCTTCCGCGAGCTCGTCTATCGGGGAGTCGTCGTGGGCCGCCATGATCCGGATGAAAAACTCGACGGACCCTCTGCCCTGCGCATCCTCAATGCCGTCGCGGCCCTCAAGGGGGTGGATCTATGAAAAAAATCATCCTCCTCCTTTGCTTGCTGAGCGCCTTCCTTCCCCTCGCGGCCCTCGATCTTGGTTTAGGCATCGATTCCCTCAGCCAGATAAGCGGCATTCCCGGCGATATTCCCGTAGGCTTTACCGAGTCCCTGCGGCTTTCCGCCTTCCTTTCCGCCATGAGCGGGCGGCGCTTTTCCTTCCGCCTGGCGGGCTTCGGCGACTACGGCTATTCAAGCTTTGCCCAAGAAGCCAACCTGTTGGGCGGCAACTTGGAAAGCCTAGAGCTCTTCCTTCTCCTCAGCCCGGAGGCGGCGCCGCAACGCATAGCCCTCAAAATGGGCCGTATCCCAGGGGAGGCGGGGGCAAAGGCCCTCGGCCTGAGCACTCTTGACGGACTGGATCTTCTTCTTTCAGTAGCCCAAACCGATATTCGCCTTGTCGCCGGCTATACCGGTCTCCTCCGCGCAAGCGACGCGGCCATCCTTCTTTCCTCGGATGACTTCCTTGCCTCGGGCGACCCCTCCATCTTCTTTGCCCCGCCCCGGCTCTACTACGGCCTTGATCTGCGCTTTGTTGAGCTTCTGGGTAGCGCTGACCTTGGACTGGGTTTTTCAGGCCAGGCCGATCTGCGCCAAGGCGCCCTAGACCCAACAAACAGCCAGTACCTCCGCCTACTTCTATCCGGGCCCTTGGGTCGCGGCCTGAGCTACGACCTTTCTGGGCTTCTCGAATTTATCCAGCACAGCGCCCAAGCAGAACCCAGTGGCATTGCCGCCGCCGCCAGCGCCGGTATCCAGTGGTACGACCCGGCACGCCTAGGTTCCAAGCTTAACCTGGATATCGACTGGGCTTCCGGTTCCGGCGGAGGCCTTAGGCGCTACGCCCCCATCGGCACAAGCGACGCCGGAGAGGCTTACGCCATTCCCTTTGCCTCGATGCTACGCCTCAAGGCGGCCTATCTTCTTGCCCCCACCCGTGATTTTACGGCCGCTCTGGGCCTTACAGCCTTCATGCGCGCTGGAGAAGACACACCTAGCGATCCTGAGTACCTTTCCACCGCCACTGGCGTCTGGTTGGGAGAAGAGGGCCTGGTCAGCCTTGGATGGTCTGTTTTAAGCGACCTACGCTTAAACCTTACGGCCGCGGCCTTTCTCCCCGCATGGGGAATCACCTATCCGGAAACGGCCCCCCTGCGCTGGAAGGCCGCCCTTGGCCTCAGGCTCGATATCTAGAAGGAGTACGAGATGTTGAAGAAAAGCCTAATTTTTGTGGGGTTCTGCCTCGTGGCCCTTTCCCTTGCGGCTCAAAGCGGTTCCATCAAGTCCTTAAGCGGCAAGGTCGAGCTTCAAAAAGCGGGCGGGGCTTGGGTGGCGGCTAAGGTGGGAGACTCCGTCGCTAAGGGGACTGTAGTCTCGGTAGGTTTTAAGAGCGGGGCCGTCATCGTTACCGCTGACGCAACCATCACCGTCAAAGCCCTTACCCGCCTTAGCTTCGCGGACATCGTAAAAACCGAGGGCGGCACAAAGACAGAGCTCTACCTTACCGCCGGCAGGGTCCGCACCGAGGTAAAACCGCCTTCCGGCCAAATCTCTGATTTTAAGGTTAAGAGCCCCACCGCAACCGCATCCGTGCGCGGAACTGGCTTTGAATTCGACGGCGTCAACCTCTACGTGGACCACGGCCGGGTGCGCTTAAACAGCTCAGGCGGCCGCGGCCGCCTGGTGGGCGCAGGCTACGCCGCCTTTATCAGCCTCAATAACGACGTCACCATACCCGTCTTGGCGGGAGCTGGCGGGAGTATAGACCCAGCCCTCCTCCGCCAAGAATCGGGCCAGGGCGGAGAGGGCCTACGCCGCCCCTTCTTCCGCGAACCGAGCGAGCCCCCCATAGAGCCGGGCTCGGGTAGCCTTGTGATCAGCCTTGAATAGGTATCGCCGAGCGAGATATTAATCGCGCGGCGTGGAGGGAGTTATGAAAAGACAGGTTTTAGCCATATCGGCTCTCAGCTTCTGTGTTGCCTTGTGTGTGGCCTGCTCTTTTGTAAAGCCCCAAACCCTTGGGAACCTTGAGCTAGAGTTCAGCCCGCTTGCGCCTATGGGCGCCACGCAAGAGTCCGCCCAGCGGTCACGCGCCATTTTTCCCACTACTACTCGTTACCAGATCAAGGTGAGTGCCCCAGATTTCAGCCCCGCCATAGAGGCCTCGGGGGCCCTTAATCCTGGGCTTAGGCAGAGCATAAGCCTTCCCGGCATACCGGTTGGCTCAGGCCGTGTGGTAGAGCTTAAGACCTATGACAAGCTAGGCGTCCTTCTTTCCCAAAAATCCCAAACGGTTCAAATTGTCCAAGGGATCAACTCCTTGAACCTTCTCCTTGTGCCTGCCGGCGCCCGAGAGGCCTCCCAGCCTCTGGATCTTTTTAATCAAATCATCTCACCGGGCGGCTCCATCGTCTATCAATTGAATTCTCTCCCCTATGGGGAGTACTATGCCGCCCTCTATGCCGGTGAGCAGAACCGCTCCTCCTGGCTTCTCCTCTATGATGATCAGGGAGCCGCTGTTCCCATGGAATTTGACGGCTACTCGTGGCGCATACAGCTTGCCAGGGCCGGGAGTTATTACCTTGTTGCCTATGTGCCGGGAACAGAAAACAGCGCCTACAGTTTCGAAGTCATTTTTTACGCAAACAACGGGGAATACTAGTAAGGAAAATTCTCATCGCGCGAGAAGGCCGAGCCCTCACGCAAGGAGTTGAAATGAAAAAGTTTTTTAGCCCATCCTTCTTTGCCTTGGCCCTCCTTCTTATCCTCGCCTCTTGCGCCCTGGGGCCGGAGTCGGACACAGGTTCCCTCCTCCTTGAGTTTAACCCTCCCCCCGGACTTCCCTCCCTGCCGGCATCGGCGCGGGCAATCCTGCCCAACACCGCAAGCTTCCGGGTAGGAATATCGGCTCCGGACATCAACCCCGCCATTGAAGTAACAGGCAGCTACAGCCCCGGCCTTCGCGTGAGCCTCAGCATTCCCGGCATACCAGTTGGCTCAGGCCGCGTTTTGAGGTGCGGGCCCTCGACCAGCAAGGGAGTATCCTCTCTCAAAAACTCCTTACAGTGGATATCAGCCAAGGTCTTAATCCCCTCCCCCTCACACTCCTGCCGGAGGGGGCTATTTCCCAAGCCTTTCCCTCCCAGATATTCAACCTTATCATCCCCTCAGGCGGCGCCCGGATCTATTCCTTTTCTATTCCTACCACGGGAATTTACCCTGTGAGCGTTCGGGAAAGCGTGGGAAACCAAGTCGTCTACCCCTATTTTGCCGTTTATGACGCCTTAGGTAATCAACTGAGCCTCAGCACCGTGAGGACGAGCACAACGTTTTCCGCTGTCAGTGGAGGAACCTTTTACCTAGCCATCTACGTGCCGCGGACAAACCCCTCGAGCGTCTCCGTCAATATTGTTCTCGGGACCATAGTAGGAACCACAGGAGATATCTCTGGCCCTGCCTATTTTCCTTGACAATTCCCTGTCTTGATTCTATATATAGAATCATGCGCAAGACTATTGAGAGAACCCAAGAAGACAGCGACGCCTTCGATGAGCTTTGTGGCCTCATCCAAGGCTTGGATAACCTGGATTTCCTCAAGGAATTCATGGCAGAAATCCTTACCCCCAACGAAGTCACGGAGATAGCCCGGCGCTGGCGCTTGGTAAAACTCCTCCATACCGGCCTTCCCCAGCGGGAAATCGCCGCCCGCCTCCATCTCTCCCTCTGCAAGATTACCCGCGGCTCCAAGGAATTAAAGCGCCCTGGCTCCGCCTTTAAAAAGATGCTCGAAAGGGGTAGTCAGGCCTTGTAATTGGGGTGCCCCTTGGAAAGGGGGTGCCCCCTGGAAAGGGGGGCGCCCTGGAAAGGGGGGCGCCTTTGCCTCAGGCAGAGCCCAAGGCTCTGCCACCGCAAGAAAAACCGAAAAGCTTTGGGCTCAGGAACGCTGCCCCCCTTGGCTCCAGCGTCCTCAGACCGCGCCACGAGCGCGGCCCTCCGGTCGCTTCCGCCATCCCCCTGCGCTCTAAAGCCCGACCGTTTAAATTTCTCAAGCCTTATTTTTTGACAGCGGCGGCCCAAGGACTATACTTAGGAAAGGGAAAGGAGGGCCTATGTCAGAGATCCAAAGGAGGCTCCGCGCCGCCGTCGCCGCTCTGCCGCCAAAAACAATCAAGGTTTTCGTTATCGCGGTCGGTCTCTTTGTCGCTCTGCTTATCTTTTTAAGCACTTTTATCGTCTACGTGCGGCCCTACGAATTCGGCATCAAGCAAGTGAACGTGGGCATCAACCCCGGCATCCGGGAAAAGCTCTACGAGACGGGGCTGCACTTTGTGCCTCCCTTTGGGATGCAGGCTATGCACAAGTTTCCGCGCAACCTCCAGCTCTTCGAGATGAACAACTACACAGAGGCCGCCTCAAGCAACGCCAGCCGCATGAAGGCCGCCCATATCCAAACCTCGGACGGTTTCTACGTGGACGTGGACGTGAGCATCCTCTACCGTATCGTCGACCCCTACAAGACTATCACTAAGATCGGCCCCGGCATGCTCTATGAAACCAATGGCCTCATACCCAAGGCCGAGCCCAAACTCAAGGAATCCTTGGGCGAATTGACAACCGAGGAATTCTTCAACTCCCCGCTCCGGGTCAGGCAGGCGGACAACGCTATGGCCCTGCTCAACGCGGAGCTTGAGCCTATGGGCATCAAGGTAGACTCTGTCTTGGTGCGCTACTTCAAGTACTCGGACGAGATCCAGAAGAACATCGAGGAAAAGAAGCTCAAGGACCAACTAGTGTTCTCAAACCAATCCAAGGCAAAAGCGTCGGCTGAAGAGGCTATTGTCAGCAAGGTGCGGCAAGAGGGAGAGGCAAACGTCAAGGTAAAGCTGGAAGAGGGCCGGGCCTACGTCACTATGCGCAAGGCGGATATGGACCTCTACCAGCGCACCAAAAAAGCGGAGGCGGACCTCCTCATCAAGCTGGCGGAAGCAAAGAAAACCGAACTGGTAAATCTTGCCTACCAGCAACGCGGGTCGGACAAATTAGTGGGGCTGGAGATGGCCAAGGTCTACGAGGGGCTTGAGCTTATCATGCTGCCCTCATCCGGGCCCAACGGCATCAACCCCTTGGACATGCAGAAAAACCTGCAGCTCTTCGGCGTGCGCTAAGGAGGCGGCCATGAACGCAAAAAAACCACTGCTCTGGGTCATCATCGGCATCGCTGCTTTCATCCTCCTTGTCAATCTTTTTGCAGCTCACTCCACCAAGACAACCGAGGTGGGGGTGCGGGTCATCAAGTGGAACCCCTTCGGCAAGGCGGGGGTGGTAAAAACCGTGTACCCTCCAGGGGCCATGTACTTCTTCCCCAACTTCATCAACGAGTGGCACACCTTCGACACCCGCTTGCAAAACATAGAGATGACCCTGGCCCCGGTGCCCGGCTCGCGCCACCAGCGGGATGACCTCCTCTTCAAGACTATAGACGGCAACGACATCAGCCTGGACGTCATCATCTCTTACCGCATCAACCCGGCCAAGACCCCGGATATCCTCATGCAGGTAGCGGACAATAATCGCGACATAGAGGAAAACGTGGTGCGCACGATAGCGCGCAACGTCACCCGCGACTATTTCGGGGAGCTGACCACGGAGGACTTCTACAACGCGGACAAGCGGACGGAGAAGTCGGACGCCTGCAAGGCCCGGCTCAACCAGGTGCTCGAGCCTTACGGCATCATCATCGAGAGCGTCCTACCCAAGGACTACCGCTTCAATGTCGCCTACCAGCAGGCCATCGAGGAAAAGAAGATAGCTGACCAGGTAGCCGAGCGTTACAAGTCTGAGGCGAACGCCACGGTCCAGGAATACCTGCAAAAGATGGAGGCTGCCCGCGGCGAGGTGAACAAGATGATTGCCGACATAGACGGGGAATTCCAAAAGTCAAAGATCCAGGCGGACGCCTACTACGACCAGCAACTCAAAATAGCCAAGGCTATCGAGGCCGAGGGCTCGGCGGAGGCAAAGGCTATTCAGAAGATGGTTCTTGCCCTCAACAGCTCCGGCGGCGACACCATGGTGAAGATGCGCATTGCCCAGGCCCTTGCCGGCAAGGCCATCTACCTTCTACCCTTCGGAGAGGGCGGGGGCATGGACTTAAAGACGACCGATATCAATGAGCTTCTGCGGGTCTATGGGGCAAAGAAGCTTGCCGGCCAGTAATGCCCCAAGGGAGTAATGGCCAGGGGCGGTGAAGGGGAGAGCTGAGCTCTAGAACTCCAAGGCCCGCCCGCAGAGCGCTGCGTCGGCGGCTTCCGCTAGGCGGCGAAGGTTGTAGGGCTTATAGAGAATATTCTTGAGACCTTCTTTTCTCATGCTCGCTATCCGCTCGTCTCCGGGGTGGCCGCTGCAGAGGATAAGGGGTAGCTCAGGCCTCAGGGCGCGCATTTCGGTAAAGACTTGGCTACCGTCCAAGCGGGGCATGGAAAGGTCGAGGAGGGCTAGGCAATAGGCCTCCGGCTCGGCATGAAAGGCGTCGAGTGCCTCTTGCCCGTCGGCCGCTTGCCGGGTGTGGTAACCGCAAGATTCAAGGATCTCACAGCAAAGATCCCGTAAGCCCTCTTCGTCGTCTACCACCAACACCAAACCCTCGCCCCGTTTCAGTATGGCCTCCGCTTGCGCTTCCTTACTGGCGGAAGCGACACAGGGGAGGGTAGCGCTAAAGACGCTGCCCTGTGCGGGCTCAGACTCTACCTGGATATCGCCATGAAAGCGGGCAAGGGTATCCTTAACCATGGCGAGGCCTAAGCCGCTGCCCTTGCCTTGGCTCTTTGTGCTAAAGAAGGGGTCGAATATCCGCTTTATGGTAGCTTGATCCATGCCTACGCCCTCGTCGCTTACAGTGAGGCGCCACATTTCCCTTTCTCCCTCATTCTCTCCCCTAATCACGCTTAATCCAAGGCGGCCACCCCAGGCCTGGCCGACGGGGCGCATGAGGGTCATGGCGTGGCCTGCGTTGATAAGGAGATTGAGGAGAATCTGCACAAGTTGGCCCTGGTCGGCCATAACCCAGGCAGCGTCGGGTCTGGCTCCCCATTCGATTCGAACGCTCTTATCCAAACTGCTATTTGCCATAAGGGCCGCTTGGTCCAGGGCTGCAAGGAGGTCAACCGGCTCAAGCTTGAATTCCTGGCTTCGGGAGAGGGCAAGGAGCTGGCTGATGATACCCGTCGCCCTGTCCACCGCCCCGTCCATCAAGTTTAGGTGCCGCAGGCTGAGATCCTTCGTGTTCTGTCCGCTTTCAATCTCATAGCGCATGAGGGAGGATGCGCCCAAGACCGCGCCTAGGATATTGTTAAAGTCGTGGGCAAGGCTTCCGGCCAGGGTTCCAACCGTCTTCATGGTTTGCAGGCGCTGTAGTTGGGCTTCGCGGGCTTCTTCATCGCTTATATCGGTAAGGCGCAGAAGGTATCCGCCTGAATCCGCGGCCTTGAGGGGGAAGGAGGCGGCTTGGTAAACACGGCCTTCGGGCGCGCCGGGAATACGGGCAAGCAAGGAATCCCCACTGCCCTCTCCCCCTGTGCGTTCTTGTTTTGAGGCATACGGCGCTTTAATCAGCTCAGAGGCCGGCAGTAGCCAGAGAGCAAGCTCCCAGACTCGGTGGCCGCGCATCTGTTCTGCCTCGAGGCCGATAAGGTCGGCCATCGCTTGGTTCCATTCCAGCAGGCGGCCCTCCGCGTCTAGGGAAGCCAGGGCGGCCGGGATAGTGCGCAGAATAGTCGCCATCCCCTCTCGCAGCCTCTCTCCTGCCTCCTCCGCCCGGCGCCGCTCGCCCACCTCCCGTTCGAGGCTGAGTATGTCATCTTGAAGGCGGTCGGCCATGCGGTTAAAGGCATCTGCTAAGACGCCGGGCTCCCCGGAAAAACTCTCCTCAACCCGGGCGCTGAAGTCGGAGGCCTCCAGGCGCTTGGCTACGGCCGTGATGTGTTCTATGGGGTGGGTCAGCCTGTTTACCAGGAAGACGGCCAGGGGAAAGGAGGCGGTTGTAATGGCCGCGGCTATGACAAGGGAGAGAATCTCTATAAGCACAAGGCGGCGCCGCAGGGAGTCCATCGAGTCTTCATAGCGCTCCCGCACCTGGCCGAGCATTATGGCAAAGCCGCTATTCAGGGCGTCTGAGCTGTCGGCGAGTTTTGCAAGGGTATCCGGAGCCGCGGGGAGCTCGCCCGACACCAGGGCGCTAGCTAGGAGAAAATAGGCGCGAAAGCTTGAGCGGGCATGGTCTATTTCCTTCCATTTGGAAAGATTGACTGCTTCGATTCCGTCTAAGTCTGCATAGACATCCAGGGCTCGCGCCTTGAGGTCCTCTTCGTCCATTCCTTTTTCCGCGCCCGAGAGGAGGAGTCTCTGGAGGATGTCGCCGTTGAGGCGGCTGAGTCCCAGCTCCGCGTCGCGTAGCTCGCTTTCCAATCTTAAACGGGTTTCCGCCAAGCCGTCCAACTCCGCGCTTAAGCCGTTAAAGACAAAGAATTGGCTCGCAATGGCTATTCCATAAGCAAGAATATAGGAGATGAAGAAGATGAGGAGTCGGTTGCGATAGCGCACTTAGTCTCCGGCGAGGGCCGCTAAGATGAGGCCGCTGCGTTCTTCCCGGCGGGAATAGACGCGCAGTGTATGGCCATTGAGGCCTAGCCTAAAGCCATCTTCCCCGGCGGTCAACCTCCTGCCCAGCTCTGCCTCCGCCTCTGGACGGGTGGGGGAGTCCAGCTTCGCGTCTGCGGGCAGGGGAAGGTTTTCCTTCATACGATCGAGTAAGCGGACAGAGTCGAGGGCCTTGAGCCCGCTCAATTCCCCTCCTCGCGGGGAAATCCCTAGGAGGGTGGAATCAGCTGAGAGAAGAAGGAGGGCTATCTCCGAGCCGCGCAGATACCTCCGTTCGATCATGTCTATGGTTACGGAGAGAACCGCCACGGCCTTCGTCTCTCCTTGTACGCTTACCCCGGCGCAGACGTCCACAACCCACCCGGTTCCAAGGTCGGCAAAGGGGAGGTCAGACCACCGGGCGGAGTCCTTGGCAGCTAAACCGCGCCGGTACCACTCAAAGACCCCAAGGTCTATTCCCGGTGGAAAGACGGCTGGAATATCATACCAGGGGGCAATTATTACCGCGGTCTTCCCACCTTCAGTCAAGCCTAAAAATGAGACGTTCACCAAGGTGGAGGAGTTTGCGGCTTTAAGCATGGCAGGTTCCAACAGGCGCAGAAAGCGAATGCGTGTCTTGAGCCCCTCATCAGCGGGGAGCCAGGGGCTGACATAGTAGGCCGCCCCCTCGCGCTCAGGCTTATAATAGTAGGCATTTTTTGAAAGGGCCCGAAGGAAGCCACCCTCACTTTCGTCAAGCGCCACGGCTGCCGCCTTGTCGCCTTCCTCTGCGTAGACGCGCTCGGCTTCCCGGCTCAGGCTGAGGACACCAGCTTCTACAGCGGCCATTTCCGCCTTAAGTCCGGCCGCGGCCTTATCCAGCTCACGCTTGACGGAGGCATCACGAGCGCAGGAAAAGAGGAGAATCCCCATTAATAGTGGGCATAGAACTAGGATTCGCCTGCTCATGATAACCTGCCTTCTCTCTGGAATTCTAAACCCTGGAAGGCTTGGGGTCAAGCTGGAGCGGGCGAGTTCTTTCTCTCCGCCTTGTGTTTTCCAGCCCCCGGCCCGATACTTAAGGGGTAATGGCAGAGAAAAAGTCCCCGCACAGTAGCTCCTCGGCAGAAACCCCGCCTCCACGGAGGATACTGGGCTTTATGCGCAGCCTCGCCGATGACGCTGAGGGCTATCCCCTCATCCAGGGCATCTTGGAGGAAAGCCGGGCCGCGGGGGCGGACTTAGTGTACTTTGGCGGGGGAAACGCCAGGGCAACCGGGGCCAGCCGTGACCATCGCAACATCCTCTTTTCCATGGTAGGCCCCCACGCGGTAGACGCCCTTATCGTTTCCGGAACGATGAGCCATACCCTCTCCGACGCCCAGCTCAAGGACTTCCTGGGGCGCTACCGCCCCCTGCCCATCGTCACTATTGCCATAGCCTTGGAGGGCTTTGACTCCGTTATCTGCGACAACCGCCGCGGCATGGAGCTTGTGGTTGAGCATTTGATCGAGTGCCACGGCTCGCGCAAGCTGGCCTTTATCGGCGGCCCCCCCGGCCAACAAGAGGCGGTAGACCGCAAGGCCGCCTTCCTCGAATGCCTTGATCGCCACGCTATTGCCGCCAAGGGCGATTGGATAGTTGACGGGGATTTTTCCTTTGAGTCTGGGGCTGCAGCCTGCCGCGCCCTCCTTGCCGCCGGTTTGAAGGATGCCCATGCCCTTGTGGCGGCAAACGATACCATGGCCATGGGCGCCCTTGCAGTTCTTAAAGAGGCCGGGCTACGCGTGCCGCAGGACATCCTCCTTGCCGGCTTTGACGACCATGAGATGAGCAAATCCTGTGAGCCACCCCTGACAACGGCCGCCCAACCCTTTGAGGAAGAGGCGCGCCTAGCTGCCCGCATGGCTATTGAAGCCATAGGCGGTCCCGGCGGGGGCAGGCACGAGGTACTCCTGCCTGAGCTTGTCGTGCGAGCATCCTGCGGCTGCGCTCCCAGCCAGGCGGAAAGCAGTGAAAAGCGCCTGCCCAAGGTTGAGCGACGCCTGCGCGAAGAGGCCTGGCTGCGCTACAACGAGGGCTTGGCCAGCCGCCAGCTCATGGAAAGCGGTGAGGGCTTGGTTGATTGCCACAGCTTGGACGAGCTCTTAGACACCTTTGCCCGCGAAGCCCCTGGAGTGGGCCTGGCTGAGGGTTGGGTTTCTCTCTTTGAGCCGGGTGACGGCCCCGAGGGCTCTGCCCATCTGTGCCTGCGCTGGGACGCCCAGGGGCGGCAGGCCCTGCCCGGCGGTGGCCTAGGCAGTAGCGGTTCTGAGGGAATCAAGGAATTCGGCCAGAGCTTCCGCGCCAGGGACCTTGTGCCCGGCGGCATACGGGCCCTGCGCTGGTCGGGCGAACTTCTCTCCATACAATCCTTTTACTCACACGATAAGCCCCTCGGTTTTGCCCTCTGGTCCACATCCGCCGCCCGTATGCGCTCAAGCGGTCCTGTACGCAATCACTTCGGCATAGCCTTGGAGCAGACCCGCCTCTTGGACGAAGTCCGCCGCTCCCATGAGGGCCTCCTGCGCGCGGAAAAGATGGCGGCCTTAGGCTCCTTGGTTGCCGGAGTCTCCCATGAAATCAATACCCCCCTGGGTATTGCCCTTACTGCCGCCAGCCTCGTCCAGGGCAAGGCCCAGGCAACCCTCTCCGCCCTCCAGGGGAACAGTCTTAAAAAATCCGAGCTCGAGGCGGCCCTTGAGGTTTTTGCCCAAACGGCAGACCTCATCCTCTCCAACTTAAGCCGAGCCGCGGATCTGGTTGCAAGCTTTAAGCAGGTGGCCATAGACGAGGGGACCCTCCAGCGCCGCGAATTCATCCTCGGCGACTACCTCAAAGACCTCCTCCTCAGCCTCGGACCCTTATGGAAACACCGCGAGGTGGAGGTGGAGATTCGGCCTGGGCTGCAAATCATCATGGAGAGTTATCCGGGCGCCCTGGCCCAGGTGATAACCAACCTCATGGACAACGCCCTCAAGCATGCCTTCCAGCCGGGAAAGCGGGGGCGTATCGAGCTGGGCTGGCTTTTGGATTCGGGTCAGGTCGTGCTGCGCTTTACCGACAACGGCCGTGGGATAAAGCCTGAGTCCATTGGCAAGATATTCGACCCCTTCTTCACGACGGCCCGCGCCCAGGGGGGCACCGGCTTAGGCCTTTCCATCGTGTATAATCTGGTAGACCAGGTGTTAGGCGGTAAAATTGACTGCGTCAGCATGCCGGGTAGGGGGACGGAGTTCACAATTTCCATTCCCCCGGTTGCGCCGGGGCTGGAAAACCGGGGAGGAAGCCGATAATGATGAGAGGAAAGCCATGAGCGACCTTGATGAGATACAGTTCCTACCCGAAGACGACCTCCCCCCAGAAGCTCCCAGCGGCCACCGCTGGAAGCTCCTCATCGTTGACGACGACTCCGAGGTCCACCGCATCACCCGGCTCATCCTTGCCGGTTACCGTCTTGAGGGACGGGAACTGGAGATATCCTCAGCCTACGATTCCCGCCAAGCTAGGGAGTGGCTTACCGCCAACCCGGACACCGCCGTCGTCCTCCTGGACGTGGTTATGGAGACGGAAGACGCCGGCCTCAAGCTGGTAAAGTGGATCCGCGACACCTGGAAGAACCAGATGATCCGCATCATCCTGCGCACCGGCCAACCCGGCGCGGCGCCAGAGAAGGAAGTGATACGGGAGTATCGCATCAACGACTACAAGGCAAAGACCGAGCTCACCGAGCTCAAGCTCTATACATCCGTCACGGTGGCCATACGCTCCTACCAAGATCTCAAGATGCTTCAGCGCTCTGAGGAGGGCTTTCACCGCATCGTTACCGCCTCCGGCGAGCTCTTCCGAAACCGCTCCAAGGAAAAATTCTACACCGGCGTCCTCTTGCAACTGACAAGCCTCATGCGCCTGGACGAGGACTCCCTCATCCTCCACGCGGATGGCATAGCCCTCCAGGGTCGGGGTAAGGACTTTTTAGTGATAGCCGCTACCGGCGACTTCTCCCCTCTAGCCGGAAAAGCCTTCCCCCTCTCCGAGCACGAGGATCTGCGCCCTCTGGTGGAGCGCTGTTTGGAAGTTAAGGACTCTTTCTTCGAGAACCATTACTTCGTGTCTTATTTTCCCGCCGCCGACGGGGGTGAGAATATTATCCTCTTCCGCAGCTCCGAGGAGCTGCCCAGCCTGGAAAAGGAAATGATACGGGTATTCTCAGGCAATATCTCCATCGCCTTCGCCAACCTCGATCTCTCTGAGCAGATAGAGTCAACCCAACGCGAAATGATCTACACCCTAGGCGAGCTGGTGGAGTCGCGCAGCAGGGAAACGGGCAACCACGTGCGGCGCGTAGGCTCGATGGTAGCCTGGCTGGGGCAGAAGGCCGGTCTTGACCCGCGGGAAGCCGAGCTCATGGCCCTGGCATCGCCTATGCACGACATTGGTAAGATAGGCATTCCCGACGAGATCCTCAACAAGCCCGGCTTGCTCAGCCCCAAGGAGCTGGATGTCATGCGCCAGCACGCTATCATCGGTTACCAGATTCTCAAGACAGGCGGGGGAATACTCTCCTTTGCCGCCAGCATCGCCCGTTCCCACCACGAATTCTGGGACGGCAACGGTTACCCCGACGGCCTCTCCGGTGAGGATATTCCCATTGGGGCTCGGCTGACGGCCCTCTGCGACGTCTTTGACGCCCTCTTTCACACCCGCAAGTACAAGGGCCCCTGGGACCTGGAAATGATCAAGGATTATTTTTTAGAAAATCGCGGCAAGCAATTCGACCCCCGCCTCCACGACCTTTTCTTTGAGGACCTAAGCCCCGTGCTTGAGATCATGGAGCGTTGGCCGGACTAGCATCTGGCCGCCACGGTATTTATCTTAGCTTCCTTCGAGCGCTTCCTCGAGGGCTTCAATTCCATCTAGCGGCGCATCTTCCTCTTTTTCGTCCTCATCTTCGCTCCGTATGCCCAGGAGGGCGCGCAGAGCCCAGGAAGGGTAGTCTCCCCGCTTTAGGTCTTGCGGATAGATAAGCAGGCTGCGCGGATCTTCATCGGAGCTGTAGCCAAGGGCTTGGGCGCCTGGGTCATTGATGCTGAGGCTGAGGCGGTAGCGCAGTTGCTCTCCCTCGCCCTCGGCGCTAATCTCAAAGACCGGTTGCGGCAGATCATCACCGCTCTCCCGCCATGACAAGCGCCATTTTTTAGCCGCCTTGGCCAGGCGCGAGCGTAGGAGTTTAGCTCCCTCCCGGGCGCTAGAGTCGATGATTTTTGGGCGGAGCATGATGATGGGCAGGCCCCTGCCTACGGCGTAACCGGGGTAGGCACGGAAGGCGGCCAAGGCTTGCTTTATGCGCTTGGCGCTGTTTTTTCCCTCCAGTTTTGAAAGGGTTTCGTGGGCCATAGCCAGGTAGAGTCTTTCGTTCGCGATAACGGAGGGGTCCTCCATCCAGATGGACGTTGCGTCCATGATGCCTCGGGCTTCGGCGGGCCTGCCGCTAGAGAGGGCTATGTTTGCCCTGTAAAGGTCATAATATTTCTGGGCTCCCTGACGTTGATCCAGCGGAAGAAATTCCTCCAAACGCCGCCTGAGTATGCCTTGGTCTAGGCTGGATGCCACTTCCATGGCGGCGTAAGGTGAAAGGCTCATATCACGCACGAGCATGAAGGGTGAGAAGAGGGCTAGGTAGTCTGGGTTTGCTTTGAGATTGTTTAAGAGGAGGAAGCGGTAGTAGAACTCCTTTATCCGCAGGGGCAGAGAGAGGATGGCGGGCTTGCCTTCCAGGGCCTGGAGGGAGCGCTCGGCGCGGTAGGCGCAAATGAGCTCCGAGTATACGCGGGCGCGGAAGTTTGTCAGGGTGTAGGAGATGTCGCGGAAAACCTCCTTGTAGCCCGCAGCGTATTCCAGATGCCTTATGGCGGCCTTAGCGTCTCCGGCTAAGAGGCAGGACTGACCCAAAAAGAGGCGGCGCATGCCCTCGGTGTAGTAGCGCCTATCGGCCTTTGAAGAGGCCGCCTCGCGCCGCGCCCGCGCGGGAGCCCCGGCGGAGAGGAATGCCTCGTAGCTGGTTTGCAGGTAAGAATAGGTTGAGGCCGACTCGCGGTGGTTAAGCGCCAAGCCCTCCCAATCCATGTCGGAGAGGCGTGTGAGCTGGAGGTTTGATTCCAGGGTTTCGTTGCCGCCGTAATCCCAGCCGAAGTCGCGGTAAAAGCCGCGGTCCACCTCCATCGTCAACTCATACTCCTCCATGCAACGCCCAATATCATAGACGTAGCCGTAGAGGATGGCGCGTTCATTGAGGAAGCCGATATGGTGCTGGTGTTTCATGAATTGGGTCATGGGAGCGTCTGTGGAAGAGCTGTGGGCCATATCGGCCTCTATCTCTAAAATGCTTTGGTCCAGCTCGTCGAAGAGGGGCGGGGCTTCCTTCAGCGTGAGGTACTTTATCCGCAGCCAGTAGAGGCGCGTGAGGGCCTCGTAACGTGCCAGTGAATTGCCCGATTCTATAAGGGCTTCCAAGGATATTCGCGCCAAGGCCGGCTCATCCATCGCTTCATGGAGGTTGGCTTGGGTAGAAAGAATCTCAATGGCGTCCAACTGCTTGCGCAAGCGGTTAAAGAATGCCTGCCAGGCCTCGTTGCTGCCTAAGTCCCTGGAGTCCGGCACAAGCTCCTGTTTCAGGGCATCCAGGTTTTCCGGGTCGGATGCGTAGCGATCCCAGCATTCCCTGGCCGTGTCTAGCGCGCGCAACATGCCCGACCTGTCCTCGGATACCATGGCCTCGTAGCGCATCTTAAGGTGGTAAACGCGCCAGTAGTCTGGGTCGATAGCCGCCGACTCCTCGTAGAGTTTCCTGAGCCCGTCCACGGAGGAGAGGGCGGAGGAATTGTTCTCAAAGATATCCTTGATAAAGAGGGCGTCTATGCGGGCTTGGCTGCCTGAGTCTGATACCCCGTAGGCCGCAAGGCAAAGGTAGAGGGCTAAAAGGAGGCCCTGAACGTGGCGGGCCTTCATGATTCCCTCCTTGGTTCCGATTCTGTTGCGCCGGTCTTGCGTTCACGGATATAGGCCAGGGCCTTGAGGGGATCGAAAAGGGAGAGGAGGCTGCGTTCCATGGGAAAGGCAAGATGCAAAGCGGCATCGAAGGATGCGCGCAGCATCTTTAAGCTTTCGGATCCCATCCCCTGCGCGTAGTTCGGGTCATAGCGGCTACGCTCGATATCCTTGATGATCTCACGCGCCTCCATGCCATGGACTTCCCTAAGCCATCCGGCCCATTCCTCAAGAGAAAGCCCGTAGCTTGCCTCTCCGAGTATATAGAGGCGGTATCGCATGTATTCAAGCAGGGCCAGGGCCGCCGCCCTCCCGGGCTTGGCGCGGGAAAGCTTTATGCGGCGTTGGATAAAGAGGGCAAGGGGGGCCAGCAAGACGAGGAGCGCGACCGATGCGAGTGCTATGAGGATTCCGGCGGCCAGGCCGCTTGCAGCCTGTTTTTCATTCTGTTGCGCGCTTTTAATCTCAGGCTGGAATCCCACAAGTTCCCAGCGCGGATCAAGGGCTTCTAGGGAAAGCTGGCCGGAGAGGGCCGCTTGGGCCGAGTAACGTCCCACGAGGCTGATGCCGGCACTTCCTCCTTCCGTCGAGAGTGCGGATATCCGCTCGGCCGCCGCCTTGGGGCGGAAGGGGCCTTGGACTTCCAGATTCGACTTGCCGGTGGCTTTTTTACGCGTGGCATAAAAAACGACATCGTCCTTCAGCTCGAGGATGAAGCCGCTGCCTTGGATAGGCAGTTCCGGCCCAGGTGGAAAGCTCTTGAGGTAGATTTCCGACACGAGGGGACGCATGGATGGGTCGAGGGCGGAGAAGTCTATCGGCGATCCGAAACGGTAGCTCTCCGGGATAAAGGCAATACTGCTGCCGGAAACGGATACCGGCTGACCGCGGAAGGATATAACGCCCCATTGCGGCGCATCCGGGAATTCGGGAGGGCTGCCGTCAGGCCCTGGAGGGCCCAGGAGGCCCGACAGCGAGGCGGGGGCGGCCGGGGTAGCGTCCAGTTGGACCCAGCCCAAGCCATCTATGAATATCTCAGTCCAGGCATGGGCTTGGTTCGAGTAGATGTAGTAATAGCCTGGATTTCGCGTTGACCGATCTATCCCCAGGTAGCCGGCGACGACGCGGGATGGAATGTCCAAGCCACGCAGCATGAGGGCAGAGGCGAGGGCGTAGTACTGGCAATAGCCCTGGCGGTGCTTGAAGAGGAAGGCGCTCAGGGCCGACTCGCCCGGATCGTTTTTTCCCGGTTTGAAATCGTAGCTGAAGGGCTTACCCCAGGCGGCGGGGCGGTCCTTGCCCTGTCGCGTGAAAAACTCAAGGATGATGCGGGCTTTCTCGAGGGGTGAATCTACGCCGGCGGTTATTTTTTGGGCCAGTTCGCGGGCGGCTAGGGCCTCGGGGTCGCCGCCGGTAAAGCAGTAGTACTCCGTGTCCGCTTCTGAGAGCCTACGCTCCGGGTTGCGCGCCGCCGCCCTGTCAGCCGTCTTCTGGTCCAAGCCCAGCAGTTGGTTGGGCAGGACGCGGGCTTCAAGCTGGTAGGCGGCCACATAGACGCGTTCCGCGTCAAGCGATGAGGCGCCGAAGCGCTCAATGTTTTCCGCCAGGGCCTTGCGGGTCTCCGCCGGGCTCAGCCGCGAAAGGACGGAGAGCGATACCGGGTAATCCGGGCTGATAGCCTCATCCCCGTCCACGAAGGGGGTAAGGGACACCACCAGGCTCATGCTTTCTCTTTCAGTATCGGCCCCAAGCGCGCCGCCTAAGGGAAGGATGGCGTTGGGCGACAGCTTAAGCTTGTCAAAAGGCATGGGTTGCCCAAAGAAGGAGGCGCGCCGCGGGTCATCGGTGTCTAGGGTAAAGCTATCATCCACCGGGTCATAGGCGGAAAGGATAAAGCGACCCAGGTAGAGGGGCTGGAAGCGTTCCTTGTATTCGCCGGAGAAGAAATCCGCCGGTCCGCTTCCGCCGAAGGCCTTGACGTAGACATTGTAGAGCAGGGTTTTTTCGCCGGGGTTGTAATCCTTACCCAACTCCACCTTCGGCTTGAGGCGGTGCAGGTAGT
>JBGSOB010000020.1:0-19412 GCA_041739325.1 Treponematales bacterium
TGTTTCGCATTCCCCAGCGAAGTTGGTTGCCGTGGGAGCGGTGGCCATAACCGATACGCAACCGTTCCTTTGCTTGAACAAAGGCCGACTCTGGAATCTTTCCCTGCCAAAGTGCCTGCACTACCGTATGGTCGGCTATCCGAGAATTGTTATCCGGAAGATTAATATTTGGGTTATAGGGATTCGGTTGCCCAGGTTGGCAAGCGGAAAGCACCGCAATAAACAAGACCGCGAGAACCCATTTCATCGTTTGCATCGCATTCTCCTTTTTTCAGCCACAGGGCGGGCTTAATCCGCCAAACGCCCGTCCCAGCCGCCCAAACGGGCAAATAACCACCAGAGGGCATATGTCTTCATATTCACGTTTATATCCATTGCGTGGGCCATGTCGCCGGATGCAAAAAACCAGTCCTTACCGCGCGTATGCGTGTCTTGCCAATCCTGAGCCCAGTTTCTGTCTCCCTTGAGCGGTCGCTTAGGGTCGCTAGTGTCGGTCGAAAGACGCCCATCTTTATTGGCGTCATAATTTGATGAATCGTCTCCAAGCCTATCAAGATAATAGGCGCCCTCCGGGTCATAGCTCTCAATGTCTGCAAAGTCGTACAGCCACTTGCCACGCGCCTTGCAAAACGAGCGAATCTCCTCGTTGCGCTGATGGAGATTTCCCGTTTTACCCGTGCCGTCAAGATGACCGGTCATGTAAACAAAGATTATCCGCGGATAATCGCGCTCCAAGGCTTCCATCGGTTCAAGATAGTAGCGAACAAGATCCTGAGAAGATACGTCTGAGAGCTGTCTACACCAGGACCACATAATCACGTTGTAGTCGGCGTGTTCCGGGTGAGTTAAAAACTCCCGAGTTTCCTCCGCAAAATGGGCGTTTGCCCAACCGGCATCACCGGAAAGCCAGTCTCCCGGATTGTCATCCTGATGCGAGCCATAGAGTATCCGTAACCCGCCGACGGGATCCGCCTCTGTCGTGCGGAGGATTCCTTTGAGGTAGGCCTTGCCTCCAAGGCCGTCTGAATCCGCAAATTCAGGCAATCTACGCAAACCCCACTGGAGCTGAGAACCGTGCGATGTGCGGCCATAGCCGATCTTAAGGCTCTTTTTAGCTTGAATGATCGCCGATTCCGGCACTCGGCCATCCCAGAGGGCATGAACGATAGAGTGGTCGGCGATCTTGGACGGGTTAGCGATTGCCCCTCGGCTGGGCGTTACATTTGAGGGAACGGCAACTAGCTCGATGGAAAAAAAGAGTGAAAACGCAAAGCCAACTACTTTCGCCTTGGCCATAGTTAGTTTCTCCTTTCCGACGTTGCCGGGGCGTTTTGCGGGCGAAGGCCCATTCGGCTTCTTTGGTCACGGCGCAAATATTCAACGACATCCGGAGCGTCTATAAGGGGAAGACGCCGCGCGGCCGCGCTCAGGTATCCGTAAAAACGAATGAAAACCCCAAAGAAATACGGTTTTTCCTTAACGCGCCGCAAACACTTCAGAAATTCAAAGAGAGGAAGGCTCCCCATCCTGAAGTCCTTGATACCGTTGTTATACTGCATTTTTAAGGCGCTCTGGTTCGTGGTTCCCGTGGGGCGGTGGTGGTAGGCCGGTATGGCGGGATCAGCCTTTACCTTCCAGCCGAGGGAGCGTGCTTTGATTTCCAAGAACCAGTCCTCATCTCCCATTTCCATGGGAACGAATCCCCCAGTTGCAAGGTAACATTCCCGCCTAAAAACCATGATGGCACCGGCGACGTTAAAGGGAGTGTTCGTTGGGCGGCTCTTGAAGCTTCCACCCCTTTCCTCAAAGATATATCCTGAGGAAATTCCGAGCTCGGGATCATTCCTAAAATTGGAAAGCACCTTGGTGTAAAAATCCGGCTCAAAGCTTATATCGGCGTCCAAAACACCAAGGAAATCTGGCTTTTTAGCCAAAGCAAGCTCGATCCCCGCTCTAAGGGCATGGACCTTGGAAGCGAAGTTGCGCCCTTCCTTTTTCGTGATATGGATGGGCTTGATGAAGGGATGTCGCGCCGCGTATTCATCGATGATCCTACCGGTTTCATCAGTCGACCCGTCATCCACCAAGGCCCAGAGATCGGGGCGCGGATCAAGGCGCAACACAGCCTCAATCGTTTTTTCAATATATCCAACCTCGTTCATAGCCGAACTTACGAGGGCCAGGCTCCCCATCTTACTCAAAAAACCCCTCACTTTGGCCCTAAGGGCCGCTTCAGTATGCGCTTCGGAAGGTATCCCACATATCAGCTTGGAATTCATTATGGGTGCGGTCGGGTTGACCATTCAGATAATTCATATAGCGATCCATATAATCAAAAAAAGCCGGATGGTTCCAGAGCCCGGATATCCCAAGCACACGGGAAGCGAGGGCATAGCCGCTCCAAGACATGCCAGCGACTTGGCGATAGGGCAACTCCCAATTTTTACAATCGCCTGAGGGTTGCCAAGCGTGCTCCACTCCCCATTCGGCAAGACCTATATCGCTGGCCACAAAGGGCTGGGGACCCGAAATGCGGCCATCAGGAGACCAGGGGCCGTAGAGATCGGGATTCGTTCCATTCGTGCGGTCTACATCCCGCTGCGTGACGTAGAAGGTTTGATCCATCTCGCCGAAGTGGATATAATCCGGCGGTAGCTTTCCTTCGTAAAAAGCGGCGCTGTAAGCATAGCGCCCGGATTTAGACATAGTAGATTTTAAGGTTTCGTCATTGAGCATGAGGCCGGCGAAGAGGATGGGAAAGACGCGCCCAGACATATGGCCACCATCGGCTTCCCAATTTCTTTTTCCCTCGCCTTCGTTGACGATGGCGTGATAATCGATGCCCAGTTGCACCATGCGAATGACCAAGGCTTCTTTTTCTTCACGGCTATAATTGAGGAGAAGCGATAGCGCGGCGTCGGAAACGTCACTCGCCAGCTCGCGGCCGTAGTTATGCATATTGTCGCGAGGGAGGAAGCATTCCTTTATCCAGCCCATCATATGCTCAATCCAGGGCCGCTCAAAGCGACCCGCTACTTCTGCGATGGGTGGGGCGTTTGCCGGGACGGCCAGATTGGGCAATAAGGAATAATCAAGTTGGCTCGCTTGAAACCGCGTCTGTTTGTCTGCCCCCACGTAAGGCGGACGGAAGCTTCCGAATGGCGGGGCCTTGTCCAGCACTGTCAACACGGCCATTGTCCGCACCTGGTTGGAGATGCCTGAACCGAGTTCAAAGGTTGAGATTCCGGAAATAAGGCTAGCCGGGTTTTCTATCCGTAAGGGATTCGCCGCAGATAAGGGTTGGCCCCCCGGCATAGCGGCATTTAGGTCTTGATCGTATTGCGCATTGAAATCAGTGCCAAACATCCTATTATCGTATCCCTGATAATGCCCTACCGTGGGGTTGAGCATGGAACCATTCATGATACGCCCGCTGACATTAGTCGGGGCAGGGTCAATTGAGACAATGTCGACAGGGCCAATCACCCAGTAGTCCCCGTTGACAAATTGACCGATAAGCTCGGTGTCTGCAAAACTCCAGCTAATACCGTACTGAGTGACAGTTGAGCCATAGACCGCGTTATCGGGGCGCTCGGAAAGAAATGTTCCAATGCGGAAAACCCCGCAGGTAGCAGAGAGGAATAGAATGAAGAATAAGGAAACTACGACGCTCAGGCGCTGGCTAATACTACAACGCGCTAGGCCGCTTATCCGCACGCCGAACTTTTGAAACCCTCGAAAATTGGCCATACTTTATTCACTTCCTAAGATAATAAAACTATACAAATCGTGGCCCGCTGTCAATGATAGCGCGATTTTACCGGATTATCCGGTCCCTGGTCAGCCATAAAAACGACCCCCAAGTCGGCTTGACATCTGGGCCGGCATCCTGCACATTCAATATATGGATATTCAAGTATCAGTAGGTCTTCAGGAAAAGAAAACGGCTCTCAATAAGTTCAGTCGCTTGGAACGCAAGTCGTTTTGCTTTTTTTGCATTGCATTGGCATCGTTTGTATCATGCGCCCCGTCGGCCCCTATGCCGCAGGTAGAAATTCAGGATGGAACCATGGCTGAAATTGTGAAAACTCGCGTGTTTTTTGGGCATAAATCCGTGGGATGGAATATCCTTGATAGCTTAAGGGCATTAGGTCAAGCCGAGCCGAGCCTTGCCCTTGATATTATGGAATCAAAGGATACTGCGGATATTACAGTACCGCGGCTTATCCACTATTCAGTAGGGGCCAACGGCAACCCCATATCCAAGATTGACGACTTTGCGGCCGCCTTGGACTCAGGGCTTGGGGAGAAGCTGGACATAGCCCTCTTTAAATTCTGCTATGTCGACTTCGACTCTGGTTCCGACATTGATGCCGTTTTTAAGCATTACCAAGCAACGATGGATGGGCTAAAGCAACGCTACCCCGACATCGTCTTTATCCACTCTACCGTGCCATTGGTAGCCAAAGATGTCAGCTTGGCTCAGCGTCTCAAAAACCTTCTTAAGCTTATCCTGGGCAGAAAGCTCAACGATTACCGCGACAACTTCACACGGGAGGGCTTAAGCCAAAGGATTCGCAAAACCTATGGCGGAACCGACCCTATCTTTGACATCGCCCTTCATGAGTCCATCGACCCTGAAGGTCGACGCTCCATGGCCGAGGCAAATGGACGGAGTTTCCCATTGCTCCACGGGGCGTACACATCCGACGACGGCCACCTCAACCCAAGCGGCGCGCGCCGTCTTGCTCTTGAGTTGATAAAAAGTCTCGAGCAAGCGCGGACGCGAACGCGAAAACCCTAGGGAAGTTTCACATGAAGAAAGTCTTGAAACAAGGTATTCCCGCGAAGTCCATTTACAAGCTCTTGTTTTTACCCCTTTGTACCGCCTTCTGTCTCTGCGCGGCAGCATGTCCTGGACAGTCAGCAACTAATCCCGACAATCTGCCGGACGAGGATATCGAAGCCGTCATCCCCGACCCGGCAACGGATAATCCCGCCAACTACGTATATGTGCGCGCCGGGGCTTCAGGATCCGGCGAAAATTGGTCTACCGCCCTTGCCGCCCTACCCGAACCACTTGAGCGCGGCAAAGTGTATTGGATGGCCGCCGGAGAGTATCCCTCCCCAAGCTTTGCAGAGATTGCACAGGGAGATGCTTGGATTCAAATACGACATGCGACGCAAGAGTCCCATGGTGCGGAACTAGGATGGCAAGCCTCTTATGCGCAGCAGAGCATCTTTCCGCAAAACATCGATGTCAGTGTGGACAGAGTCATCATCAACGGACAAGTGGAGGACGGATTCAAGGTTCTGGGAGAATACGGCCCCTCCGCAGCCCTGGAAGTCCATGCCAACCACGTCGCCCTCCTGTACATAGATATTGACGGCAATTTTCAAGCCAACGCCGCGGGCTACCACATCGATGGGTCGGCCAACGGTTTGCAGCTCTTCCGCGACGATAACGTCGTCGCCTATTGCAAAATCCACGATTGCGCCGACGATGGGGTTGCGGTCGGCACTTCTTCCCGCCTCCTCTTTAAGTACAACCGCGTCTACCGCCTTATGGGCAAGGGAAACGATGGTGATCCGCCCACAGGACCCTACGGAAACGGTCATTCGGACGGGCTGGAAATTGCCGCCCTCTCGGATTCCATTATTGAGGGCAACTACGTGGCCATGGCAAGCCGCGGCGGCACTACCGCCTGCCTCTATTTCAACGATCTTCCGCCACCGGCCGCCGCCCGTTGTAGCAATCTCCTTATAAAAAACAACGTTTTTTACTTTGACGGCTCTTTTGCCGTGTACGTATTCCAAGCCGAGGGCATCCAATTTGTCAATAACACGGTTTGGGGTTATTATGAGGGCGGTCGCTGGGGTTCAGGCATGGTAGTAGGTCAGGACGTGAATGGACTCAACCTAAAAAATAACATCATGCTCTTCGTTCTTTTCGATCCCTTCGATGATTCAGTCAATTTTAACGCTAGCAGGCACTCAGGCAGCAACAATCTCTTTGGCTACGACCTTGGCGACTGGCCTCTTGCAACCTCGGACAAAGTTTCATCCAACGTCGATTTTTCCGGGCTTTCAGGCAATCCACGCGTAGATGAGAGCCTTGCCCCAACGGCCTTTCGCCTGCTTAGCTCAAGCCCGGCGGTTAACGCAGGCACGGCAGACGGCGCCCCCAGCAAGGATTTTGAGGGGACTGCCCGCCCCCAAGGGGCAAGCATAGACATCGGAGCCTTTGAATTCAGATAGCTGCCCTTAGGATTTTCAGAGGGCCTTGACTCTACGTGCGTCAAGAATAGCCTTAAGTTTCCTCTTGGAAAATCTGTAGAAAGCGGTAAGGTTGAAGGCGCCGGAAGCAACCATGGGCAAGACATGTTTGGCTTCCAACTGAAAGCCGCGATAGACAACTTCAATATTTTTTATGGCTATAGCGAGGAAAGCTAGGTTAACTAAGGCGATTGTCGTCAAGTGAATAGTGCGATGAAGTTTAAAGCGCACGGCTAGGCTTAAGAAATATACGACGACACCCAGAGCGATGAATGCTGCCATTAAAACGACAAATAAAAGTATGAGCACTGGTATGTTGCGAGCAAAATAGCCGGGATCATCGACATAAACACCGGTACGGCTGAAACTGAACAAGGATGGGAAGACGACTGTCTTAATGCGATGCGGTAAAGGCCTAAAAACGGAGGATATGAATTTCCGCAAGCTTCGTTCAAATACGGCCACGTTGAAGAGATCCAAACCGTAATGACCCTTTTGTAATTCCTCCGTAAAGGTTGTGACTCGTATCCCGCCATGTTGTTGAATGCGATGAACATTGTAGCTTAAAAGGCTAAAATCACCCACGGATGCGGAAACCGCCTCTATCAAATTGTCTCGATCCTCTATTTCCGGCAGATAATACTCAAAGTCCTTTTCCTTATCAGCTATTGCTTTGCCCTCGCCGTAGTCGGAGGGAAGCTTAACGAGATCGGTTGGGTGAAAGAGCACTACTACCAAACAATCGTCAGGAAGATCCCTTAGATCCATCAGGGTAAGGTCATGCAGGGTTATGGTATAGGGTATAACCTTTAAGCCGTGAATGTTGGCTGTGGTATGTAAGCGGTCCGCCGATAGCACCCGGAAACCAGCCTTGCCCAAAGCCTTAGCGGTAGATGCATTCCAGGCATTGAAAGGCGGCACAAAAATATCAACTTCAGTTTCCAAGGCTTCCTCAAGCAACTTCTTCCCTTGAAGAATATCAGCTATTTGTTCCAAATAGCTGCGTTGGCGGAATTCAGCCACTCGATATCCGGCCGTAGCGTGATTAAGGTGGTTGAAACCATGTTGAGAAACCTCAATCCGTCCGGCGCCGATGCCAAGCTTAAGCATTGAGAGCTTCTCTTGATCATCTTGAAGCGATGCCACTGGTTCTCGTTCTCGACTAAAGTGCACCGGCACGATGGCAATATGATAAGGATACCCATATTGCTCAAAAAGGGCGTCCATACGCTTCTCCGCGTCCCAGTAAAGGGCACGCACCTCATCCCGATCCCTGGCGCCCGGCATATCCGCAGAAAGATCATCGTAGCGAAAAATAAACCTTATCTCTGCGAAGGAAACCTGCGTTGCCGTTAAAACCAAAAAAGCGAATAATACATATTTTTTAAGAATGGCCATTCAAATCTCCTTTTTAAATATTACCGAGCCCTTAATTGTTGCATGCCCTTGAGCGCTAGGAAAAAGGACCAGACAGCTTTAAAGACGATATGCACCAAACGGTTACGAGTCGACAAATAAAATATGCGTTGCCTTATTGTCAAACTGGGCAAGAGGGATTTCGCCTTATCGGCTAGAGCCTTATCGCCGTCATGAGCGGCGAGCACCAAGGAATAGTCACACCAATATTTCTCATGAATACGACGCTCATCAGATGATAGGCCATGCTTGTCTATTAAGTACATGAAGAGTTCTCGATTGTTGCGGCCATATGCCATTTGCTTTCGCGGGTCATTAGTACGTGAGACGGATTCCGGTAAAAGGCGATTCGTCGCCAACGATTGGTCAATGTAGGCAGTCCGCGCTAAAAGGCTCATCTCGGCCCAGCGCGCCGTATCACCTGTCATAAAACGCCGGGTTTGGTATAGCTCCGGGTCGGAATCAAGCACATTCCACATAAGCTCACGGCGCACCATCACGGTACATAATAAAATCCATATCCATTTCCCACCGTGTAATATTTTATAAAAATCTAGATCAGCCGGCGGTGCATTCCCCTCGGACTTTGTAAAATCATGCATTAGTAAGCCGGTATCTTGGAAAAGCCTATCGTAGTCCGAGTGCACTAAGCCGACTTCCGGGTGGCTCTCGAGAAAATCAACCTGTAGTTGGAGCTTATCCGTGCGTTGCCAGAAATCGTCGCCCTCGCAGTAGGCGATATATTTTCCGCGACAGGCCTTATCGGTGCGGTAGGCATTAACCATCAGACCAAGGTTTTTCTCCGATGGCAGAAGATGAATAATTTGCGGGTGCTTCCGCTGATATTCAAGCGCCACGCGCCGTGTACCATCCGTGGAACAGTCTTCACCTATTACTAACTCAAAAGGAAAAGTCGTTTTCTGAGCTAGTACTCCCTCTATCGCCTGAGCGATGTAGGATTCGTGATTATAGGTGATCATATGAACGCTCACCAAAGGCTCATTTGACATAGTCGGATTACTCCTTGCCTTGTACGTCTATATCAACGAGACGTAAATCTTGCACCAGTCCACGAATCCGGCTTTCCCATGAATGACGGCGGCTCTCCCGCCTCAAATCGGCTGACTCGCGCTTGACCGCTAAACGGGAACGTACAGCCTCGAGAAAGGATTCACCATCGTCGCAAATATCAATATAATTGGAAAAATCCTCACTGCCCGCGATCCGAGTTGAAACCACATTTAACCCAGCCGCCAAATATTCGTATATTTTTAATGGGTTCATGGAATCCGTGAACTCGTTTACCACGTGCGGAACGATGCCGATATCGAAGGCTGCAAGATATGAGGGTATTTCCTGAAACGGCTTACGCCCGATGAATTTTATATTCGGGTAATTAAAGAGGGGTTTAAAGTGTTCCTTGTTAAGAAATGGGCCAACAAAAACAATATCTACATTCGGCAAGCCGAGCGCCAAAGTCTCGACGATGCCTATATCGATTCTGTCTTGGAGTGAGCCGGCGTAACCTATCACCGGTCGTCCTGATCCTAGATCCGCCGCTTTCTGATTCTTGAAAAATATTTCGTCAATCCCGTTCTGTAACATGTAGCAGTCACGTCCCGGGAAAATTCCCCGCTGAGACTCAGCGGCGATGACCAAGCGATTCGCGAACTTGGCGGCCCAATCATATTCCGCTCCGATACCGATTGAGTAACGCGACTTTTGCGGGTGCAGGACTTGGTTATCAATACAATCAAAAAAAAGCCTCGACCAACCGAGCTGGGCGATGATGGTGGAAATACGCGGATTTGCGTACCAAAGATTGAATCGCTTCTGAATGTGTGACAGAATCCCCTGATTTATAGCCCGGCCGAGTAAAACCTGACCTAGGCGCCACACAATGGGAATGGACTGAGGCAGAAATACATGAGTAGTGAGATAGTAGAGAGAATCAGTTTTCCTATACAATGTATAAGATATGCCGCGTTTGATTATTTCGAAGGGAAAACCGTCATCTTTAGCTAAAAGGCGTTTCCAGAAAATCCGAGGCCTAAAAATAACTAAGAGCGGCGCCGCCAGAGCAGATTTATCCAAAGCCTTAACAAGCATCCGCGTACGTTCGCCAAAGTCTTCTTTTTCTAGGAGCTCGTCGACGCCAGCGACGACAAACTTAAAATCAGGCAAGCCGCGCGGCATAGTCCTCCACCAGTTTTTTAAGAACAGTCTCCATTTTATCAGCCGACCGATCCCAGCTATATTGCTGAACCGTTTCACGCGCCTTTTCGCTAATGCGAATCCTCAAAGCCTCATCCGCGCGCACTTCCTTTATCTTCGCGATAAAGCCTTCAGTATCCCCAAATGGAACTATAAACCCGTTGAGTCCGTCGTCGATTAACTTGGATGCGTTCATATGGTTTGAGCTTATGACAACGGCCCCGCAAGCCATCGCCTCAAGAGTAGGCAGGGAGAAACCCTCGCTGCGGCTTGTGATGAGCCAGAGCATGCAGGAATTGTAAAGACGCCGAGATTGGTCGATGGATGGAAACCGCGCGTACTCCTTAGGGCTCAGGCCCTGAGGGCGATTCGGCCTGCCAAAAACTCGTAGTGGCGTGCCAGGCAACTCGCGTTTGATAGCTTGTAAAAGCTCCATTGTTTCCTCAGGAGCCTTTTCATATTGTGTTGCCCAGATAGTCCCGATCCCATCCTTAGTTGGACCAGGCTCAAGATAATACTGGTCGGTGTCTATGCCATTGGGTACTACCCCCAACACCTTTCGCCCCAACTCGCGCTCTACGATTGGCACTATGCCTTCAGATACGCATATGGTGTCTATTGGCATTCGTAAATGCTCATAGAGCGGGTCATTCACATCTCCTGGAAGACCATGATCATAACGTAATTTGATGACATCCGCTTTAAGGGCAAGCAGCTGCGGTATAAAATAGACGCCGACTGCAATGAGAATCTCGCCGCGTTCATAGGAGAGGTCTTCGAGACTCTTGAAGGCCTCTACCTTTCCTTTGAATTCGTGAATAAAATCGGAATTTTTCCCTGCTATCGCGCCGATAACGACATCACGCACCAATGACTTCAGGCCCTGGAAGGATAGGATATTCGTTTCATCATGATAGGCTACCCTAACTGTGTAACCGCGGGCAAGGAGCTTATTCGCCATCTCTACGGTGACCCGAATGCCGCCCGATCTTCCGCGAGCGGGAAGTAGGAATGTCACGTTCATGAAATACCCTTTTTATCCGGAGATTTCAGCCAGTTTATACGATGAGCGCGCGTCTGTCCATCAGGACGGTTTTGCCCTAAGCCTTAGTTTGGTAAAGAGCGCCTTGCGCTCACTTGGTTCTAGGCCTATAAAAATCAGCGCCGGAGCGCCAACAAGACAATAAACAGCTAATCCGAGTATAAAGACTCCCCAATTGGCCGGATGAATAAGATAATTACAACCATAGGCAATGGCTAAAAGCGCCAGGGCTAGTATAACCGGACGCGGAAAACTTTTCCGAAGGTATTCGCCAAGGCTTATCTTGAGGTAATAGAGAACTAAAAAGGGAAGAACTAGGAGATCCTTTATCACAAGTGAGATGACAGAACCCAAGCCCACCCCAAAGATACCCATTCCTATGCGTACGAACAGAATGCTTAAACCGACGTTGAGGACTCCCAACAAAACCGTGGTGATCGATGCCTGCCTGACCTTATTGATTGCTATTAGCGTATCCCAACTTACGTTGCCGCTGATACTCAATGCTAAGCAGGCCATGATAAGCTTAAGAACAGGGCTGCTTGAAGCAACGTATTGGGGGCCTACCCAAAGGCTAAGAAACTGATCGCTATACGCGATAAGGAAAAGAGCGGGTAAAAGCACGATCAAATAGGTAAAACGAACGCCTTTGAAAAAATTCGCTCGTAGCTCATCTTCCTTCCCTTGTGAAAACAGCCTGGTAAATTCAGGCGTAAGCCCCGAAATAAAAGCGACTACAAGCGCGCGTATCTGAGGATCCCAACGTTGGCCGATATTGTACAATGTCAAAGCTTCTTGGCCGATCATATTGGAAATGATAATGGAATCGGTGGAAAAATAGAGAAGATAGCCAAGGGAACCGATCAATGTGTATGCGCTAAAGCCAACGAGGCTGCGCATACCTTCGGCGGTTGGTGCCTTTGGTTTGATATGGATTTCGGGTATTGCCTTTCTAGAAACCGGGTATACCAGCGCAAGCTGTATAAGGATGCCAGCGATAACCGTCGCGGCAACCCAAAACTCCAAGCTAGGCTGGACAAAGATAAAGGCAACGACCGTCACGATAGTCGCGATCAACTTACCCGCGGCATCTCCAAGATTAACCACGAAAAGCTTTTGCTTAATATAGAGCGGCGTGGTCCAAACTTCAAAAATAATGCTAAACAGAAATCCAACCGTTGTGGCGCTAATGACAAAATACGCCGTTCGCAATAATTCCGGCTTAATTCCAAATATTTGCCCGGAAAATGGTATGACCACTCCCACGAGGATAAGGGTCACCAGACCAGATAGAAGGGTTAAGAAGAGCCCTTGACTCAGTATATGATTGAGTTGGGGAAATTCACCCCGGGCGTAATGAACGGTGGCAAAACGAAAGTAGCCAATACTAAAGGAAGAATTAACAATTGAGGAATATTGGAGTATTTGGAAAGCTATAATCTGCAGGGCCATAACCTCCGGCCCGAGTTTTCCGAGCAGATACGGGGTTATGAAGAAGCCAATGGCCATGCCAATGACCCGGGAAAGATATTTCCCGGCCATATTAACAAAAACCGCTTTATTCATGAGCCCTACTCAGCAGCCTTTGGCTCAGGTTTCCGCATCGGCCTGAGCTTTGAGAGGAATTCCCACATCGGAGTAGACTGGGTCAGGGGCACGCCAACCTTAGCGACCGCTTGGGCGGGATTACCCTCTATCATGGTATAGGGAGGAACGGAGCGTTTTATAACCGCTCCGGCTTGTATGACTGCGCCCTCGTTAATCGTTACGCCCGGGAGTATTGTGACATTCGGTCCTATATAGACCTTGTCTTTTATAACCAGGGTCGGCTTGCGGCTGTAAAGCTCTTCCAATCCGCGGTTGCCAAAATGGGCGATAAGGGTGGTTCGCATGCTGATAACCACGTCATCTCCAATAACAATTTTTTTTGGATGGGATGTGTCGAGGATAACGTCTGTGCCGATAAACACCCGTTTGCCGATCTTGACCCCCCGTTTGCGGTGAAGCCATACCCGAATGGAACCCGCGCCCGGAGCCGAACGCGCTAGGGCCTGAAATATTCGGTTCCTAAGACCGACAATGTGCGATTCATGAGGGCTGAAGAGTTTCATAAATGACTCCTTGAATTACATGCGTGCGTCCCAGAGAACGGCAGTGAAAGGTGTTCCATTTTATGATGGAAGAGGTTCCTAGTCAATCATGGGTAAAACCACTTGTAGAAGCCCCCAGACGGGGGCTATAGTGGAAAAAATGGGTACTGTATACGGGCATACAACGGTCCATCCTCTTGGACTCGCAATCCTCCTCATGCTCGGCGTAGCCATGGTGATCGTAAAAAAGGAGCATGCCTTCATCCCGGTCCTCGTCTTGGCATGCTTTATCTCTCCCGCCCAACGGCTTGTCGTCGCCAGCCTTGATTTTAGCTTTGTGCGCATCATGGTAGTATTTGGCGTCTTGCGCATGGTCCTGCGCAACGAATATCATTCTTTCAAACTCCACGCTGCGGACAAGATCATGATCGCCTGGGCGGTCACCCGTATGCTTCTCTTCACCGTGCAGCAAAGGCTCGCTCCTTCGGCTTTTGTCTACCAGCTGGGAACTAACTTTGAAGAACTTGGAATTTACTTCGTAGCTCGCGTCCTCATTCGCTCTATCGATGACGTTCGCACAATTGTCAAAACCCTCATCATCCTAAGCTTTCCGGTCATGTTTTTCTTCCTGCTAGAAAAGGCGACTGGGCGAAACGTCTTTTCAATCTTCGGTGGGGTGTCTCCCATAACCGAGGTTCGGGAAGGTCGTTTGCGAGTACAGGGTGCCTTCGCCCACCCAATATTGGCAGGGAGTTTCTGGGCTTCCATCATCCCCATGGTCATGGCGATGATTAAGAAAAAGGGCAACACCGATGTGATTGCCCTTGTCAGTTTCATATCGATTCTTACGATTATCGTACTCTGTTCATCTTCGACCCCCATCATAGGCATTATGCTTGCCTTCATCGGGATGGCCTTTTTCAGTTTTCGTTTCAAGATGGACAAGGTGCGTAACGCCCTTTTCATCGGGTATATCGCCCTCGACTTGTCAATGAAGGCCCCCGTTTACCACCTCTTAAGCCGCATCGACCTCGCGGGCGGATCAACAGGTCATTACCGCTACCTCCTTATTGACAAGGCAATAGCTCATTTTAGGGATTGGGCCCTATGGGGCGTTCCCGACACCACCTATTGGTCAGAAGGCACCGGCGAAACCCTCAACGACATCGTAAACCAATACATCCTCAATGGAGTGGTGGGGGGCATGCCCACCCTGATCCTCTTCGTGGTAATGATTATTTTCGCATTCAGAAGCATAGGACGGGTCATTCACAGCAGGGCCCTGGCAGGTGACGACGAGCGTTTCATTTGGGGAATCGGCGCTAGCCTCTTTACGCATATAACCATGTTTATCGTGGTTTCCTACTTCGGGCAGATCGTCATGCTCTGGAATCTGCATCTAGCCATTTGTATTTCAATGGAGACCATCTATGCCCCGGAGGGCGTAGCCGCCAAGTTGGGCGAAGGCCAACTTCTTCCCATCCCCGGCGGCTAATGGCTCACGGCTCTCAAGTATCCATCAATACACGGGTCGGAAACTATCCCACATAGCCGCTTGGAACGCGTTATGGGTTCTATCCGGATTACCCTGCATTATGGTCATATAACGATCCATGTAGTCGAAAAGAGCCTGGTGATTCCAGAGGTTGCGGAATCCTAGAGCCCGCGATGCCAAAATATACCCGCTCCATGACATGCCGGCAACGCCCCGATAGGGAAGGTGCCAGGTGCGGTTGTCCCCACCCGGTGTATGGACGTGCTCCACCCCCCATTCAGCAACCCCGATATCCGATTGCTGATAGGGCTCAAGCACGGCTCGCGTGTCGGGTTCCCAATTTCCATAAAGCTGGGAATTGATACCATTTGTCCGTTCGTAATCGCGCTGCGTAACGTAAAAGGTTTGATCTATCTCCCCGAAATGGACGTAGTCCGGGGGTAATTTACCCTCGTAGTAGCCATTTTGGTAAGCATACTCCCCGGATTTTGACATAGCAGCCTTCATTCCGGCATCGTTGAGCAGGTATCCTGCTAACAGGATGGGGAAGGCCCGCCCCGACATATGGCCTCCATCAGCCCGCCAATTGATCCGCCCCTGACCATTGTTGATGATCGCGTAGTAATCAATCCCGAGTTGCACCATGCGTACCGCTAGCGGTTCTTTATCCGACGCGCTGTAGTTAAGAAGCAGGCTAAGGGCCGCGTCAGAGACATCGCTAGCGACTTCTCGTCCGTAATTATGCATGTTATCCCGGGGAAGAAAACATTCTTTTATCCAGCCCACCATATGTTCCACCCATGGGCGTTGGAAACGTGAAGCAACCTCGGCTATCGCGGGCGCGTTCGCGGCCCGGGTTAGGCTGGGTAAAAGCGCAAAATTCACATTGCTTAATTGAAAGCGAACCGTCTTGTCTGAGCCTACGTAGGGCGGACGGAAGGAGTTTGCCGGGGGTACTGCGGATAGCACGGTGAGAACCGCCATTGTCCGCACCTGATTGGATATACCAGATCCTAAAGTTTCAGTGCTAATGCCTGATATGAGTGAAGCCGACTGGCTTATGGAAAGTGGGTTTATCGGAGAAAGAGGCAAGCCACCCGGCATAGCCGCGTTCAATGTTTGATCGTACTGGGCATTGAAATCCGTACCAAACATCTTATTATCATATCCCTGCCAATTATTAACCGTCGGATTAAGCATTGACCCGTTCATCACCCTTCCCCCGGCAAGGACGGTTGGGCTTGGGCTAATCCCCACGATCTTGATTGGGCCCACTACCCAGAAGTCACCATTCGCGAACTGCCCGGATGGATAGGCCTTGTCGAATGTCCAGGTTATGCCATATTGGTTCAGGCTTGACTGATAGGTCGCGCGGCTCCTCGCCGAAAGCCCGCTTGGACTTGTGAGGCTTTGAGCCGAAAGGCTGAGAGATAAAAAACCAAAGAGAATTACACGAAAAAAGAAAACCTTCATCTGAACCTCCTAGGACGTGGCTCTGCCACCTTCAATGAGTAATCCGGTTCGACGACGGTTATTACACCGGATGAACATTTGCTTCTCGCCAGAGGGGGTTTGCGGCGAGGGGATCGCGGCTTGACGAGGGCCGGCTCCCAACAATTCTATTTTTTCGCTAAGATTAATATAGCGAACAATAGGAAAATATCCAATTTTTAATTAAAATTCATAGCTTTGACTCTTCTCGAAGATTTTGCCATACTATATTTATAAATCAAGAGGAGATAAAGTTGGTTTCCGCCCCCCTCAGCCCTCGCGTGGAGCAAGGCCTTCATTGCCTAGCTTTAGAAAGAGATATTACATTTTTTACCACATATTACAATTCTGCTCTACACAAAAAGGGGTTCTGGTCTTCCATTGATTCATATTTATTCTTGCTATATATAGACTTATTAAAAGATCCCACTTGGTACGCTTATTGCATACTCCTTGGTGACGACGTTTCATCACCAGAGGGGGAAAGCATGAAGAGGAAGAGTGTAGCATCGATTTTGAGTCTTGGTTTCCTGTTTTTGATCGCAGGGGGATTAGTATCCTGCGATCTTCGTTTCCCTAGCCGAGCCACGGGGCGATTATCAATATCCTTTGAATCACCCCAAACCTCACGTACTATCCTGCCTAGGGTAGAAGTAAACAGTTACATCATTCATTTCGAAGGTCCGACAACTCAAGAGTCGGTAAGCAGCCAAGGCGGAACCGCGACAGTAGACCTCATGGCAGGAAGTTGGAACATCCAGGTCGATGGCTTGGATGCGGGAGGATTGGTTATCGCCGAAGGCAGGGTTGACGACGTCAGCGTAGTAGCTGGCGGCTCTGAAACCATCAGCATCGCCCTTTCCACCCTGACGACCGGCTCCGGTAGCGCTGATATCAGCCTAACATGGCCGGAGGGGCTATTTCCAAGCGTAGATGGCTGCAAGATTTTTAAAGATGGCAACGAATGCAGCGCCGATTACCTGGAAATAGACCTCGTGGCAAGGAGGCTACGATACCGTGAAGAGCTTGACTCAGGATCCTACGGAATTCGCATTGCCCTAGCCAGGGCAGGCACGGAGATTACAGTCTATGAGGCTCTGCACATATATGGAAATCTTTGTAGCCAAGCCCTCATAGAGCTGGAAATTGAAGATTTTAACCAGCCTCCAGCTGCACCAAGTGGGCTTATGCTTTCTGAGGGCTTAGGGTCGATACTGCTCAGCTGGACTGACAATTCACGCGTTGAAAACGGGTTCTCCGTTGAACGCAGCGCCAACGGCTTGACCTGGACCACTATCGCCGACGATATTCTCCCGAACGCGGGAAGCTATACCGACAGTTCGGCCGCAATCGGCACAGAATATTCTTATAGATTGAAAGCCTTTAACGCTCTAGGCCACTCCCAGGCTTCGAATATCGCCAGCGCTAGCTGGGCCGCGCCTACTCCGGGAGGTACGCTTTCATTCTCCAATATCGGTACGGCGCAAATAAGTGTTTCTTGGATCATGGCGAATGATAACAATGAACCAAGTTCTGCGCTGGAGTTCCGTCTCTACTATTCAAACCTGAACAATATTGGGACGCAAGCGCTAGCGCAGGCAAATGGCATAGCGGTAATGGATTGGACGGCTCAATCCCTAAGCCAAACGATCAGTGGGCTGGCTTCAGGGGTGAATTATCACTTCATGCTTTTAGTACGCGACAGTGCCGGCAATATCGGGCAATATGAGCAAGCTACGCAGGCTACGCTTATTGCCCAGGGTAGCGTGAATATCGCAATTACGGTGCTCTCCCCCATCGATGAGCCTCTCAGTTTCAATGAGGACGGGGATCCGATCATAGATCAAGAGGGAATCCTACAAATCAGCGTGAACGAAACCTTTGACAGTTATCAGTGGGTCCTCGACTCTGGGTTGATCCCAGGGGCTATCGGTGGCACACTTAGCCTAAACTGTTCTCCGCTTAGCCTTGGTGTTCATCATCTGGCGATATATGCCAGAAAAAACGGCTTGCTGTATTCAAGTCGATTCAGATTCAGCGTGGGGAATTGATATGAAACAACGTAAGGCGCGGCTCAGCCGCTTACTGCTTGGCGCGGGACTGCTCATCTCGATCTTCGCCGCGTCTTGCGATTTTCCTGTTAAGCCAGGCATTGAAGGGCAGGTGAAATTCCTTATCTCTGCGGAAGGTGGGGCGAGTGGGGCGCGCACAATACTACCCCCACTCGCTATCGTCTCCTACCGGTTTAGCTTTGACGGTCCGCAAGCCGTGCAAGACATGCTCGTGGAAGAGGCGCTTACGACGGTAAACCTTCCAGCCGGGATTTGGCGCGTGGGGGTTGATGGCCTAAACTCAGCGCAGGAAACAGTCGCTCAGGGAGTCTTGGAGGGGCTTGTCGTAAATCAGGGAGTGAGCATCCAAGCTAGCATAACCCTCAGGGCCCTTTCCGGCGGGGAAGGCTCAATAGATATCAGTCTTAGCTGGCCGGCAGACCTCAACCCCGCCCTTGACTCAGTCGGGCTCAAGCTAGACGGAGTACCTGTGCCGGGCGAGTCATTCGTCGCCAATATGTCACTGCGGTTTGCCCGTTATACTGCGCGCAAACCGGCCGGATCGTATAGCCTAAGCTTCAGCTTTACCCAGGGCGCACGAACCAGCTACCTTGAGGAGTCGGTCCAGGTATTCGGCAACCTCACTAGCTCGGCAGACATCGCCTTGAGCCTCGAGGATTTCACCCAAAAACCGGCGCCGCCTTCTCTACTCTCGGTGAGCTCAGGCAGCGCCTCACTGAACCTCAACTGGCAAGACAACTCACGATTCGAGTCAGGTTTCTCAGTGGAACGGCGCCAAGAAGGGGGCGTCTGGGCGGTGATAGCCGAAAGTCTTCCCGGCAACAGCCAAAGCTACCCAGACGAGGAAGCGCAAGCGGGTATAACCTACGGGTATCGAGTGCGGGCCTATAACGATATAGGCTTTTCGGATTATTGCGCGGAAGCCCTTGGTTCTTGGTCGGAATACACTGTTAGCTTTAACCTAAATTACTCGGGCGCAATTAATGCACCGGCTAGCAAAACAGTCGCGGAGGGAGGCCTTGTGACACGTCCCGCCAATCCCAGCCGCGATTCTTATTCCTTCGGAGGTTGGTACCGCGAGAGTTCTTGTTCCAACGCCTGGGCTTTTTCCGTGGATACCGTTTCAGAAAATATTACCCTCTATGCCAAATGGATGGCCGTTGTCGCCGGATCCAGGATAGCCGACCATACGGTAGTGCAGGCACTTTGGCAGGGAAAGATTCCAGAGTCGGCCTTTGTTCAAGCAAAGGAACGGTTGCGTATCGGTTATGGCCACCGCTCCCACGGCAACCAACTTCGCTGGGGAATGCGAAACA
>JBGSOB010000025.1:0-10874 GCA_041739325.1 Treponematales bacterium
GCGGCATAGTCCTCTATAGACTTAAGTCTCTAGGGTTCAAGGACGCCTTCGTTCGCAAGGGCGACTAAGGCTTCTTCATTCATTTTGGCACATAAGCCGGGTTTCCCTTGGGGAACCCGGCTTTTTCGTTTGACGAGGGCCTAGGCTTCGGCATAGAATCAGCCTATGAGAAGATTCAGCCTTTCCCAAAAAATCAAGTATGGTTTTGACGCCTACATGGCTCGCGGCACAGCCGCCCTCATAGTCGGCCTGGCCATCATTACCTTGGCTATTATCGCCTTGGCGGCCCTCGTTCTTGTGCTTTTTGGCCTTAGCCAAGAGGGAACGGAAGGCTTGGGTCTGGCGGAAGCCCTTTGGATAGGGTTTATGCATGCCATGGACGCTGGAGCCTTGGGCGCGGACTCCGGTTGGGGCTTCCGCATCGTGATGCTTGTCGTCACCCTGGGCGGCATTTTCGTTATGTCGACCCTCATCGGCGTTCTCTCCGCCGGACTCGAAAGCAAGTTAGATGACCTGCGCCGCGGTCGATCTGCCGTGGTTGAACGCGGGCACAGCACCATACTCGGCTGGAACGGCCAGATATTCCCCATTATCGAGCAATTGATAATCGCCAATGAAAATCAAAAAAAATCCACCATTGTCATACTTTCCAGCCTCGATAAGACGCAGATGGAAGAAGAACTTTCCGAGCGCGTGCCAAAACGAGGTCGAACGAAGATCGTGGTACGTTCCGGTTGTCCCTCCTTGCCGGACGATCTTTCCATTCTCAACTTAGGCGATTCCAAATCCATCATCATCCTCTCAAATGAGGGGCCTGATTCGGACGCTGAGGTAGTTAAAACTACCCTTGCCGTCATGAAGGATCGCGCGCGCAATGGCGGTGAGGCGCCTATAGTCGCGGAAATACAAAAACCGCAAAACATTGAGCCGGCGCTAATCGCGGCCGCGGGGCGGATTACCTTAGTCAGGGTAGGGGAGCTGGTATCGAGAATCATCGCGCAATCCTGCCGGCAAAATGGTCTGTCACGCGTTTACCTCGAGCTGTTGGACTTTGATGGCGACGAAATCTATTTCACTGAAAACCCAAAACTCATTGGTATGTCATATTTTGAAATAATGACTCGCTTTGCGGACTCTTCCCTCATTGGAATTCTCAACGCCGAGGCCAAGGCTGAATTGAATCCATCGATGGATAGAGTGCTCCAAGACGGTGAAAAACTCATCGTTATCGCCGCTGACGATGACCTTGCCCATCCACTTGAACGGTCCCTGAAATCCGCTTATGGTCAGGCCAAGGCCGGCATTGCCAAGGCCTCTGCGGAAAACACTGTCGAACGCACTCTAATCGTGGGTTGGAATTGGAAAGTTCCCATGATCATCGCGGAACTTGATGGTTATACCGTCCCTGGCTCCAGCGTAACGGTGGCCTGTGAGTCCGATACCGCCCTTTCCCAGCTTCAAGCCTTGAAAAAGAGCGTAAAAAACCAAGAAATGAGGCTACTCAAGGGCAATTGCACGGACAGGCGTTTTCTTGATGGCTTGCGGCTGGAAAGCTACGATCGGATAGTTGTTATGAGTGATGAAGGCGGGCTTTCCATAGAGGATGCCGACGCGAAAAGCATCATTAGCCTTCTTCACATAAGGGATATCGCTCGCCGAAATAAAATAAAATTTGGGATAGTGAGCGAGATTTTGGATATTCGAAATAGGGAGCTCGCCGAGGCTGCCGAAGCCGACGACTTTATAGTGAGCGATAGGATATTATCCATGATGCTGGCAATGCTTTCTGAAAACCCAATGCTTGAATCTGTACTTGAGATTCTATTCAACTCAGAAGGATCGGAGATTTATTTGAAGCCTGCCAGCCTCTACCTCAAACTTGGAGTCAAAGCGGATTTCCTGGCCGTGGTGGAGGCCGCCGCCGCTCGCGGCGAGACTGCTATCGGCTTTTCCATTGCCCGGCACTCCCAGGACCCAGACCTAGGCTATGGAATTCGGGTTAATCCACCTAAGGCCATGGAGCTTGAATTGCAGAGCGAGGACAGAATCATCGTCCTTGCCCAGGATTAAGGCCATGGCAAAGAAAGATACCGCGGCTAAAATCGCCGAGCTTGAAAGGGAAATAAAGCGCCATCAAGACCTCTATTATAACGATCAGCCGGAAATAGAGGATTGGCAGTTCGACCAGCTTTGGGATGAGCTCTTGGAGCTGGAACCGGAAAACAGCCTCCTTAAAAGGGTGGGTAGCGATACTGCCGATGGCTTTCCAAAGGCCGAACACCTCATTCCCATGGGCAGTCAGGACAAGGCATCAGACCCGGAAGCCTTCCTTAAGTGGGCGCAAAAAATCGCTCACCCGGAGTACCTTGTACAATTCAAGCTCGACGGCGCGAGCTTGGAGCTTCAATACCGGTCAGGCCTATTCGTTAAAGCGGTAACGCGGGGAGACGGGCTTAAGGGCGATGACATATCCGCCAACGTCAAAAAAATGGGTGGGTTCGTCGCTAAGCTCGAAGCAAATTTTACCGGTGGGGTGCGCGGCGAGGTTGTCATGAGCCATAACGCGCATGACCGCTATTTTTCCGGGAAGGCAAATTGCCGTAATGCCGCCAACGGTCTGATGAAGCGTAAAGATGGGGAGGGCTGCCAGCATCTGGATATCCTCTGTTATGACGCCCTATCCGTGGAACGCGATGATTTTTTCGCGCGCGAACGTGACAAGCTTAACTGGCTTGCCAGCCAGGGCTTTTCCGTCGTGGAGCAGTGCATCCTAGCTAGCCCTCAAGCCGTCGTGGATTACAGGGCTCAGGTTATGGACAGGCGTCCACAGCTTGCCTACGATATCGACGGTTTGGTTGTTAAGGGCGATGAGTTAGATCCCGCCGACGCCCGACGCGCCAGGCCGGAAAAACAAATTGCCTTTAAATTCTCCCTGGAGGAGGCTATCTCGCGCTTGGTGGATATAGAATGGAACCAAGCGGGGGCTACTTTCACCCCTATCGGCATCATCGAACCGGTCCAGCTTGCGGGCACTACCGTAAAACGGGCAAACCTCTGTAACCCCGATATGCTGCGCAATCTGGGCCTCAAGATAGGTAGCCGCATCATTATCACAAAGCGTGGAGAGATCATCCCCAAAATAGAGGGCTTGGTTGAAAACCCGCCGGGAGCCAGAGAGATAGTATACCCCCAAAACTGTCCCTGCGGCACGGAGCTTGTCGATGAGGGCACTCGGCTAGCCTGTCCCAATCCCGCTTGCCCTAAGAAGGTTTTTCATCGAATCCGCAAGTGGCTGGACGTTCTCGAGGTGCGGGATTTTGGCGATGTCCTTTTGGGTAAGCTTTTTGATTCAGGCAGGGTTCAAGGTATCGCGGATTTATATAGTCTCAAAGTTGAAGAATTGGCTTCACTCGAGCGGATGGGAGAGGCCTCGGCCGCCAAGGCCCTCAAAAATTTGCGTTCACGTTCCAGTTTGAGCCTCTCTGAGTTTATCGCCGGCTTGGACATCGAAGGCATCGGCGAGCTGATAGCTCTGCGTATCATCGAAGCGGGTTTTTCAAGCATCCAAGCCTTGCGAGAAGCCGGCACCCAAGATTTAGCAGGAATCTTTGGGGTAGGGGAGATTACCGCCACAGCCTTTGTGGAGGGCCTAGCCTCCCTTTCTACTGAAATAGACGCCATTCTCGCGGCAAAGGCCTTTGAACTTAAGGGCCCAATCACCGGTGGTCCCTTGAGCGGAAAAAGCTTTTGTTTTACCGGTGAACTTTCCACCATGAAACGCCCTGAGGCCGAGGCTCGGGTCAAGGAACTGGGGGCAACGGCAAAGGCCTCGGTCGTTAAGGACTTGAGCTACCTCGTCACCAACGATCCGGCATCCGGTTCGGCCAAGAATAAGAAGGCGCGGGAGCTGGGTGTTGCCATTCTAGACGAAGGGGAATTTTTAAAGCTTGTTGGAGGAAAGTCATGAAATCGAAAGTGAAATTAAGCGTGAAAATATGGTTTTGGGTGTTTGTTTCTCTGGCGGCTATCCTGGGCACCCTCTATCTCCTTGTTCGAGCCCAAGAAGAGAGCATCGCCAGGCTTGAAGACCGCATTGACCTCCTTAAGGCCGAATGTATCCCCCTTCGCTTCCAAATCCTCTCCCGGGATGGAGACACTCTGCGTGTAAAGCTCAAGCTCTATGATAGCGAAGACCGTGAAATCGAAACCCTGGAGCGCGATCTTGCCGGTAATAGTCTCTTTATTGACTTTATCAGCCTACCTATAGGCGGGCGCTACCTAGCCTTTCCCCATCGAATCTTTTCTGAGAAGATTCCCGCCGCGCAAGGCATATCCCTCTTTGCCCTCTACGATGATGAGGGATTTCCCTCCGTTTACGATGCTCGCAATCTAGATCAGGGCCTACGCAAGGGGCTTTCGGCAATCTTCCAAAAGCTGAAGGCCGGGGAGCTACCGGCGTCATCCTTTGGTAATGCCGTTCACGACGTTCAAGAATTCGCATCCTTTGAAATGGACATCGTCTATAAGGTGGTAACAAGGGCTAAGGGCGGTATAGAAATCATGGAGGACAATCCATGAATCAGGACCCCCTTTTTAAACTCGCCCTAGGCCTCTCTCGGGCCCTGCTCTGGCTTTTTACGACTCAGAGCGGCATTCTCTGTCTTGGCTCCAGCCTCCTTTTTCTTCTTTTTGTGCGCTTTGCCAAGGTGCTGCGTGAGCGATCCCTCCTTTATCAAGCCGCCGGCAAGAAAATGGGCTTTGGCTCCGCCCTTTCGAGCATGGGGGAGGAATCCCTCTCCCTCTTTGCACTAGCGGCGGCAAACCTGCCCACCCTCCTTGGCCTGGCAGCTGTCCTCAGCCTCAATCTGGCCCTCTCAGGTACCCTTTCCCAACTCGATACCTTTCTTAATCTCCAGAAAAAAATCCAAGAATACAGCCTTGTGGTAAAGAATCTGGAACGGCGTTACAAGGTAGCTCGCCTAGAATGTCTGGCACAGGACAGCGCCACGACGGGCTTGCGGATCACGTACTTCGACCAGGGGGGCAAGGCTGTCCCCGGGGCAGAGCAGGAACTCAGCCTCCCAGGGAAGGATATCTTTCTTGACGCACTCGTCCTCAATTTTGCCTATTCGGGGATAGAATCCGGGGAAAAACGCAATCTAGCCATTCCCTACCGTATCTTTTCCGAATTCCTTGCCCAGGAGGAGGGCATTAAGCTCCTCGTTTCCGCTGAAGGTGGCAGCCCCTATGTCTTCCAAAGGGAGGCCCAAGATGTCTATGGGCTTGAAAAATCCGCCTTTGATGTGCGCCTGGGGGAACTTCTCGACGCCGCCTTTGACCCGGAAAAGGCGCGAAAGGCAGGTATACTGCGCAGCGTCTATGGCAATGCCGTTCATCGGATTATGAAAAAGGGGGATTCCTTTTTAGTCTGGGTCGAGCAGAGCGGGGGCTTAAGTATTAAGGAGGAAAGGGCTTTTTAGCCCACTCTCATGGCTTTTTTCCTTCCTCAAGCCGATGGAAGCCTGCGTTGTGCCTTAAAAATCATCCCCGGTTCCTCAAAAACCCAGGTACAAGGGATGCGCGGTGAAGAGCTTGTCATCAAGGTGGCCGCCGCCCCGGAGCGTGGAAAGGCAAATCAAGCTCTAATTTCATTCCTTGCAAAGGCTTGCGCTTTGCCTAAATCCTCAATTTTAATCATTTCTGGCGAACACAGCCAGCATAAGGTCTTAAGCTTGCCAGGCCAGGCCCTCGATTACCTGCGCGGCTTTGAATCGTGATTATTCCTAACCGTGAAAAGAGCTACGAAGTCCGGGCGCCTCATTGACACGAGCTTAAGATCCGGTGTATAAGTCGGGATACATTTCGCGAGAGGTTTCTGAAGATGTACGCACTAATAGAATTCAAGGGTAAGCAGTACAAAGCCGAGAAAGGCGCCCTTCTCAAGGTAGACCGGGTCGAGGCTGAAAAGGGCGCGAGCCTTGCCATCGATTCCGTCCTTTTGGTTTCTGACGGTTCCGCGGTTAAGGTTGGCAGTCCCTATGTCGCCGGCGTCAAGGTAACTGCCGTCGTGGAAGACCACAAGCGTGACAAGAAGATCATCGTCTTCAAGTATATCCCCAAGAAGGATAACCGCAAGAAGCAGGGTCATCGCCAAGAATTCAGCGTGATCCGGGTTCAGGACATCATCGGGGCCTAGTCCCATGATTCGGGCCCTCGTTCTGTTAGACAGCGAGGCCCGTCTTTCCTCGGTTGAGGCCTCAGGCCACGCCGGGGGGGCGGCCACTGGCGAGAATATCGCTTGCGCCGCCTTTACCGTTCTCGTCAGAACGGCCTGGGAAAGCCTTGCTGCCTATCCGAGTTTGGATGTGCGGGGTAGGGCGGATAAACCCGGTGAACTGGCCTTTCAAGTCCAGAGACGAACAGATGAGGATTCCGGCCGGCATCGGGGGATAAGCGATTTCCTCCTTACCGGCCTCACCGGACTTTCCAGGGAATTTCCCGGCCAGTTCGAGATACAGATACGTTAAGAGTGGAGGGAGTCCCATGGCGGGCAAACATGCAAAAGGAAATGGCCGCGATTCCAACCCCCAGTACCTGGGGATGAAGGCCTATGGCAACGAAGTTATTCACGCTGGCACCATCATCGTGCGTCAGCGCGGCACCAAGATTCACCCCGGCATCAATGTCGGGATCGGCAAGGACGACACCCTTTACGCCAAGGTGAATGGGCGCGTCGTCTTCCGCGAGTACCGCGGACGCAAGTATGCCGGTATCGAGCCGATGGAGCTCAAGGCTAACTAAACCCCAGCTCGTAGCCGGTTCCGGCCGCGTCGAGAATGGATAGAGCGGTTACGGCCGCAACCTATGATGAAGCCGCGCCGGATTTTTCAGGCGCGGCTTTTGCTTTTTGGGAGACAGTCCGATGTTCAAGTTCGCTGATGAAATATCCATAGAAGTCTCCTCCGGTAAGGGCGGTAACGGTTGCGTTGCCTTCCGCAGGGAAAAATTCGTGCCCAAGGGCGGGCCGGCCGGAGGCGACGGCGGCCGGGGCGGCAACTTGGTTTTTCAAGTAAAGCGCAACCTACGCACCCTGGCACATCTGCGTTTCAAGCGCAGCCTCCACGCGCAAAACGGCCAGGACGGGATGGGAAAGAATATGCACGGCAAGGATGGGGAGGATTTAATCATTCCCGTGCCGCCGGGCACCCGTATCATGGACTCGGTAAGCGGCGAGATCCTCAAAGATTTTCAAGACAACCTTGAACCCTGGGTTTTCCTCAAGGGCGGTAACGGGGGTTGGGGTAATACCCATTTCAAGAGCTCCATCAACCAGGCGCCCCAATACGCCCACCCTGGCAAGCCCGGTACGGCGCTTGAGATCCGCATCGAGCTGAATATCATGGCCGATATCGGCTTCGTCGGATTCCCCAACGCGGGAAAATCCTCCCTTTTGAACGCCTTCACCAACGCCCGGCCCAAGATAGCCCCTTATCCCTTTACCACCAAGATCCCCAATTTGGGTGTGCTTACCATCGCTGAGCGGGATATCATTCTTGCCGACATCCCTGGAATTATTGAGGGCGCCCACGAGGGTGCCGGCCTGGGTATCCGTTTTCTCAAACATATCTCCCGTAGCGCGGGTCTCGCCTTTCTCATCGATTGTTCCGAACCCGGCTATCTCGAAGCCTTCGGCATCCTCCATGAAGAGCTACGTAGTTTTTCCCCGGAATTAGCCAACAAGGACAGGGTCATCATCGGCACCAAGCTGGATCTACCTGAAAGCCAAGAGGCCTTCCAAGCCCTTGCGGCTAGCTTTCCTAATGAACGGATTTATGGGATTTCGGTTTTTTCCGGTCAGGGTTTGGATGAGCTTAAAACCGTCTTCCTTGATTTCGTGATTCGCGCGGATGGGGATACAGGCCCCTTTGATGATGGAAAGTTCGCCTCCGTAGCGGAAGACAAGCAAGAGGATTACGGTATGGACGGAGCAGCGGAGGATTTTTAGGGTGACTCTGGCTATTCTTGGGGGAAGTTTTAATCCCCCCCATCTCGGGCACCTCATCCTTGCAGAAGAAGCCCTCGATCAACTAAAGGCGGATCGCTGTCTGTTTCTCCCGGCATACAAGGCTCCCCACAAGGCCATGGCCTCTGGGGCGAGCGATCAAGACCGTTTGGACATGGTTGCCGCCGCCATGTCCAGCGATCCGCGCTTTATCCTAGACCCGCGTGAGATCAAGCGTGGCGGCCTTTCCTATACCCTCGACAGCTTACGCGAAATCGTGCGCGAGTATGATCTCGAACAAGCCCCCTTTCTCATCATCGGTGACGACCTTGTCCCCGGTTTCCCTTCCTGGAAGGAACCGGAAGAGATAGCCAGGCTCTCCATACCGGTGATAGCCCACCGCTCTTCAAAGGATTTTCCGGAATTTCCCTATCCTCACAGGCAGATAGAGAATATCCTCATCCCCCTCTCCTCCACCCTAGTACGGGAGCGGATTCAAACCGGTAAGGCCTTCCGTCAACTTGTCTCTCCTGGGGTTTATTCCATTATCCGACAACGGGGCCTCTATGCTTACCAAGCCTCTGATTGAGTCTATTCGCTACTATATTGAAAAAAGGCTGAGCCCTGAGCGCCTTGCCCACTCCCTCTCTACTGCAACCTTAGCTAAAGATTTAGCCCTCAAGCATGGCCTTGACCCACAGCCCTGCGAGCTCTCTGCCCTTGCCCATGATATGGCAAAGGAAGAGCCAAAAGCCCTCTTAAAGCGCCTATCCCGTGATTGCGATCGCCTTCTGCGTAAGGCGGGGCAGGAGGGGCTTTGCCGGGAACTCCTTGATTTCCCCGGTTTGTTTCACGGGCCGGCGGCAGACATCCTTCTTAGGCGGGTTTTTTCCCTAGCGGATGAAAGGGTACTTGAGGCTGTGCGTTGGCATTCCCTAGGCACTCAGGGAATGGGGGATGTGGCCAAAATCCTCTTTATAGCGGACAAGTTGGAAGCTACGAGATCCGGTATTGAAGAGGATTTCAGGCTTTCCTGCCTGAGCGCGGGCCTGAACGAGTGCCTGCTTCGCGTCCTTGAACGGGGCATGGAACATCAAATGAACAGGGGGCGGGGCGTTGCCCCTGTCACGCGTTCCCTGTACAATAGCCTCCGTGGTAGCTAAGACATGAAAAACCTACACATGGATAAGTCCATCATTTTTCTCTTCATCATCATCCTGGTCATACTTGGGGTAGGCCTGGGATCTCTTCTCTACTTCCGCTCCGACGCGGTCGGAGAAGCCCTCAAGAACGACCGTATCCTCAAGCTCCTCTTCGTGCTTGAGAACGAGGGCCAACCCATCTCAACATCGGTTCTCTTCTATTACCCCGAATCTCGGCGTGCCGCGGTCATAGACATACCTACGGAGACCGGCCAGCTCATAAGGTCTCTCGGACGGGTAGATAGTCTGGGCACTGTCTTTAAGCGCTCAGACATGCGCGCCTACCGCTCCGAGATAGAGAGTCTTTTAGGAACCGAGATTTCCATGGGCTTTGTCTATTCCGTGGCTCAGTTGGGTGAATTGACGGATCTCTTGGATGGATTGGAACTCTTTATCCCCAATCCGATAGAGATTACCGACAGCCGGCCTATGGCCCTTTTTCCCCCGGGAACGACCGTCTTTGACGGCGACAAGGTGAAGTCTTACGTGCTCTACGAAAACCCAGATGAGTCTGAATCCGACATCATCGGGCGCAGGCAGCGTTGTTTTCTGGCTCTACTCAAGAGGATTGCGGAAAGATCCGAATATCTGCGCAATGATGCCGTCCTCTCCACTTTCATGGCTCGCGTCAACGGCAATGTCAGCCGTTCCTCGGTAAAAAGCCTCTTTTCCCTTTTAAGCGGCGTAGACGCGGAGCGCTTGGTTCCCTCGCGCGTGCAGGGTTCGCGCAGGCAGGTGGAGGGTAAGACCCTTCTTTTTCCGGCCTATAACGGAGACCTGCTTAAGGATATTGTCAAACAAACCCTCAACGCCCTTGTCGCTACAAGCGAATTGGGGGAGGGGGATCGAGTTTTTAACCTCGCAATCCTTAACGGGACAAGCATCAAAGGACTGGCAAAAAAAGCTGCCGATCTGTATGAAAGCTTCGGCTATGAGGTTTTAATAGTGAAAAACGCGGATACTGAGAACTTCGAAGCCACTATCGTTTATGATCATCTTAATAATCCACGCGCTTCTTCGAACGTCGCCGCCGTCATCCGCTGCCAGAAGCAGGAGATACCGGAGCGAGACGAATCCGCAGAAGCCACCGTGGATTTCACCATCGTACTAGGAAAGGATTTTAATGGAAGATACTGCATCCCCTAAGACGGGCACGACGGTTCTTGAGCTTGCAGAGCTCTTGCACCAGCACAAGGGCGGCCGGGTTACGGCCCTCGATCTCACGCAGATCGGTTCATGGACCGATTACTTCATCATTGTAACCGCCACCTCCTCCACCCATATGCGCGGCTTGATGAAGCACGTCAAGGAATTCATCTTTGAGCGTAACATGGAGATCCTGGGCAAGCATAGCGGCGGGGACGATGACGATTGGAGCCTGGTGGACTGTGGCAACTTCGTCGTCCACGTGATGTCGGAGCGGGCCCGCTCCTTTTACGAGCTGGAAAAGCTCTGGTTCCAAGCCCCGGCCATCTACTCCAAGGCGGACTAAGCCGACAGCCGGCTCGCGAGGCTTATTGAGCAATGAAAAGGGGCTGTCCAAAAAGAAACTTTGGACGGCCCTTTTTTCTAAGTTCACAATGAAAATACGGCCTAGATCATGGGATTTCGCTACTCTCACACGTTTTTTAGGAAGATCAGACTTGTAACGACAATAGGAAGGGATATTA
>JBGSOB010000067.1:0-40056 GCA_041739325.1 Treponematales bacterium
CCATTCTCTGCACCTTCCAAGCCATCGCATACCCCCTTCACAGAGGGTCTGCATTTGTTCAAAAAGTGTAAAGTATGATCCTTGAGAAGTGTAAAGGATGATCCTTTACTGTACCGGCGCTTGCTTTTTTGTAAAGTTAACTTGACAACACAGGGCAGTGGCGGTATAGTAAAGTTAGCTTTACACGGCGCCGGTGGGGGAGCAATTTGTGGAAAACAGGATAAAGGAGCTTCGGGAGGCTCGAGGTATGACGCAGGATGAATTGGCCGGCAATCTGGACGTCTCGCGTCAAACCATCATTTCCCTTGAGAAGGGTCGTTACGACCCTTCGATTCGTTTGGCCTTTGCCTTAGCCCGCTTTTTTGGCAAGGCGATAGAGGAAGTTTTTAGCGAATAGCCGGCTTTAGCCGGCAAAGGTGGAGAGTATGGAAGGTAAAGCGATAAAGGCGGATATCCGCGTTATTATTAGTCAGGGGATCGTCGGTATCATCCTCCTAGCTTACATTCTCCTATTTAAGCCCACGCAGGCCTTTGGTTCAGGCCTTATTCTTGGTTACGTAGTGGCGGTGGCGATAAGCTTAGTCCTCATCTTAATTTTTAGGTTGCGGAAAAAACGGCTCTTTGGGGATTTGGATGAGAGGGATCAGGCTATCATGGGCAAGGCTGCCCTGCTCACCATTTTTGCCACAATCATGGGGATAGCCGCCTTTGTCTTGGCGTCCTATGTTCTCCCGGATATGAGAAACGTCAGCGCGGTGAATTTTGCCGCCTGCGTGGTAGGCTTTTCAGCCTCAGCCTTTTTCCTGCTCTATCTCCTACTTCGTCGCCTGCCCTAACTGAAGCTTTCGGGCAATGTCGTGGCCGTCATCGCGCTCTTACTGAGCAATGTCGCAAGACGTGGCGGTTCCGACTGATTTTCCTATCCCTTGCGGCGTCTAGGCATTTTTTGGTATTTTATAGCTATGAAGCTCGAGATCAACCCACGCGGCAACGGTGCCTGCCCCATCTGCGTTCTCAATGAGGAATGCCGCATCAAAAAGACCCTGGCGTCCAGCCTGGGCGAGTTCCAGGGAATGGAAATGGAAGTCGTCATCTATCAATGCCCCCAGTTTCGGGAGAGGGTGTAATCGTGCTCGATAGATTGGAGGCCATGGCCCATCGTTTCCAGGAGGTTGAGGATATTGTCGCCTCCGGACAGGCCATCAAGGACCAGAAGCGCTACGCGGACCTCATGCGCGAGCGCTCATACCTTGAGCAGGTGAACGCCGCCTACCTACGCTATAAATCCGTGCTCAATGGCCTTGAGGATTCGAAGCTTCTGTCAAAGGAAGAGGATCCCGAGATACGGGAGATGGCCAAGGACGAGTATAAGAGTCTTGAATCCCAAAAAAATCTCCTTGAAGATCAAATCAAGCTCCTCCTCATTCCGCCGGATCCCCTTAACGAAAAGAATATCATTATGGAAATCCGCGCCGGCACCGGCGGGGAGGAAGCGGCGCTTTTTGCCGCCGACCTCTACCGCATGTATTCCCGCTACGCCGAGGGGCGGAACTGGAAATGCGAGCTGATGAGCATGAGTGAAACCGAGCTTGGCGGCTTTAAGGAAATATCGTTCTCCATCTCCGGCAAGAATGTTTTTGAGAGCCTGCGTTATGAAGCCGGGGTTCACCGCGTGCAACGCGTGCCCACTACCGAAGCCGGCGGGCGCATCCACACATCCGCGGTTACCGTCGCGGTTCTGCCCGAGGCGGAGGAAACCGAGATTGATATCCGCCAAGAAGATCTGCGGATAGACGTATGTCGCTCATCCGGTCCAGGCGGTCAGTGCGTCAACACCACGGACTCGGCGGTGCGCATAACCCACCTTCCCTCAGGCTTGGTTGTCCACTGCCAAGACGAGAAATCTCAGCTCAAGAACAAGAACAAGGCCATGCGTATCCTGCGCGCCAGGCTCTACGAGCTGGAAGAGGAAAAGGCGAACGCGGAGCGGGCGGCCGACCGTCGCGCCCAGGTTGGCTCGGGCGACCGCTCCGAGCGCATCCGCACCTACAATTTCCCCCAGAATCGGCTCACCGACCATCGCATCAATCTTACCCTCTATTCGCTGGAAAAAGCGATGGAGGGGGAGATCTCCGAGGTCGTGGAGGCTCTCAAGCTTTCCGCCAGAGAGGCCCAACTCAAGGCGGAGGCCCTGTGAGGCGCAGCCCATGACTATCCGGGAAGCGATCCTCGAGGGGGTTGAACTCCTGCGCGAGCGGGGAGTGGAATCGCCCTTCTTGGACGCTTCCCTCCTTCTCTCTCAGACCCTTTCCATCGACACTACAACCATACTCAGGCTCTATCCGGATCCTTGCCCCGCGGAAGTCTACCCGCGCTATCAGGCTCTTCTGTCTCGCCGCCTGAGGGGCGAGCCAGTGGCCTACATACGCGGGCGGCGGGAATTCCGCGGGCTTGATTTTAAGGTTGACTCCCGGGTCCTCGTTCCGCGCCCGGAGACCGAGCATCTTGTGGAGGCGGCTCTTGCGGCTGCCCTTTCTTTCTGGGCGGATAATCCCGGAAGCCTGCTGCGCTTGCATGATTGTTGTACGGGTTCAGGCTGCGTCGCTATCTCCCTTGCCAAGGAACTCGCGGCGGCGCGGCCTTCCGAGAGCTTTGAAATGAGCTGTTCGGATATAAGCCCGGCGGCCTTGGAATTGGCCTGCCTCAATGCCCAGTCCTTGCTGGGGCAGGAGCTCGTAGCCACGCTCAGTGATCTTTTTACGGATATAGCCCCAGGTGAATTCCATATCATCACGGCCAATCCTCCCTACCTGAGCGCGGACCAGATGGGAGCAGTAGCCATGGACCTCAAGGCTGAGCCGCCCCTCGCCTTAGACGGCGGGGCGGATGGCCTGGATATCTATCGCCGGCTTGCTCCCCAGGCTCACGGACGCCTAATTCCGGGAGGAAGTCTCTTTCTTGAAATCGGCGCCGATCAAGGGCCGGCCCTTGTCGGCATTCTGCGTGAGGCCGGTTTTTCGCGTGCAGAGTTGCATAAGGACCTAGCGGGCCGCCATCGCGTGGCTATAGGCGGTAGGCATGGATGACCTGATACGAGCCCTTAGGGAAAAAATTGCCAGGTACTCAAGCGCTGACCAAGAGAAAATTCTCAAGGCCCTCGATTGGGCAAAGTCCCTCCATGCTGAGCAAACCCGCGCTTCAGGCGAGCCCTACTTTATCCATCCTCTTGAAGTAGCCCTCATATTGGCTGATATGCGTCTGGACGCCGACACGGTTGCCGCCGGCCTCTTGCATGACGTGCTTGAAGATACCGTTGGAACCTCCGCGCAGATCGTCGAGGTTTTTGGCGAGGGAGTGGAATCCTTGGTGGACGGGGTAACCAAGATATCCGACCTCAAAACGGGCAATAAAACCATGCAAGAAGCGGAGACTATCCGCAAGATGTTCTTTGCCATGACAAAGGATATCCGCGTCATACTCATAAAGCTTGCAGATAAGCTGCATAATATGCGCACCCTCAAGCATCTTAAGGAAGAGCGGCAACGCGAGATAGCCCAAGAATGCCTGGATATCTTTGCGCCCTTAGCCGAGCGCCTGGGTATGGGCTGGCTCAAATGCGAACTCGAGGACCTCTGCCTGAAGGTACTCAACCGCGACGCCTACGACCAGATCAAGGCCATCGTTTCCCAAAGGCGCGACGACCGTAAGGCCTTTCTCATGCGGGTCAAGGCCGATATCGAGGCCAAGGCGCGCTCAGGCGGCTTGCGCGTGGCCATTCAGATGCGCGCTAAGCATTTTTATTCCATTTACCAGAAGATGCGCAAGCGGAACAAGTCCGCTCAAGAGCTCTACGATCTTTCTGGAATTCGCATTCTCTGCGATGAGCGCGATGACTGCTACACCATTTTAGGCATCGTCCATCAACTCTGGAAACCGATAGACGGCCGCTTTAAGGACTATGTGGCCATGCCCAAGGCCAATGGCTATCAAAGTTTGCATACCACCGTCATGTCCTACCAAGGCCGCATGCTGGAGATACAGATCCGCACGAAGGAAATGCACCGCGTGGCGGAACACGGGGTGGCCAGCCATTGGCTTTATAAAAAAGGCAGCTCCAACGAAGTCGTCAAACCGGCAGACCTATCCATCATCAATCGTCTCAAGAGCTGGAAGGATATGCGTTTTACCTCCGGCGAATTCCTCGAGGAAATAAAGCGCGAGATACTAAAAGATTCCATAGTCGTTTTTACCCCCAAGGGAGATTCCGTCGAGCTGCCCAGCGGGGCTACGGCTATCGACTTTGCCTTCCATGTCCATTCAGACGTTGGGCTGCATTGCATGGGGGCCAAGGCGAACGGCTCCATCATCCCTCTGGACGCGGAGCTTGAAAACACCCAGGTCATGGAAGTCCTGACCAGTCCCTCGGCCCATCCGCATATAAACTGGCTACGTTCAGTGAAAACGGCCAAGGCGCGCAGCAAGATCAGGCAGTGGCTCTTGCAAAACGATCAAGCCTTGGCTATCGACCGCTATATCGTCGCTAAGAAACGGCCGGCCCAGGAAAAAACCCTTGAGAGCCAGGTTGCCGAGCCCAAGCCCAAGCCTATCGTTGGCGACGAAGAGCGGATCATCTCCGAGGTTCACGACCGCCGCTTGGACTCTTCCCAAAGCGCGGCCCGTCTGGGCATTTCCGCCGGCGGCGATAAGTCTCTCATGATCCGCATAGCCGGTTGTTGCCACCCCGCGCCGGGAGACCCTATCGTCGGTTATGTTTCCCGCGGGCGCGGCATCATCGTGCACCGCCGCTCCTGCCGCAATATCGCCAAGATTCCTGATTTCCGCGAACGCATGATAGAGGTGGATTGGGAGACGATGGCGTCCAGCGTCGTGCGTCGCTTTAAGGTTACTGCGCGCCGCGCCGCGGATTTGTTTTCCGAGATTGAGGGCGCGGTTAGAAAATACAAGGGGCACTTAGTGGAAGGGCGTTTGCAGGATGCCGGGCCGGGTAGGCTTACCGGCTACTTCACCATGGAGCTGGAAAATAAGGATGATCTGAAAAAGATTATTAAAAACATCCAGGGTATCCCATCCATCATCGCAATCGTTCCAATCTAGGGGTGTATATGGAAGACGCGCGCATCGCGGAGCTTGAGGTCCGCATGGCTTATCAGGAGCGCTTGGTCCAAGAGTTGAGCCAGCTAGCCTTCCAGCAGAGCAAGGCCATCGAGAGGCTTGAAGCGCATTCACGTTCTCTAGGCGATAAACTCAAGGAAATGGGCGATGGCAAACCATCCCTCCCCAGCAACGAGAGGCCTCCGCATTATTGAGACTGGGTCCTCGCGCCTGTGAAGGCTCTCTGCAAGGAAGCCCTCCGCAAGGAAGGCTTCCCGCAGGCTTAACTTCTCGCCGAGGAGAATTTCCACAGGAGTCCTTCCCTGCTTTCTATTTTCCGGTAAACTTAGTCCAATCTTCTTTTTTTACGGAGTCCAGCCCGGCCTGATCGCTCACTACGATCCAGCTGATTTTTCCGTCTATCACGTATTTTTTTAAGGTTCTGACGACATCCTCAGCCTTTACTTGCTTGAGTTTGTCGATAACCTTGAGGTATTCATCCGGCCGGCCGTACACGACCATGGAATGGGCTATCTGACCGGCGATCTCGATGTTGGTTTGCTGTTTGTCGAAGAATACGTTAACGTATTTGGCTTTATAGGCTTCAAGGGTTTGCGAGATGGGGGCGTATTCGAGCCCGGGGCTGTTCTTGAGATTCGGGCCGCGGCCGGAGGCAAGGATGGCGATGGATTCATCAATATATTGTTTGATGTCAGCCAACTTCGAGGTCTTGTAGATGCCGATGCTGCCATAGGGATTCTGAAAGCCGTAGGTAGACGCGAAGGGCGTGTAGCAGGCCCCATACTTGGTTCGCACAACGTCAAAGAGAAGGTCTGTGAGAATGGTCGTTCCCAAGGCATAGGCGATGTAGTCTTTATCTTGGGCGAGGGGTATGGGGAAGTCGCCGCGCACGTAGCCGATGCCGGGAGACTTGGGAAAGGGCGCTAGAATAAGCTCCCGGCGCGCTTCATAGCGCTTTACTTCGGGGAGCCTAATGGTTTTTTTGGCTATGCGGCCAAAGCTTGCGTTTAATTTTTCCTTGAGAAGGTCTTGATCGAAGTCTCCCACCGCCACGATGGCGAGGCGTTCTGCTCCAATGAAATTTTCGTAATGACCGCGAAGGTCCGCTAGGGTGAAGGATGCTATCGATTCATCCGTGCCTTGGGGGTCAGAGGCATAGGGGTGGCCTTTGAATGTCGCCTGATGTAGGAAACTTGTCGCGTAACTGTAGGGGTCGGAAAGGGTCTTTGCCCTGGCGGCTCTGAACCCGGTGAGGACGGTATTGAAATCCGCCTCCAGAAAACTGGGCTCAAGGAAGCAGCTGGCGTAGGCTTCGAAGGTTTCGTCAAAATATTTATCGAAGGTAATCAGGTCGAAGCTGGAATAATCGTAGGCCGAGCTGACGGAGGCTATAGTCGAGGATTTATAGTAGCTGAGGGCTGAGAGGCGGTCGTAGTCGTATGTGGCTGAACCCCGTGCCATCGTCCTTAACGTAAGGGCCTCAAGTCCTGCTTTTTCCGGCGGGACGATGGCCGATGTTCCCCTGAGTATGGTTTTGAGCGCGAATATCCTATTGGACGCGTTTTTTTTGATGACGACGGGGATCCCGTTGTCGAGGGTGAATTGGAGTATCGTTGGCGCGTTGGCGCGATAATAATCACTGCTTGCTGTGCTTGTTGTTTCACCTTTGGACTGCTTGTTCTCCTCTGCCTGATCCTTGGGTGCGCTGGGCCCTTGGTTGCTGGGAGGCTTCGGCGTCTCTCTTGGACGCGGGCTAGGGCTTTCCGCGGAAGCCAAGCTTGGGCCTTGGGATCTGCCGGCCTTGGGGCTTGAGTTGCAGGAAACGAGGGCAAAAATTATGGCAAAGGCCAGCAGTATGCTTTTGGCGCGTTTAACTTTCATCTGATACTCCCTTTTCATTTTGCTTTCTTCCACCAAAAGGCGTTTTCCGCGCTGATCGTCTCAAAGCCCCGCGTCGCGGCAGTTTTTTGCTCGCGCTCGAAGTCGTCAGGGGAGAGTCGAAGAGAGACAATCTCCAGATTCTTGGATATATACTTGAAGAGAAAGGCGCGGATATCCTCCGGACCGACCTTTTTCATGTTATCCAGGTAGCCGAAAAAATAATCCGCAGAAGCCACTGCCCACCAGAAGGAGAGCGTGGAAATGAAGCCGTCGGCCGTTTCTAGTTCCGCTATCCGTTCATCTTCCAGTTTTGTCTTGACGGACTCGAATTCTTCCTTGCTGAAGTAGGAGGCGGGCGCGTTCCGCATCTTTTCTATTTCTACCCCGCGTACCTGTTCCTTGAAGTGTACCTGCGCCCTTTCCCAGGCTGGTTTGGTGGGGTCAAGCTTAAAGGCGGTTGAGAAATTGATCTGTCCCCCGTCGCGTTGGGTAAAGTAGCCGGCGCTGATATAGTTTTTGTCGTAGAGGTCTGGGACGTTCTTCATGATGTTTGTCTTGAATTTGCCATCCGGATTCGCCACCAGGGTTCCCCATACGTCGGCGGCATAGGTTGCTTTCGGATCCGTAGTGGCGGCCTTGGGGTCTCCCGCCACGTCCGGGCCGCGGTAGAACATGTCTATCAGCCCGATGCCCACCGGTAGGGAGGGATCGGCGTAGATGAGCCAGGTGGGGCGCTTAACCGAGGGAAGGGGGTGGGACGGCGGCATGGTTTTCCAGGGGTCCTCACCGCGCTGCCAATCGCCAAACCATTTTTCCGTGAAAGCTTTTGCTTTTTCCGGATCTACGTCCCCGCCGATAAAGACCGCAGCGTTGTTGGGTATGTAATACCTGCGTTGGATGTCGCGCAGGGCGCTGACACTGACGTTTTTGACGTTCTCTGCCGTGCCGGCGCTGTCGCGGCGGTAGGGATAGCTGGCGAAGAGGCGGGAATCAATGGCCGCCGAATAGATGCGGGCAGGCTCGTTGAAGCCGCCGTTTATCTCGTCGATGACAACGGCTTTCTCCGTTTCCAGCTCGGCTGCGTCAAAGAGCGGGCTTTTTACGGCGTAGGACCAGAATTCCAAGCCCTGTTCAAGCTTGTCCGAAGGGACGGTAAAATAGTAGGTAACGTATTCATCGGCCGTGCCGCCGTTCCATTCGGCAACTCCTAGATCGGCCATGGCTGCCGAAAATTCGCTTTCGCTTTTATGTTTGGCGTTACCCTTAAAAAGCATGTGCTCATAAAAATGAAAGAGGCCTGCGGTGGCAGCCGATTGGGCAATAGCCCCGGCCCGGAAGGTTATCTGGATGCGGGCTAAGGGCACTGCGTGATTTTCCAAAACAAAGAGTTCCAAGCCGTTGTCCAGGGCAAATCTTGAAAGGCCATTAACCGGGGTGGGTAAGGCAAAGAGGCAGGCAAGGGATAAGGCTGTCAGCATGGCAAGTATCAATGAACGTTTTAGCATTGTTCGGTCCTCCCGATGCCCCAGTGTACACGTCATGCGGGAAAGCTGTCAACAAAACCGGCCCTTGAGCTAAGGGGCTCTTATTTGCTAGTCTGTGGCAATGCGAGCCACCCGCGCCCTTATCCATATGGATAATTTTTCAAGCAACATAAAAAAAATACGCTCCCATATAGGGCCAGGTCCGAAGATTCTTCTTCCCGTGAAAGCGGATGCCTATGGCCACGGTTCGGAGCGCATGGCTCAGGCAGCCCTGGATTCAGGCGTTTCCCATCTCGCGGTGGCAACCGCTGGTGAAGGTGAGGCTCTGCGCGCCTGCGGCATCGATGCCCCGATTCTCCTCCTGTCCCTAGCCATGCCCGAGGAATATCCCCTTATTGTTGGGGCCGGTTTGGAGCCGCTATGCGCCGATATTGAGAGCTTGCGGGGTTTGGAGGCTTGTGCCGAGGCAGCGGGCCGGAGGCTGATCGTGCACATCAAGGTCGATACCGGCATGGGCCGGATCGGCTGTTCGCCCGAGGAGCTACCGCTCTTAGCCCAATTTGTCAGTCGTTCCCGCTTTCTTGGTTTAGGCGGCGTAAGCACGCATTTCCCCGTATCGGATTCAGATGATGCCGCAGACAAAAAATTCACCTATGGACAAATTGAGGCTTTTTTCAACCTTGTCAGCGATTTGCGACGCCGGGGAATTTTACCGGGGCTCGTCTCCGCCGCCAATTCCGGAGCGGTTCTTTCATATCCTGATTCCTGGTTCGATCTCGTGCGGCCCGGTATTCTCTGTTATGGGTATTACCCGGCGCCAGTGGCGGCTCGGCCTTTTGCGGTTCTTCCCGTTATGGAATTCCTGAGCAAGGTAGCCTTCATTAAAAAGATAAAGGCGGGTCAGTCTCTTTCTTACGGTCGTACATGGACTGCAACGCGCGATAGTCTTATCGCGACCCTTCCGGTGGGCTACGCCGACGGCTACCCCCGCGCCCTCTCCAATAAAGGCCAGGTGGAAATCCGCGGCCAGCTCTATCCCCTCGTCGGTCGGGTGTGCATGGATCAGTGTATGGTGGATTTGGGGCCGGAGAGCGATGTGGCCCTCTATGAAGACGCTGTGCTTTTTGGCCCGGGAGCGGTCGGCGCCGACGGCATAGCCGCGGCCTGCGGAAGCATAGCCTACGAAATTACCTGCAATATCAACAAACGGGTTCCCCGTCATTATGTCGGACTATAAATTTTACCCTGCCGCGGGGCCATTTTCCCTTCCACGCTTTGGCATGGCTATGGCGGGCCGCTGTGGCCCAATTGTCGCGGCTTTTTTGCGCAGTGCCCTCGCTGACGCCTTTGAACCCCGCGGCCGACGCGGCAATAAAACCTTACCGGAGGAGCTGCCCCCGCGCAGCGGGCTCTATCTGGAAGCAGACGGTCGCGGTAGCCCTACTCAGCGCTTGCGGCGCATTCTTCGCGCCGCGCGACTCGTTTTTGGACTCGCGCTAAAAGGCCTCTTCTACGCCCATATCGTATTCATCCTGAGCACAAGCCTTTTGATCCTCATCTTCGCTAAGACGGATCCTGGCGCGACTGTGCTTATGCTCTACAGAAAATATGAAAACGGCTATGCCATCTCCCGGCCGCGACCTGTCAAAATATCGCAGGTGGGCAAGCGCAGGCGCGATATCCTTTTGCGGGTTGAGGATTGGACCTTCTACCGTCACCACGGCTTTGAATTGGCTGCCATCAAGAACGCGGCGCGTATCAATAGGCAGATTGGCCGGCCGATGTACGGCGGCTCTACCATCAGCATGCAAACCGCGCGCACGCTTTTTCTCGTTCCCTTTAAGAGCTATTTTCGGAAGTATCTTGAGGCGATAGTTACCCTGGAGCTTGAGTTCTTTTTAAGCAAGGACCGTATCCTTGAACTCTATTTTTCCTACGCTGAGTGGGGCAAGGGGGTTTTCGGAATTCAAGCCGCCGCCATCTACCACTATGGCGTTCCGCATACAAAACTGAGCGACGAGCAATTTATCCGGCTGGTGAGCGTTCTCTCCTCGCCGCTGCGCTATGGCCCTAAAACCCTGCATAACAGCCGGCTCTTAGCCTGGCGCTACGAGTACTTGATGGCGCGCTTTTTGCCTCCGCCGCCGGTCGAGGCGGCAAAACCGCTCGAAACGGAAAGCCTTCCCTCTGAAGAAAGCGGTAGTAAATTGGAGACTCCACCTAAAGCGGAAGAAGCCATTGAATCAAAGGGAATGATCCCGGCGCCCAACGGTTAAGCCTTATTGATACCGGAATGGCACCTTCTGGAATTGCTTATTTCTTGATGCCGAAATCGAGCTCGGGAAGGGTTGCCGTCGACTGGGCGGCTGCCTTGTTCTCGGCTTGGATGGCGTCGAACACTTCTTTTCTAAACACCTTTACGTCTCGCGGGGCGTTCACCCCAAGCTTGACCTGGTCTCCCTTGATTTCGATGATCGATAGCTCGACGTTGTCGCCGATGATGATCTTCTCATTCAACTTGCGGGAAAGGATCAGCATGGCGCCTTCCTGGAATCCGCGAGCTCCTTCATGATGTCGTGCTTAGTCTGCCAGCGCGGGTCAGCGAGGACTGCCTGGTAGGCTAACTTCTGACGGCGATTGATGACGATGGGCCCCATCAGGTTGGCCGTCATCGGGGACCCGGTTTGCGGCACGGTGACGATGGCGAATATGAGTGCGTCTTCCTGCTTCTCCAGCTTGATGGAGCCGAGCTCCGTCTCGGAGAGGTCTAAGAGGTAGTCTGGGCGGAAGAGAAAGGGATCAATGAGGATAAAGGAAATCTCCACCACGTCCAGGGACTGCAGATAGAGAAAAGGCTCTTGCGGCGCGTTGAGCAGGACAAAGTCCTTGAAATTCTCAAAGCCGAGTAGGCCGCGCGGGAAGTGAACCTTCTGCTTTTCATCTACCTCTACCTGTCCGAGGCTTTTCGTGTTGACCGTCATGCGAGCTCCATACTAGCAAAGTTTATCGAAGAAAGTCGAGCAGGGTCTTGGGAAAGAGCCGGCCCGAAACCTGCAGCGAGGCTTGTTGGGTTCGTTCGAGGGTTTTAAGCCGGACGATAGCCTCGGCCACGTCCAAATCCTTTTCTCGCGCCAATTGCCCGGTGAGGTCAGGAATCTGACGGTTGAGGCGTTCGGCCGTCACCCGCAACCTTTCGCTCTGTGAGCCTAATTCGGCAGCGCGGCGCTCTAGGCTGCCAAGGGCTTGGTCCATACCGGCGATGCCCTGCCCGCCGATGGCAAAAACGTCTCCTGAGCGCAGGGAATCGCGCAAACGTATCACGGTGTCAAAAAGGCTGCCGCCGGAAACCTTAGCGGTGGGGGCGTAGTTGCGCGGGGGAATGTCGCTTCCCTCCTTGAGCACTCCCAAGTCGCGGAAGACGCGCGCATCCGGGCCGTCCTCTATCATGAGTTGATGGGCATCCGTGGTCTCAAGCATCATGCCGCCGGTTTCAGGGTCTAGGCTGGCTTTGACGGCGGCTCCGGAATCGTTTATTTTTGCCACGATGGTAAAGGCGTTGTCGCCGGTTTTGAGTTGGATATCCTTATGGTCGATGCGGATCGTGGCGTCTGCCAACAGACGGAAATCGCGGGCGTCGCGGTCTGAGACTACCAGCTGTTTTTCCGCCCAGAAGATTTCGTTGCCCGGTTGGTTGGCGTCGATATACTGGCCCTCGGTGATTTCGATTTGGTTGCGGTTGATGGAGCCTATGTAGTCTACAGAAACGATGGCTTCCCCAGCCGCGCCGGGGGCGTTGCCCATGGTCACTTGGAAGGGCTCAGTGTGGATCTTGTCGCCAGAAAAGAGCATGGTGCCGTCCGCTCCGCGGGCATTGGCGGTGGAGACAAGTTCCTTTAAAAGCTCGTCTACCTCGCCGGCCACGTTGGCCATATCTTCCTTTGAAAAGGTGTTCTGGGCCCCGCGCACGGCCAGCTCACGGATGCGCTGCATCACGTCTATGCCTTGGCGTATATGGCTTTCGCTCACCTTATAGGAATCTTCCAAACGCAGGGCGTTGCCTTCAAAGCGCTCCATGCGCTGTATGAAGGACGCGTAGCGCACGGAATGGCCGGCGGCCACGGGGTCGTCACGCAGGTTGGATATCCGCTCTTGACGGGCAAGCTGGGTCTCGGCGGTTGACAGCTTTGATTCCGTGCGGCGCAGCCAATACTGCATGTCGTTATTCATCATGTCAGAGGATACGCGTTTCATGGTTTACACCCCCATGCGATTGATAATGGTATCCAGCATCTCATTCACGTTCTTGATGAAGCTGGCGGCGGCCGAATAGCCGTGTTGGAATTTGATCATGTTGGAAAGCTCCTCGTCCATATTGACCCCGGAGATGGAGTCACGAAGGTCTCGCAACTGCTTCATGATGGCGTTTTGATCCGTCATGGCTATTTCCGCTTGGCTGCCGCGCTCTCCTGCGGCCACAACCGTGCTTTGGAAGTAGTCGTCGAAGGTTTTAAGCCCGCCGACCATGACCTGTGAGTTGCGTAGGGATGCTATGGCTAAGGCAGCGCTGCCGTCGCCGGCTTCGGCTACCTTTCCGTTGACCCCAAAGCCAGCGGCGATGCTTGTGAGATCTTGCTTGATGCCCTCATTGATTTCCATCCAGCCTGAGGGGTGGGCCAGGGGGGCAACGGCGAAATCGACCCCATTGGGTCGTAGTCCAGTGACGGCGTCCGCCCTCTCCCAGCCATAGGCCCCGGCGGGACCGGATTGGGCAAGGAGCCCGGCATAGCCGACTAAGAACTCACCGGAGTCCTCTAGGGAGCGGATGACGAAATCCGGGTTTTCAATGGCGTTTGCCGGTGAGGCCTTTATCTCCAAGCGACCGGAACGGTCTAGCCTGGCCATGACCTCAGCGCCGGAGCGATTGATCTTGTCAACGACATCCTGGACAGTGTCCGTGGGCCGGTACTCGATAGAGACGTTCCCGCCCACGCCTGGGAGGCTGATAAAACCCGCTAAGCCGATTTGTTCTTTTGCATCCAGCTTGTTGGCCGCCGTCATGCGGTAGACGTAGCTTGCGTCGTAGTTTCCGTCGCCGTCGCGGTCAAAGTTTCCGGCAAGATTGTTGATGTAGGGACGTTCCACGAAGAAGTCCTGGCCGGTCTTGCCGTTCATCCCGTAGGCGGAGCGGTGGATCTCATTGACTAGGTCCGTAAAGTTGAGGGCCATCACGTCCAGGTTCTGGATCTCCTGCCGAATGTCCCCGTCGCGGAGCTCTATGAGAGATGCCAGGCTTCCTGATTTGAAGAAGGCCTTCTCTCCTGACCACGCCCAGTCTACCCGCGTCAGGCCATCGTTCTCTAAGTCGGTGCCCAGAGAAAAGCTGCGAGCGACCGATCCCTGAACGAGGATATTACCGGCGGTGTGAATCATGAATTCATCCTTGTCCCGGCCGTCGGTGCTGATGTTGATGAGCTTAGACAGCTTCTCCACGAGAAGGTCGCGCCTGTCCATGAGGTCGTTGGGATTGTCTCCCAATGCGCGCGACTTGACGATCTCCGTATTGAGCTCGGCGATCTCCGAGGTAAAACCGTTGATCTCCGTTACCCGCGCTTGGATGTCCATATCGACTTGGGTGCGCAGGGAGCTTAAGCGTTGAAAGCGGTCGTGGACGGCGTCCAGGAAGGTTTCCGCCCGGGCGACAAGACTCTGGCGGGCCGCCATTTCCGAGGGATGGGCTGAGAGTTCCTGCCAGGAATCCCAAAAGCGATCCATGTGGGAGCGGGTGGAAGACTCGCTCGGCTCGTTGTATATCTGTTCCAGCTGAAGGGAGTAGTTCTCCCTTGTTTCCCAATAACCCTCTTTGGATGTTTGGGAAACGATGCGGCCTTCCAAGAGCATGTCGCGGATGCGTTCGATCCTCTCCACGGAAACGCCCTGTCCCACTTGGCCGGGGGTTTCCTCGCGTTCCAGCTGGGGGCGGTAGATGGGATCGAAGGCGCGGAATTCGACGCGCTGGCGCGAATAGCCCTCGGTAGACATGTTGCTAAGGTTATGGCCGACGGTGTTCAGGGCCTGGTTGTGGGCCACCATGGACCGCTTGCCGATTTCTATGCCGGAAAAGGTCGATTGCATCGCGTTCCCCTTTAGTAGGCTTGATCGAGGATGACCTTCGTCATCTCGCTTTCTCTATGTCCACCCCGCTTGTCGTAGATCTTTCCGCGGCGTTGGGGGAAGAGTTCTTCCATGATGCCGGCTAAAACGGTGCGCGACTCAGTAAGGTAGCCGGCGATAGCCGTTCCTTGGGCGCGCGCCGCCATTGCCCGGCTCTTGAGGCAGCGGTAGAGCTCGGTGATTCCATCGCGGATGTCCGTTGGCAGGCGTACCGCCCAGGTGTAAAAATTAGCGTCCGCGCCAAGGCCCGCGTCCTTTTTGAGGATGTCGAAGATGCCCTCGCGCTCGCTTTCAACCTGGGCTAATTCACCCTCAAGGGCGTCGATACCCCGTATCGCCTTTTCCAGGCTTTCCCATTTTCTCTCGCGGATTGCCAAAGTCATGAGCTTTTCCTCAGCGAGAATGATCTCAAAAAGGGCAGCTTCCTTTCTCATTACCTGGCAGAAGCAATCAATCCGGTCATGGTTCATGGGCGGAGTCCTCCGTTTTGAGTATCGGAGGCAGGGGGGGTGGGGTTTAGGTGAATCTTCTTCGGGAAATCGATCTCTCCCAGCCTCAAAGGGCTTGAGGCTGGGTTTTTGGGCTTCTAGGCCTCGGTCATCAGGTCTAAAACCATGCCGTCACGGAGTTTAGGCTCAAACCAGGTGGACTTGGGCGGCATGATCTTTCCGGCGTCGGCAATACGAATTAGCTCTGCCACCGTGGTCGGATAGCATTGGAAGGCTATCTTCATATCGCTAGCGCAGCGTTTTTCCAGTTCCTTCGAGCCGCGGATACCGCCCACGAAATCGATGCGTTTGTCCGTGCGCGGGTCCTTGATGCCTAAGATGGGGTCAAGGAGGTTCTTTTGCAGGATCTGCACGTCCAGGCTTTCAATGGGGTCGTCGGCGGTGTAGGAGCCGGGCTTGGCGCTCAGACGGTACCAGCGGCCGTCAAGGTACATGCCCCAGGCTTTGGGAGCTGTGGGCATAGGGGCCTCGTCCGCGGCAAGGGCTTCGGTTTTAAAAGCGGTGGAGATCTTTGCCAGAAAAGCCTCGGTGGAAAGGCCGTTTAAGTCTGCCACTACGCGGTTGTAGTCCATGATCCGCAGGGCCTTGTCCGGGAAGGCTACCGCCAAGAAGTAGTTGTAGCCCTCGTCGCCGCGGTGATTCGCGTTGCGCGACTTCAGAAGATCGCGCACGCGCGCCGCCGCCGCCGAGCGGTGGTGGCCGTCGGCGATATAGAAATCCGCCACCTTATCCGCAAAAAGCTTGGAGAGGGTCGCGCATTCCTCCGGCTCGGAGATGACCCAGAGGCTGTGGCGGATGCCGTCCGGCGCGGTAAAGTCGGCGGCCGGGCTGCGCTCGCAAGCCTTTTCCACGAATCTGTCTATCTCGGCCACCGCGCGGTAGGTGAAAAAGGCCGGGCCGGAATGGGAACCCGTCACCTCAATATGGCGTGCGCGGTCGTTTTCCTTGTCAATGCGCGTGAGTTCATGCTTTTTTATCTTTCCCTCTTGGTACTCATCCACCGCTGCCAAGGCCAAAACCCCGGTTTGGGCGCGTTCCACCCCGGTCTGGGAGTCACGCATGATCTGGCGGTAGAGGTAGAGGCAGGGGCTTTCGTCCCGGACGAGTTTACCGGAATCGATGAGTGCGCGCAGGTTGTCGCGCGCCTTCTGGTAGACGGCTTCGGAGTGGGTGTCGCAGCCCTCGGCTAGGTCTATCTCGCTCTTACCAACGTGGAGGAAGGAGAGGGGGTTTCCCTGGGCCATCTGCCTAGCCTCGGCGCTGGAGAGGACGTCATAGGGGGGTGAGGCGATGAGGGCCTCGAGGCCGGACTGGGGCCTATATCCATGGAAGGGGCGTAGGGTCGCCATAACTGCTCCTTAGGGCGGGGTATGGGCGGATTATGCCCGGCTAGGCGCCCCCTGGTCAACGGCCCGTCTCTGACAGTAGGCGGCCGCCGCCATGATGGCTTGCTTCATCGAACGTGGGTCAGCCAGCCCGCTTCCGGCTATGTCGAAGGCCGTGCCGTGGTCTACACTCGTGCGCAGGAAGGGCAGGCCGAGGGTTAAGGAGATGGTGCGATGAAAGTCATAGGTTTTGCAGGCTATATGGCCTTGGTCGTGGTAGAGGGATATGACGGCGGCGTAGCGCCCCTCCTTTGCCTGGTGGAATACTGAATCCGCCCCTATCGGCCCGTGGATGTCCATACCCTCTTTGCGCGCAGCTTCCACGGCGGGAGAAATCTCTCTGTCCTCCTCGTCTCCAAAGAGCCCATGCTCGCCGCAGTGGGGGTTTAGGCCGGCGACGGCCAGGGGCCCGCTCAGTCCCAGCTCGCCCATGGAGGCCACGCAGCGCCTAAAAAAGGCAAGGAGGGCTGGAGCGCGCACGCGGTCTATTGCCGCGCGCAGGCTGAGGTGACGGGAAAAAAAGAAGACGCGCAAACCTAGGGTGTCAAAAAGGGTCAGGCCGGAATCCTCCGGAAGGCCGTAGAGCGCGGCAAGTATCTCAGTGTGACCGGCCTGGGTCACCCCGGCTGCCTTGAGGGCTTCCTTATGGAGGGGCGCGGTTGCTATTGCCTGGACTCTACCTGCTAGGGCTGCCCCTGCGGCAGCCTGAAGGCAGTCATAACCGATACGGCCAGCGGCGGCGGAAATCTTAGCCAGGGGCGGTAGGGCTTCTGATCTCAGCTCGACATCGGAATAGAAAAGAAACTCCCCCTCGTCCTGACTGGGGGAAGGCGCCTCTTCTACGCTTAAGCTCCCATCCCAGGCCTTGAGTGGAGGGATGGGTATTCCCTTGGGAAGGAGGCTCAAACCCCTTTCTAGAACGGGCTTCGGGGCAAAAAGTATGGGGCGGCAGAGTTCGCGGAGCTGTGGATCCGCAGCCGCCAAGAGGGCAATCTCCGGGCCAATGCCGGCAGGGTCCCCAAGGGGGACGCCGATGGAATATTTCATGAGGCCTCTAGGATAGCGGATAAAGCGGGGCTCGGGGAGGGGGCGGGGGTCTTGCAAAGGCCGGCGAATCCGATACACTAGGGCTGTGGGGGATTATGGACTCAAGCATTGTCAATGTCCTGGCGGAGAGATACAAGGATAAAATCCTCAGGGTCACGCCCTCGCTCATGGAAGCTCTGGGCATGGAAAAGCGGGGCACCCGTTTGGACGTGGATGAATTCCAGCTTTCCTGCATCCCCTTTGATATCTCCCTGTCCGCGGCCAACCTCCTAGCCTTCTTAAGCCCCAGGGAAATTGCTTTTTTTGAGGGTATTGCCAAAGCAAAGCCGCAAAAACTGAATATGGTCTTTAAGATTCCGGAGTCGAGTAAGCCAATAGCCTTTTTTGTCCGCATAGAGATAGTTTCCTTTAGAAAGCCGGCCCAAGATTCTCCCTACTGCTTCATCGGGGTGAAATTCAAAGAGCCGCCCTTTGCCCTTAAGGAGATTGTTGTCAGCTATCTAAAGGGCATTGAAGACGCCCAAGCCTATTATGATGAGGCGGAGGATCTAGCCCTCGACGAAAAGGCTATTCTCTCCTGCCTTGGCAGTCTGCGCCTCAATTGCCTTAAAGACGGATTGATAGCGGAGCGCTTACGAGTTCTCTCCATGAGCCCAAAAAAGGTTCGCCTCTTTGGCGACTTTGAGGGCGAACTGCCGGCCGAGGGAGAGGAGCTTGACCTTGAGCCTGATGGGGTTGAGGCATCGGGAACCCTCAAGCTTAAGGTAGTGGCCCTGCCTGCCTTTCCCGATGCCCCCGGCTTCTTCTGGCTGGAAGGCGAGCTCCTTTTCAATCCCTGGCTTTACCGTAATATGAGGAAGGTTCTCCCGCTCCAGAAGAAGACAGCAAAAGGGGGAGGATGAGGGCTGGCGCCTAAAAACTTCCGATTGGGCAGCTTGTTTGGAAAAGGGAAGATTTCGAATAGCCTTTGCCGGTCCTGCTTTTGTATATTAGCTTCATGGCGAGAATACTCAAAAAACGAGGGTCCGTAAAAGACGCAAGCGCCCTTCGTTACCTCCTTATAGTCAACCCCAATTCCGGCCAAGGCCGCCATTCCGAGCACTTGAAGTATGTGACTTCCTTCTTTAAGAAGCGCGATATTCCCCTGGATGTCCGCCTCACCGAGGGCCCCGGCCACGCTACCAAGATAGCCAGGGATGCGGAAATAGCCGGTTATGACGTCATTATCGGGGCAGGGGGAGACGGCACGATCAACGAAGTTCTCAACGGGCTCAGTGGAAATACTACCAAGTTAGCCATCCTACCCTGGGGCACGGGGAATGTCTTTGCCCTGGAAATGGGCTACCCGCGCGCTCTCGCAGCCCAGTGCAAGATTATCATCAAGGGAAAAAGCCTCAAACTGGATCTAGGGCTTTGCGGAAAGAGGCGTTTTCTTCTTATGTGCGGCGCCGGCTTTGACGCCTATTCTTTGCGTCAGATAGAGGGGCTGGATTTAAAGCGCCGCGCCGGGATGTTCGCCTATGTACTGGGCGGAATACGCGCCTTTAGCCGCTATCACTACCCCGAGATTCAGGTCAAGCTTGCCGATGGAACCGAGGAAAGCTGCCGTTACGCATTAATCTCCAACACTAGCCGTTATGGGGCCTTCTTCAGTCTGAGCCCCCAAGCGCGCCCCACCGACGGTCTCTTAGACGTTTTTCTTTACAAGGAAAAGGGCGCCTTTGCCATGCTGCGCCTTGTTTTCCGCGTCCTTCTTTCCGCCTTGGGTATTCAAGCCCTCTCCGGCCCCTCTCCCTTTTTAAAAAAGGTGGCGCTTTACCGCACTACGGGCTTAAGCCTGACTTCTGCTAAAAACGTGCAAACCCAGATAGATGGCGATGTGGCCGGGCTCTTGCCCATCGATATCTCCGTATTACCCGCCGCGGTGGAATGCATCCTGCCGGCCCAAGCCATTAAAAAGATGAAGGGTGAAAGACGTGCGGCCGCCATCCTCTCACGCCTAGGCAAGAGGCGGCGTAAGGGGCGCTAGCGGCCTAGCTTGTCCCTGCCAGCATCAGTTTCGGAAGCTGTGGATTGGTGCGGGTATCCTGCCCCCGCGGGCGATAAACCCTTCGCAGGAAAAGCGGCTGACCGGAAGGATGGGAGCCCCGCCGAGGAGGCCGCCGAATTCGGCCCAGTCGCCGGCTTGCTTGCCGGGCACGGGTATGAGCCGCACCGCCGTCGTCTTGTTGTTCACCATGCCGATAGCCATTTCGTCGGCTATGATGCCCGATATGGTAGCCGCACTTACGTCCCCGGGAATGGCTATCATGTCCAGGCCCACCGAGCACACGCATGTCATCGCTTCCAGTTTTTCTAGGTTGATGGAGCCTGCGCGGACGGCGGCGACCATCCCCTCGTCTTCAGAAACGGGGATAAAGGCTCCGGAAAGGCCTCCCACGTTGGTGGATGCCATCACCCCACCTTTTTTTACCATATCGGTGAGCATGGCGAGGGCTGCCGTCGACCCGGGGGCCCCGGCGGACTCAATGCCCATCTCTTCCAAGATGCGGGCCACGGAGTCACCCACGGCGGGAGTCGGCGCCAAGGAAAGATCGAGGATGCCAAAGGGTACGCCCAGGCGCCGGGCGGTTTCCTGCCCGACTAATTGACCCATGCGCGTGATTTTAAAGGCTGTCTTTTTTATGCCGTCGGCAAGCACGTCCAGGGCTGCCCCGCGATATTCCTCGCAGGCGGCGCGCACTACGCCGGGGCCGGAAACCCCAACCGAGAGGACCGTCTCTCCCTCACCCAGGCCATGGAAGGCCCCAGCCATAAAGGGATTGTCCTCCGGGGCATTGCAAAAAACAACCAGCTTGGCGCAACCGATGCCGTCGCGGTCGGCGGTAAGGCGGGCGCATTCCTTAACGATGCGCCCCATGAGGGCCACCGCGTCCATGTTAATGCCGTTCTTGGTCGTTGCAAGGTTGACGGAAGCGCAAACCCTGGCGCTGGATGCCAATGCCCGTGGAATGGATTCTATAAGGCGCCTGTCCCCGCCGGTAATGCCCTTATGGACCAGGGCCGAGAAGCCGCCAATGAAGTCAACCTCAAGTTCCGTCGCTACCTCATCCAAGCAGAGGGCCCAGGGGCTTACGTCTTCCTCGTCGCTAGGTTCGGCCACAAGGGCAATGGGCGTGACGGCGATCCGCTTATTGATTATCGGCACCCCGAATTCGCTCTCGATTTCGCGCGCGGTTTTAACCAGATTCCCCGCCACACGCAGCAGTTTTTGCTTGGCGCGTTCGCGCGATTGCGGGCCGGATGGGCCGGCGCAGTCGCGCAGGGAAATTCCCATGGTTACGGCGCGGACGTCCAGCTTATGGCGTAGGAACATGTCAACGGTTTCTTGGATCTCGTGGGCGGAGTACATCATGCTGAGGCTCCTCTTAAATGCGGTGCATGGCGGAAAAGACCTTCTCGTGCATGATGCTGATGGAGAGTCCCAGGCCCTCGCCCAGCTCCCCTAGCTTGCTTTTTGCCGTGGCCATGTCAATGTCACTTGTGCTGAGGTCGACCATCATCATCATGACAAAATTGCCTGAGAGGATCGTTTGGCTGATGTCGATGATGTTGATTCCGTGCCCGGCTAGGTAGGCGGACAGCTTGGCGATGATACCGACCTGGTCGGTACCGACGACGGTAATAATGGCGTTCATTCCCAAAGCTTAACATAGCCGGGCGCTTTTAAAGAAGCGCTTAGCGCAGCTTGGGAAGGTACTCCGGCCCAATGCGCAAGCCAAGGCTCCGCGCCCTGCCTGAGTCTATGGCAATGTCCCAGGCCGCCTGTTCCGGCCGAATCGTTTCAAGTTTTGTTCCTTCAAAGAGGCGCCCTAGCATCAATGCAGCCCGGCGGCCGCTATTCTTCGTGTCCGAATACACCGCGAGCACCGCCCCCAGATGAGCCTCTATTTCTTGAAGGCTTAAGCCTATCAAGGGCTTCTTCGTAGCGGCGCTGAGGGCTCGGGGATACTCTGGGTTTATCCCCATCTGGTCGTTGGGTGAAAGGAAGATGTCTACGCTGGCTTCAATGCCCGCAGCCTCTTCCCCTGCCAATTGACACATACGCAGGGTGCCTCGCTCACCGCTGATGAAGTCTATCTTGCGGCTTAGCAGGCTTAAGATTTTGAACTCAGGCTGGGCGAGGGTGGCTTCGAGCCATAAAAGATAGGAGCGCGATTGAGGCATATCGCCGTAGATAAAGCCAATGCGCCTAGCCTTGGGGAAAAATCTCTGGATGGCCCGAAGGCGTTCGGCTACCGGGACGGGGTAGGCTAGCCCGGTGAAGTTGGCGCTGGGGTAGGAGCCGAAGGCTTCCAACAAACCCTCGCCGATGGGGTCGGTCAGGGTGAGATAAACGAATTTTTTCGACCTATCGCCCAGCCAAAGGCTCTTTGCCCCCTGAACGGCTATAGTCCCATTGAGAATGATGGCGTCGTAGCCGTTAATTGCGGCGCCCTCCATGGATTCCACCCGTTTAATGAGCTGGATATTATTGCCGAGTGAATACTGGCGTAGGCTAAGGCTTCCTGCCTTTTCCGAGTAGCCGAGAAGCGCTAGCTGTTCGATCATGGCCAGGCGCGTCGATTCATAGGGCTCGCCGGATTGGGATTCGATGATGAGGAGTCTTTTGGGGGCCTTGCCCTTTGATGGGCTTTGGCTGGCTACCTGGTATAAGGGTATGAGAATAAAGGCGATGAAGAGGGCTATGAAAATCCGTCCTGCTTTTAGGCGGGCTAGGGCTGACATAGCTAAAGTATAGGCGATAAACAAGAAAAAAGGGCAAGAGACCTCAAGCTTAAACGCGTTGGCAAGGCCCTTCGGGTATGCTATCTTTCTCATGAAAAGACGGGGAAGCGCAGGGCGGTTTATTCGCCGGCTAGCCCAGGCTAAAGGAAGGTAAGATGCCAATCGCCGACGCCATCAAAAAATCCATCTCAAGCTCCTCGTGGATCCGCCGGATGTTCGAGGAAGGGATGAAGCTCAAGCAACAATATGGGGCCGACAAGGTTTTTGATTTTTCCATTGGGAATCCGGATCTTGAGCCACCGCCTGAATTCCATGCCGCCTTTCTTTCCCTTGCCCAGGAGGATGCTCCCGGCAGCCACGGCTATATGCCCAACGCCGGCTACCCGGCTGTTCGCAAGGCCATGGCGGAGAAGGTAAGCCGTGAGCATGGAGTAGCCTTTTCCGCCGACCAAGTCATCATGTGCGTAGGCGCGGCCGGCGGCTTGAATGTGGTCTTTAAGACTATCCTCAACCCCGGAGACGAGGTCCTTTGCGCCCGGCCCTACTTTGTGGAGTATGGCAGTTATGTAGCAAACCACGGCGGCCTCCTTAAGACCGTAGATCCGGCCCCCGACTTCAATCTCGACCCAGCCGCCTTTGCCGCCGCCCTAGGGCCCAAGACCGCCGCCGTCCTCATCAACTCTCCCAATAACCCTACCGGTAGGATCTACCCTGAGGCCACCATCAAAGAGCTAGCGGCGGTCCTCGATGCCTTCGGCAAAAAGACCGGCAGGCGGATCTACCTCATCGTAGACGAACCCTACCGCGACATCGTCTACGGGGGGGCCAGCACCCCGCCCATCGCCTGCCACTACCCCGACAGCATCGTCGTCAATTCCTTTTCCAAGAGCCTTTCCCTGGCGGGGGAGCGCATCGGCTATATCGCCGTCGGCCCCAGCTGCCACGATGCGGCCGAGCTTATGGCCGGCCTTATCATGTGCAACCGCGTCCTTGGCTACGTCAACGCTCCGGCCCTCATGCAGAGGGTGGTGGAGCGGCTAGCCACGGTTAAGATGGATATGGGCCGCTATGAGGCGCGGCGGAATATGGTGGTGGAGGGTATGCGCGAGGCCGGCTTTGAATTCGTCGATCCGCAAGGGGCCTTCTATCTCTTCTGTAAGTGCCCCATCCAGGACGATCAAGCCTTCGTGCTCTTCTTGAAAAACTACAATATTCTTGCCGTCCCCGGCTCGGGCTTCGGCTACCCCGGTTATTTCCGCATGTCCTACGCCGTGCCGGAGTCAAGCATCCGTTCTGCCATGCCGGAATTCAAACGCGCTCTGGCTGACTTTCGCTCTCGGGTTTAAAAGCTTGCGTTGAGGCCCCAGCATGAATCTTAGTTGGGGCCTTGGCCGAGTTCCCGGATGAGTGCGTAGATCATGTTGCCATAGCGCTCAACCTTTACCTTTCCCATGCCAAAGATCTCAAGAAGCTCTGTTGCATTTTGCGGTTTGCGCTGGACAAGCTCCTCGAGGGTGCGGTCGGAAAAAATGACGTAGGGCGGGACGTTGGCGCTATCCGCCAAGGTCTTTCTAAAATGCCGCAGGGCTAGGCGCAGTGCCTCATCCTCAGGACTCAAGCTGGAGATGGGCGCCGGCTTTTTCGCCCCCTTGCGCGCACGCGCCGGCTTGGGCTGGGGAGGCCGTCCTAGTATGGGCGCGCGGCTTTTAAAGGTCTGATAGGCTAAGTCCGTCAAACCCAAGCCCCCGCCTGCTTCCAAACGCTCCACATAACCTAAGCGCTCAAGTTGCCGCGAAAGATCAAACCATTGAGACTCATCCCAATCCTTGCCTATGCCGTAGGTGGAGAGGGCATCGTGGCCTAAGCGCTCGATCTTTTCCGACTTTGACCCGCGCAAAATATCAATGACGTGGCCGGCGCCGAAGCGCTCACCGCTGCGCTTGACGCAGGAAAGGAATTTGAGGGCGGGAATGGTGATATCGACTAAAGCGGCAGTGGTGCTCCCGTCTCGCTTTCCCTGGCAGGCATCACAGCCCTGGCAATCATCCTGGGCGTAGTTTTCGCCAAAGTGGGCCAGCACTCGCTTGCGGCGGCAACCGCTTGATTCGGCAAAGTCGACCACCGCTTTAAGGTTTGCCCGCGCCGCCGGGTTTTGACTGCCGGACTCCGCCGCGTCCCTTTCCAAAAAGCTTGTCAACTTGACCGCGTCCGAATAGGCATAGAGAAGAAGACCGCGGGCTGGCAGTCCGTCGCGCCCGGCTCGCCCTATCTCTTGGTAATAGTTTTCAAGGCTCTTGGGTAGGTCGTAATGCACGACGAAGCGCACATTGGGTTTGTCTATGCCCATGCCAAAGGCGATAGTGGCCGCCATGATCTGCACATCGTCGCGGATAAAGCGTTCCTGGTTGCGCGAGCGGGTTTTGTCGTCCAAGCCGGCGTGATAGGCGAGGGCGGAAAAGCCCTTTGCCGCGAGCTTAGCGGCAACCTCGTCGGCGCGGGCGCGGGAAAAGCAATAGATGATCCCGGATTCCTCGCGGCGCGGCTGTAAAAACTCAAGCAGTTGATCAAAGGGCTTATGCTTGGCCCTTACCTCCAGGAAGAGGTTGGGGCGGTCAAAGCTGGCCAGCACCTCGCCATCGGGGCCAATACTTAAGTTTTCTCGAATGTCAGAGCGCACCTGCGGGGTGGCGGTAGCCGTGAGGGCAAGGCAGACGGCGCGGGGAAAGGCCCGCCTTACCTGGGCGAGCATGCGGTATTCCGGCCTAAAGTCGTGCCCCCACTCGGAGATGCAGTGCGCCTCGTCGATCGCCAAACAGGAAAGCTGGCAACCGGCCAAGAGTTCGCTCACCCTATTCCCCACTAAGCTTTCCGGGGCTACATAGACAAGCTTTGCCCGGCCTTGACGCACCGCGGCCATGGCCTGGGCGTAGTCTTCCCTACCCAGGCTTGAATTGAGAAAGACGGCCTCGACCCCGCTCTCGCGCAAAAAAGACACCTGGTCCTTCATGAGGGCTATGAGGGGGGAAACGACGACGGTGATGCCGGAAAAAACAAGGGCTGGAATTTGATAGCAGAGGGACTTTCCGCCGCCGGTGGGCATGACGGCGAGGGTATCCCTGCCCTCTAGCACGCGGGAAATGACCCCTTCTTGGAAGGGCCTGAATTCCTGGTAGCCAAAAACGTTCTTAAGGGTTTCTCGCGCGGCGTCTAGCATGGCTTAGTCAAAGCCTAGACTAAGGCGTTCCAGCGAATTTCGCAATAAGCGCCGCGAAGTCCTTAGCGCTCATACGCAGGCCGCTCGCCCTTACCAGGCTGCCTTCTCGGTCTATCTGGTTCTTGCTGGGCGAGGGCCCCTCCGTAGGCGGGATAAAGCGGGAAGCGGCCGCCATTAAAACGCGCAGAGCCGGGCTAAAGACCTTAGCCGTTGTTTCACTGGCAAAGGTAAAACGAAGCTCTATAGAGCAGAGGCTTTCTTTTTCATCGATATCCACAAAGAGGCTCTTGATAGGGATGCCGCTTGATTCACCCATCACGGCGGGTAAGAGGCCTTGATCGGGGCTGAGCGCGATAAGGCCCATGCCGCCTTTTCGCTGGGCCTCGGCTAGGTTGATGGGGTGCTCGTCTGCCCCGCTTTTCTCCGCCCTAAACCCAGGGGCCTTCGCCCGAGCCATAAAGGCCCCCATGTCGGCGTTGCAGATGAGTATGTGACGTGAGCTTAAGAGCGCTAGTTTGAGGCCCTTATCTCCCTGGTACCAATCTCCCTTTTTTACCAGGGCTTTTGAGCTAGAAAGCCCAGCCCGCAAAAGGCCTGAGTTATAGGAACCGGAAAGGATGGCGTACCAAGAGCCTTGGCTCGAACCGCCGGATGCCGACCCGGGGGAATAGGCCGCGTAGATGCGTCGCGTATCTTTTAGGATGCCCTTGATATTTCTGTCTTCCTTTCCAGAGAGGCGAAGGCTGAGTTCTCGCGTAAGCTCAGGGAGGAGTCGCGGCTCAAGGGCGACAAAGACCGTTGCCTCGGAGGGCAGGGCTTCGCGCAGCGTCTTTTCCTCTGCCTGGTAGAGGGGGGATGAAATGGGAGCTAGTGTTTTACAGGCGGAGAGGAGTGAAAGGATGAGGAAGCAGAGCGAGAGATAGATGCCGGCCTGAGTCGACCCGCCTCGCAGAAGGCTCCTAGGTAGCGGCTTGCGGCGATCGTCGAGCTTGGCGATTTTCATGGCCCCTAAGACGGAAAAAAATATCTGCGTCATGGTAATAATCCCTTTGCGCGTAAAATGTCCTGCGCGTTTTTTCGGTGCTCGGTGGCGGCTAGATTCCACTGGTAGTAGCGGCTGTTGAAAAATTCATTTCCGGCTTCAACTTCTACCTTTCTCGACATGCCAGCTCTGCCCCTGAGTTCCTGCTTTAACCATAATAGCTTGTCGTAGCCCGAAAAACCGGTGTCCGAGCTGTCTTTGGAATCATAGACCCCGGCTTCATGCATCCATGCCTTGCGGTCGTATTCAGCTATATCCGCGGCGAGGATGTACTCGAAGATCCGCTCTGCCATGGGGCGGGGCGATCCTGGTTTGCCCCAAATGTTTTCCAAGTCGTGCATGACAAAATCGATGTCGTCAAAGGCTTCCTTGCGGAATGTCCTTAAGTATTTATAGATTTTTTCAGCTGCTTGGATAAAGCGCTGGCGGTTCACTATCCGATTCCAAGGCGGGGCAAGGCGCGGGTCTTCCCAAACGCGGTCAAGCTCGTCGGGAGCGGTAAGGGCCTGGGCGTGGGCGGCAAAGGGGACGGGGCTCAGCTCGTCGATTCTGTTCCACTCTTCATGTAAGCCTGAAAAATTCTGGTGGGCCCAGGTGTCGGCGTAGGCGTGCAGGGCTATGCCCACGCGGTAGAGGTTGCGGGTTTTTAGCCCGGCAATGAGTATTTCCTTTGCCGGCCCCGAATCCGGCGCTACGCACCAAGGGTTGGCGCCGCGATCCGCGCGTTGCGCGAAGGAAGAACGGATGCCGGCGGGAATGAAGTGGAAGGGCAGGTAGGCGTTGCGCAGGGTGGCTTCGTTCCAAAAGACATAGTTTTGACTGATGACCGTGTCATAGCTGCCGCGCGGAGTGTTTACCTGGTAGCAGAGCACCGCATTATCCACAAACTGCGATGAGTAGGCTATCGTCTCGGCGTCTGGGCCGCAAAAACCGGCGCGTTTGGCTAGGAAGTGAATCACGTAGTAATGAAATTCGAGATTCATGCTCTTACTATGGCGCAGGGCGGCGGGAATGACAAGCGGCTGGCCGGGATGGTCCTTTTTATACGGGGCTGTTCTCCGCTTGCCCTGGGGGCCGCGCTTTGCCATAATGGGACCATGATCCTTACTAAGACAGCTCCTCGGAAGGGGGCAGGCATCGGCCTTATTTTTCTAGCCCTCAGCTTCCTCCTCCCCGCCCAAGCCAAGAAAGACCCACTCCTTGGCCGCTGGTCTGGGCTTTTTACCGGAAATGGCCCAGCCCTGGATTTTGAGCTTAACATCATTGAAGCCGGGGCACTCTTTTCCGTCCCCAGCCAAGAACTCTACGGTTTACCCATTACCTCGCTCAAGTGGACAAAAACGTCGCTGGAGGTGATTGTCAGTGAATCCGAGCCGAGGGTCGCCCTTTCTGGCAGGATAGAAAAAGATGCGATTCGCGGCGACTACCTGCGCGATGGCCAGGCCGTATCGCTTTTTAGCATGAAGCCCTCGGCACTGCCAGGGCGTGAAGGCCTTGATTATTCCCTCAACACTGTGCGGGGCCGCCTGCCGGGCACCCTGCTTTTGCCGGATGCCAAAAAGTACCCCGGCAAGAATCCCGTCGTCCTCATCCTTGCCGACTCAGGCCCCAGCGATAGGGACGGTAATGTGTATAGCGTGCCCGGCAAGAACGATTGCCTCCTCCTCCTTGCCCAAGCCCTGAGTCAACAAGGCCTGGCAAGCCTGCGCTATGATAAGCGGGGAGCGGGAGAATCCTATGTCTTAGCCCCCAAGGAAGAGGATCTCATCTTTGCTGATTTCGTTCTCGACGCCCAGGCCGCCATTCGCGCCCTTAAGGCGGATAAGCGTTTTTCCAAGGTGGTCGTTATCGGCCACGGCCAGGGCTCCCTTGTCGGGAGTAGCGCCGCAGCGGCGGCCGGGGCCGCAGGCTTTGTCTCCCTTGCCGGAGTCGGCCTACCTTCTTGGCAGACCATCCAGTCCCAGCTAGAGCACTATGCTCAAGAAGACGAGACGACGGCCGGACTCAAGCTTGAATGGGAGCGCCTCATCTCCGAGCTTAGGCAGGGACGCCGGGTTGCCTATGTCAATCCAGACTTAGAATCCATGTTCCGGCCCTCGATCCAACCATTCTTGATCTCTTGGTTTTCCTTCGACCCTAAAACGGAAATCTCAAAGTTCAGCGGGCCTGTCCTTATCATTCAGGGCGGCAACGATTCACGCGTAGGTCCTGACGACACCCGGGCCTTGGAAGAGGGTAAGCCGGGGGCTAAGGAGGTATTCCTTCCTGATATGAACCACGTCCTTAAGGCGACCCTCCCCACGGAGGCCGACAACGAGGCTTCCTATTCAGATCCCCGCTATCCCCTGGCTTCCGGCCTTATGACCGTGATTAGGGATTTCGTCCAGGGCCTCTAGCCTTCTGCGAAAAGGTTAGGCAGGAATCCATCCCTTGGCGGAGGCTTGTAAACCGTAGCGATGGATAAGGAGGGCCTCAAGGCCCTTTCTTAAGGATATTGCGGTTTCCCATGCCGGCGAGGCCTTGCCGCTAGCGCTCAGGTCCTCATGAGCCAGGCTCATGAGGATGGTTTCCATGAGCATCTTTGCCGCAAGGAAGCGCTCTGACTTGTCTACGGCAAAGACGAGGAAGTCGTCCAAGAGGCCAATCACCTCCCATGTGTTTTGTTCAGCTTGGGAATAGCGGCCTGAGTCCTTGTCTTGGTCTGAAAAGCGGGTGGGAATATTTGAAGAGATGAAGTCGATATTGTCGCAGAGCCAGTCAAGGTCGAAGAGCCCCGTGGCGCAGTTGAAGAGGGCGCGCTTTTTCCCCTCCTCGAGGGCAATCACGTCATCGAAGGAGATGGCGCCTCCGATATCACCGCAGGTAACCCTGCCGGCCGCGTCGTGGATGAGTATGCCGCCCTTTACGTCCATAGCCGTTCGGTAGGAGAAGTCGAAGCCGGCCCGGCAAGAGCTGAGGGCCATGATCCCCAGTTCCCGCAAGGAGGGGAGGGCGCCTATGTTGTCAACGTTTGAGAGGTATGCGTAGCGCTTGCCCTCCCGCCGCAGTTCCCGATAAATCTCCGAAAGCACAAGGAAGTTTTGCCCATGCCCCCCCGGAAGCGCGAGCGGCTTATCCGGCTCTCCCTGCGCCCTTGAGAAGAATGTTTTGCGTGGGCCCTCGGCCGAATGGCTGTAGGCGGCAATCATCGGCTGGAGCCTTGTTTTAAAGCGGCTGACGTCGCAGCCGGTTTCCCGAATCAGCGTGGCTGTGAGGGGGTCGTCGATGGCGTGCGACAGGGATGCCGTAATCTGGTCCACGTTGCTAATGCTTGCCATCTGGAAGGGTCGTAGGGGAAACCCGCCTCCGGGGGCGTCGCGGCCGCGGACTTTTTTGCCAAGTCGCTCTTCTTCGGCCCGCTCCCATTCCTTGACAAGGAGGAGGAGGGCGCGCTGTTTAAGACGCAGGTAGGAAGGGCCGGGGCTTCCGTCCGGGTTCAGGAAGGCCGGTAGAATACCCTTGGGCTTACCCCGGGCAAGAGCGGCGCCCTTTTCAAACTCTTCTTTAAAACTTGAAAAAAGCCCGGCATCCAAGCCGGCGTTGCGTTTATAATCTGCATAGGTAGTGGAACCGCCCCCGGTGAGGATTCCGAATGCCGTGAAGGGTAGGACGGCGCAGCCGATCTTTTCCAAGGCCCGTCTATCCAGACGGAGAGTGCCGCTGCCCTTGAGCATATCCGCCAAGCCGAGACGGGAAAGTCTGTCTCTCGCCGCCCTCGCGTCAACCTGGTACTCAAGATCGTCCTGGATGGCGATGATGCCCTTGCCGTCTATTTCCGGTATGTCCTTGGCAATCAGGCGCGGGTCATGGCCTATCCTGCCTGAGTTGTAATCTTCCAGTATCTTTAGGCTTAGGTCGATATCGATCCCCAGGCCTTCCATGTTTTTTAGCAACTTTTCAGAAAGCATTCCAAGCTCCTTGTTCGCTCATTCATGAAGGCGGGGTAGCGCTTAATCACTGTCCCTTTTCCACAAGTTCGACAATCAGCTCCTTCCCCCGTGTATCCAGGATTTTTATGATATCGTTCGGGGAACCCTCCGTGAAATAGCTGTCAATGATGATCGAGACGTTTTCGATATCACTATATTCGTTATAGGATTTTTTCTCTATGAGTTTTTCACCATCCCATTCTACGGCGCTGTGCTTGAAGCCCCGCAGCTTTCCGATGATATCGAATACGATGAACTCACCCCTCATGTCGCCGGTAGAAAGGAAGGTTGTATCGAACATGTGTTTTTCCGGCAGGGTCGCATACCTATGAGCGATAACCTTGTTTTCCCCCTCGGCCGTGGGGATAGCCTCTGACTCAAAATATACAATGGAAGAATCGGGCTTGGCTTGCGTGGTGGAAGATTCAGTCGTTCGTGGCCCCGTTAGGGGTTTTTTTGAACAGGAAGCAAGTAGTAAAATTGCGAGAAGGAAGGAAAAACGGCGTATCCACATTATTGTTACCCCTAAAAAAATGAAGAAATCAAATCACGGTCTAAAAGATAGTCTCTACATCCAAAGGATGTGAAGGCCTTGCAAGCAAAAAAAGCTGTCCGGCTTTTTGCCGGACAGCCTGTATTCGATGCGCTGGCTCAGGGATTCTATCCCCTTCTTAGAACTGGACGCGCAGACCCAAGGAGCCGCCCCAGTTTTTCCCAATAAATGAGTAAAGGGCGTTGAGATCAAGGCGAACCATGAGGATGTCTAGGGAGAAGCCGCCGTAGGCCCTCATGTCCGTTCCCTTGGTAACCTCGGTCGTGAAAACGTAGCCTTCGGTCAGGCTTTCGGCACTCACGGGTGCTGGAAGGCCGGCTGCCGCAAAGAGGGCCATGAGCTCCTCCACCTCGGCCGCCGTTACCGGGGCGCCGTCTAGGGTGAGGCTGGACTTTAGTCCGGTTTCAGCGCTGGGTTTTCCAATAGTCAGCCCCACGCCCGCATAGGGGGTAAAAAAGAGGATGCGCTTTGAAACCTGGGCGGAAAGGTCAACCGAGACTGCCTGCCATGCCATGTGGAGGCGGGGCGTCGTCATTCCCAATGTATGAGGCACCATTACCGAAGGATCGGCTTCGCTGGGGGCTTGGAAGTCGTAGGCTACGGCCGGGATATCCATAGACACCCCAATCTCGCCGCTCAAGTAGTTGAGGCCTAGGCCCACGGAAAGGTCTACAAGATTCTTTTTTTCTTGCAACAGCGCGTAGCGGATATCGGCTCCGACGAGCATATAGCTAAAGTCGAAGTTGGGTATCATTGTCGTGAGGTCAACCTGTGGCGGAAGGGTGCCCACCTTGATGCCGATGTCGAAGGGGAGGATAAAGCCCCCTATCCTGGCATTTGCCGCCGCCGCCGGCATGGGCACTCCTAAGCTCACGAGGGTATCAAAGCCGGGAATGGCCGAGCTGTCGACTCCCATGGTGGTCAGGAGGGTAGGGAGGAAGCTGGATGGAACAAAGGTAATGCCCGCCGTTGCTCCTACGCCGAAGTGGGGGGGGATATCAAGGAGCTGGCCGATGTAGGCGTCGGACCAGGTGGTTCCGATGGTTGAGTTGAGGGGCATGACAGGAGCGAGGGCCTGGGTGAATTCATTAAGCCCGTCGGTTACCTCTTGTAAGCTTCCTTCTTGGGCAAAGGCAGCCAAGGACAGAATCAAACAAACGGCTAAAATTAAAAAACGTTTCATGTGTATTACCTCCATGCGCTACCAAGAGTATACCCCCTCTGTGGCCCCTTTCCAAGCCTTGAACGGCAGAATACTCGGAAATGGGAGCCTAGTCTCCGTCTTGGGAGAGGTCTACGCGGCGGAAGATGTAGAGCATGAGGTAGGTAGAAGCAATGAAAAAGGAGAATGCTGCGGAAAAGAGGGCTGCGCGCGGGGTAAAGACAGAGGCGCCTATCTCGCTTAAGGTTTTCAGGGGCCGCAAAAAGATATCCCAGGAATTCAGTCTGACAAAACGCCCCACGTAGATGCCCAAACCTGAAAGGACGATGGCCAGGCCTGCGACTATCCAGCCGATGGCCCTGTTCCAAGCGCGGCGAATCGAGTCATGGACGATGGCAAGGGATATGAGGCCGATAAAGTGGCCGATGAAGGCAAAGGTAGAGTTTTGAATGAGGTCGTACCAAATGAGTGATTTCGCCGACAGCCATTCGCTTCCCCCCGTGTTGAGGAAGGAGCGGTTGATGACGTGTATGAGGTCCGTAAAGATATAGGGCGAATTGGGGTAAAAAATAAGCCAAACCAGGGATATGCTTGATATGACTACGCGGCGGAGGCCGCGTCTGCGCAGTCTCCGCGCCGGAATGAGAAAGAGGGCTATCAAATAGGGGACCCAGGCAAGGAAGAGGTTCCAGATGAGGTAGGAATGCGACAACTTCCCGGTGAGGATCCAGCGCGCCAGGACAAGGCCCGCGCAGCCGAAGGATGCCATCACCAGGATGAAGGATAGTGTGAGAAAATTCCCGCTACCTTTTGTGCCGCTCTTTTCCATGCCCATGTCCCCGGATTCTAAAGTTCTGTCGTCTTTTCGGCTACTGCCTTGGCCATGTATTCCATGAATGCCTGCAGTTTCATCGGTTCCAGTTGCCTGCCGTCGCGGGTGCGGGCGGCAACCAGTCCTTCCTCAGCTTCCTTGCCCCCGACTACCAGCATGTAGGGGACCTTTCTGCCTTGAGCGGTTCTTATCTTAGCGTTCATGCGAGCGTCGGAAAGGTCTGCCTTAGCGCGGAAACCGGCCTTCTTGAGCGCGGCGGCAACCTCGGAAGCGTAGGCGTCGAATGTCGGCGCCACAGGGACGACAACGGCTTGCTCGGGGGCGAGCCAGAGGGGAAAGGCCCCGGCGGTATGCTCAAGGTAGACCCCGAAAAAGCGCTCGATCGAGCCTAAGAGGGCGCGGTGTACCATGTAGGGGCGCTTCTTCTGGCCATCGGCATCGATATAGGTCATGTCGAAGCGCTCAGGCAGGTTAAAGTCAAACTGAATGGTGGTAAGCTGCCATTCGCGTCCGATGGCGTCCTTGACCTTAAGGTCTATCTTAGGGCCGTAGAATGCCCCGCCGCCTTCGTCCATCTCGTATGCCAGGCCCTGCTTTTCCACGGCCTTCTTTAAGGAAACGAGTGCAGTATCCCACATGGCGCTATCGCCCACCGCCCCGTTGCCGGCCGGCCTTGTGGCCAGGTAGGCCTTTATCTCGGTAAAGCCTAAAGTTTTGTGCATGTGCAGGGAGAAGCGCAGAACCTCGAGAATTTCGTCCTCAATCTGTTCTGGGCTACAGATGATGTGGGCGTCGTCTTGGGTGAAACCGCGCACGCGCATCAGCCCATGGAGGGTTCCCGAACGCTCATAGCGATATACGGTGCCTAGCTCCGCCCAGCGCAGGGGGAGGTCGCGGTAGGAGTGCATCCCTTCTTTGTAAATCATGATATGGAAGGGGCAGTTCATCGGCTTGATATAGTAATCGTCCTCATCGATCTTCATCGGGGAGTACATGCCTTCCTTATAAAAGCCCAAGTGCCCCGAGGTTTCCCAAAGCCAGCTTTTGCCGATATGGGGGGTAAAGAGGATTTCGTAGCCGTTGCGGTAGTGCTCCTCGCGCCACCAGTTTTCCAGCTCCACCCGGAAGCGACCGCCCATGGGGTGCCAATAGATGAGCCCGGCTCCGGCTTCCTCGTGGGTGGAAAAGAGCTCAAGTTCCTTGCCCAAGCGGCGGCAGTCGCGCTTCTCTGCCTCTTCTAGGAGCTTTATGTGAGCCTCTAATTGGGCCGGTTTTTCAAAGGCAATGGCGTAGATGCGGGTAAGCATGGGGCGTTTTTCGTCGCCGCGCCAATAGGCGCCGGCCAAGCGGGTAAGCTTGAAGGCTTGAGCATTGAGCTCCTTCATGGAAGCAACGTGGGGGCCGCGGCAAAGATCCGCGAATTCACCTTGGTCGTAGAGGCTGATCGTCTCGCTCTCCGGTAGTTCCTCGATAAGCTCCAGCTTGAATTCTTGCCCCGCAAAACGCTGCTTGGCTTCTGCCCGAGAAAGCTCCACGCGCTTGAATTCCCTGCCTGAAGAAAGGATGCGTCGCATCTCCTTTTCTATGGCGGCTAGGCTCTCCGGCCCGATGGCTTGGGGCAGCTTGAAGTCGTAATAAAAGCCGTCATCGATGGAGGGCCCGATGCCGAACTGGGTGCCGGGATAGAGTTTGAGGACGGCTTCCGCCATCACGTGGCTCATCGAATGCCGTAGGGTTTGCAGTTTTTGATCAATCTCCTGCGCCATGATACACTCCTTTGGCGCCCCCTTCGCGGGCGCGTCGAACCTAAATAAAAACCCCCGGGCACTCCGTCCCGCAAGGCCGCGCCGCCGTTTATGGCGTTGCGCGATTGCGTAAGGACGAAAGGCCCAGGGGCTCTTCCGCGGTTCCACCCTACTTCGGCATCCCCTGAAGGGAGCCGCTCTCATCATCGATAACGGACGATGGCGGGACTATTTCCCGCGCCGGCTCGGAATACTCAAGCGCCTTATGGGGCTTTTTTATCCGAACGGCTCCGGAGTGGTTTTCCGTAGGCGCTTCGCGGGGCCGCTCTCAATCGCGGCGGTCCCTCCCTGTGCGCGCTTTCGCTACGTACTTGTCTCCATCAAAGCCTGTAGCTCAAGGATAGGGAAAGCGTCCACGGCTGTCAAGCCGTCCGGCTGTCACTCCCCTCCCGGGGCCGTCCAATTCCCGGAGGCGCGGAAAGGACCTTTTCAAGCATGGCGGAAAGCTCTTCCAGGCCAAAGGGTTTTTGCAGAAAGTGCAAGCCCTCCTCTAAGACGCCCTCGCGTTCAATGTGATCCGCGGCATAGCCGGAAATGAAGAGGCAACGCAGCTGGGGCCTGCGCTCAAGTAATGCCTGGGCAAGGTCGCGTCCATTCATGCCTGGCATGACGATATCGCTGATAAGGAGATTCAGCCCTTCAAGTTCCAGGGTCGTATAGGCAAGGGCCTGGGCAGGGGTATGGGCGGTTAAAACGTCAAAGCCTAGGCCGCGCAGGAGTGACTGCAGGCTTTTGACGATCATTGGGTCGTCCTCTACTAAGAGGACCTTGCCTCCCGCGCTTGCGATTACGCGAGCCTCGCTTGTAAAGCCTAGCCGCTTTTCCGTGGCTGTGGAAGCTGGTAGGTAGACGCTAAAGCAGGATCCCTCCTCTAAGCGACTCTCAACCCTGATAGCTCCGCCGTTTTGCTTGACAATGCCGTAGACCGTGGACAGGCCCAGTCCCGTCCCCTGTCTTTTGTTTTTTGTGGTTTGGTTTTTTGTAGTAAAGAAGGGCTCGAAAATGCGCGGTAAAAGGGCTTGGTCGATGCCTTCACCATCGTCGGTCACGCGGAGCGCGAGATAATTGCCAAGCTCAAGCTCTTCGGGATGGTCGGCGCTCTTTTCGCTGAGGTTGACTGTCTCCGTGCTAATTTTTATCCTGCCTCGGCCGTGGATGGCGTCCCGAGCGTTGATGAGAAGATTGGTTAAGATTTGCTCAATCTGTACTGGATCCATGGTGACAACCCGGCCCAAGCCACCGGGCTCCCATGTGATGTCGATATTTTCCCCGAGGAGTCGTTTAAGGATATTGAGGTTGTCGCTGATTTCCTTGTCGAGCTCAATCTCGACTGGGGCTATGGTTTGCTTACGGGCAAAGGCTAGCAGTTGGCGCGTAAGCTCCGCCGAGCGTAGGGTGGCGCGCTTGCTGTCCTTGAGTAGGCCTTGCAGGCTAGAATCCGGGGAGGTTTCCTCTAGCGCCAACTCCGTGTTGGCGAGGATCGTTTGCAGGATATTGTTGAAGTCGTGGGCAAGCCCCCCGGCGAGCAAGCCGATGGACTCCAGTTTTTGGGCTTGGAAGAGCTGGGCTTGAAGCCTTTCACGCTCTTCCTCAGCCTTTCTTTTTGCGCTTACGTCAACGAATGCAAATTGAAGCAGGATCTTTCCTTCGGATTCAAAGGAATGGAGCTCTACTTCGGCAATCCACGGCTCCCCACCCGGTCGAAGGTGATGCCAGATGAAACTTGTCCTTCCCTCCCTAAGGGCCCTGTCAATGTGTTCCCGCGCAAGGGCTGCGGAATCTTTCCCGCCTTCCTGAAATCCTGGTGAAAAATCTAGAGGCGTCTTGCCTACCACCTTGTCCGCAGCACTGTAGCGGTAAAGCATGGCCGCGGCTGGGTTGCATTCTATATAGCGCATCGTCACCGGGTCCATGACAACCATGGCCACGGGGGAATGTTCGAAGACGCGTTTGCGGAAAGCTTCGCTCTCTTCAAGAAGTTTTAGCCGCTGCGCAATCAAGCCCTGCCGTACGAATTCTGCCATGGCTATGAAAGCCAATAGGGCAAGGATGGAGAGTATCAGTGGCGCGGATGCTTGGCGGATCAAGACCGAGTTCCAGCTTGAGGCATCGTAGTCCATGCCGAAAACAGCGAGGGGCTTTTCCGAAACAAGCGCGGAGGGTATTGGTATGAGGGCGCTTCTCCAGGTTCCCCAACGATCCGTGAAGGGAGGGCTCAGTGACTCTCGAGCTTGGGAAAAGGCCGCTCTCAGGCTGGGAGAATCCTCAAAATACTCCTGGCCAGGCGGGGAGTAATCCTCTCCCCCCTCGGGCGCCGTGCCCATATAGAAAAAGCGCTTTCCATCCACCTGCTGACCCATGAGGTAGAGATAGCGATAGGTAGGATTGGCCGAGCGGATGCGGATAAGAATTTCTCGAAGCTCCCGATAATCTCCAGACTCAAGATCGCTCTCGTCGCCCTTAAGCCGTCTGATGCTGTCCACGTTGAGGCTAGCCACGATCATACGGGCCTGGATGAGCATGTCGCTGCGCATCTTTTCGCTGATACGTCCGCTTTCCATCCAAGAAAGGAAGGCGCCAGATGCCAGAATGCCGATGGAAAGGGCTATATGCAGGGGCTTGCTGAGTTTTGTATCAAGACGCTTTTTCCTTAGGTCGCTTGCTTTGGGCATACATCGTCCCCCCGCCTGTGCTCGAGCACCTAGTATAGGCGGCACTTTAGAAAACTGTCAAATAATAAGTCCCGTTAGCGGTTCTGGAGGACTATAAGCGGCAAGACTCTCCCTTGGTGCCGGCTTCCCCCGGCTTATGCGATGCCACAGGATGATAAGGGCCGAACCGGCTATGATGGCCGCCAGCCCAAGGAGGCCGCCCTCCGGCCCGAAGCTTCCGCCGGTGAGCCAGGCGGGGCCGGACTGCTCTATGCCGATAAAACTAAAGGCCGTCCGCATTCCCGAAACGGGAAAGCCGAACACTACGCCCTGGAAAAAATTCCAGCTTAAGTGGAGGCCCAGTGAAAAGCCTAATTCCCCGCTTAAGATAAAGGGCAGGCCTAAAAAGAGGCCGGCGGCGATTATTATGAGGATGCTCATTAGGCTGGCATTGGGGTTAGCCGCATGAAGGATACCGAATATAAGGGAGCTGAGGGCATAGGCTATAAAGAGGGCGCGGCGGCTAGGGCTTTTTTTATCCATTCCTTCCGGGTTTGTGTCTGGCCTTTCTTTTTTAAGGCGGATATTCAATCCCTCCGCCAGATTTCTGAGCAAAAAGCCTCGAGTAAGTATTTCCTCTTGAAGGGAGATGCCGGCAAAGAGGATGAAGAGCGATGAGGCTCCCCGCCAAAAGCTTGAAGCGCTGGGATGGAGCATGGATCCTTTAATGGTGATAAGACCGCTCGCGGCTTGAATTCCAAAGATACCTGCCATGAGGATGCCGCCCAGGGCAAAACCAGCCCCAAGGTCCAGCCACCATTTTCCATTGAGGCTGAAGCCGTAGTCGGCAAAGGGCCTGCGGTCGAAGCTCCTCCCGGCGAGCCAGAGGACAAGGCAGATCATGATGGGAGAGGCGAATTCCTTGAGAGCGGCGATGCCGGTAGCGCTGGCGGCAAAGCTTAATGCCGAGGATCCCAGCCAGATGGCGGCCAAGAAGAGGATGATGCGCCAGGCTGCCCGCGGGCGGCCCTGGCCTTTGTTGAAAAAGGGGTTGATCATTGCCCCTAGGCTAGCATGGGCCAAGGCCTAGGGTCGAGCCCTGCCCAGACGGCAACTTGAGTAGGGCTCGCTCCCTACCCAGGGTCGGGCTGCCCCTCGTGGTTTTTTTCGTGGACTGGAGGCCGCAGGCCGTGTATACTTATTTTTATGTCTGACACTCCGCGACGCGTTCAAAGCCTGAATCGATTCTGGCGTTTTTTTTCCGACTTCAAGGACGAGTATTTAGCCACGGATTTCGATATCGGGAGGGGTGAAGAAATCGGTCTGCCCCACAGCAATCGCGAGCTTGCCTTGAACGGCTTTGACGAATCCGCCTCTTGTTTTGTCTCCTGTTACGCGCGCGATATCGACATCGATCCTGCGGAGGAGGGGCGGCGTCTTTTTTTAGACTTCGGGGCGGTGATGTGCGAATGCCAGGCATGGTTGAATGGCCGGCCCATCGGCTCCCACTCTGGCGGCTATACTCCCTTCAGTTTTGAGATAAGCGGCTTTGTCGCCTACGGAGGGAAGAACCGCCTTGTGCTTCGGGTAGACTCAACCGAGCGCCCCGACATCCCCCCTTTCGGCTACGTCATCGACTACCTTTGCTATGGGGGCATCTATCGCGAGGTTTCGCTACGGAGCCAGGAAGGGCTTTTTGTTAGCGATTTCTGGGCACGGCCTACCAACATTCTCGCTGAAAGCAAGCAGGTCCTGGCTGAGGTCGAGTTCGATATCCGCGAAGGTCAGCCAGTCTTTCCGGATCTTAAGCTTACGCTCTCCCTCGAGTTTCAAGGCCGCGAGCTTTCGCGGGTATCCCAGGCCCTTGACCTTTCAAAGGCCTCAATTAAGGAAGGCTCTATCCGCCTGAGCCTCGATGCCCTAAAAGGGATAGAGCTCTGGGAGCCTGAGCGGCCCCTTCTTTATCGGCTCTGGCTCAGGCTTGAAAGCGGGGATCGGCTCTTGGATGTATTGTTCCGCGATATAGGCTTTCGCACGGCGGAATTCAGGTCGGAGGGCTTTTTTCTCAACGGGAAAGCCCTCGCCTTACGAGGACTCAACCGCCATCAATCCTTTCCCTATTCAGGCTACGCCATGCCGGCCCGCGCCCAGGCGCAAGACGCCGACATTCTCAAATACGAACTGGGGGTCAATATCGTCCGCTCCAGCCATTATCCCCCCTCCGAGCATTTTCTAGACCGTTGCGATAAGATTGGCCTTTTAGTCTTCGAAGAGCTTCCCGGCTGGCAGCACATCGGCGACAGTTCCTGGAAGGACGGCGCCTGCCAGGCCTTGGCGGAGATGATACGCCGAGACCGCAGTCGTCCCTCCCTCGTGCTCTGGGGAACGCGCATCAACGAGTCAGGCGATGACCATGATTTTTACACCCGCA
>JBGSOB010000099.1:0-9687 GCA_041739325.1 Treponematales bacterium
TCAAAACGCGCCTTATAGACGAGTTCATGCTCAACCTCTGCCCAGGCCTCCTGAAGAATGGTACGAATCTGCACTTCGCAGATTTCAACGTCTAAGAGAGGATAGCGCTCTTTTATTTCGGCCGGTATCTCAATGAGGACATGGATGGAATCATAGCCGAATTCGGAAAAGGGCCTATCGGCTCCCTTACGTTCAATCTCCCTAACCTTGAAGCAGGTATTGAGAACTCGCTCCACCGCCTTAAGGTCTTCTAAAAAGGGGCATATAACCCGCATGGCAAGGACGTCGTTGATAGGATAGGCTTCTTCCCTTTTTTCAATGGCCGCACGCTCCATAAGCCTGACGAGTTTTGAGAAATAACTTGAAAAGGTTTTAACGCGGAACTTTATGACAGGATGGACGCCACAGGCTTCTACCGCCTCTTTTACCCGCAGCTCGATTGCGGATAAGACATCTTCATAGGATAATCTTTGTACCTCATATTTTTTCTCTATTTCCCGCTTATTCGGGGTGGCGAAGCTAATAGCCATCTGCCGCTCCTCTTCATCTATGCATACGTACCGGAACTCTAGGCAAAAGAAAAAGCCGATCGCTAGTGTGCGATCGGCTTCTCTTATTTTAGGGGTGTATCGATGCTCGAAAGCTGATCACTCCCTCCATTACTAAGGAGTAGTGGTTCCGGACCTGATCTGGCCCTCGCTGGGAGTGAAGGCTTCTGCCTTATCCTGCTTGAGGGTCTCTAGGTAGCGGAGTACCTGGCTCTGACCGAAGCGGCGGCTCTCAACCTTGGTCCGCTGGTTTTCGCGAGTCTGGATGATTCCCCACTCGGCTTCATCGTCGATGTCGGTCTCCAAAGCCATAACGGCCTTGTCGTAGATGATCTTTACGTCCTTGATATAGGTGATGAAGTCGCCGCCCTCGCTGGCCGCGTCACGCTGGATCAAGAAAGAATCGAGCTTCACGAAGGGAGTGCTCTTGGGATAGAGGGGGTAAACCCTGAGCTCGCGGTTCTTAACGTCGCGAACGTAAGCGGGATTTTCCCAGGTCTTTTCCTGCCAGCCGTCAAAGTTCAGGTAACCGATAAAGACTACCTGCTCATTGTTGTCGTGATCCTTGAGGATAACGGAGAGGGAATGGGGGAAATTGAGGCCCTTCACGTTGACGGCCACTTTCTTGATCACGCCCACGTTCTTAACGACGCCATAGGCGCTGGTAAGCTTTGTGTTGGGATCGTAGCTGCCCTCAAAGCGGGTCATGCGGGCATTTACCGGGTCGCTAGCAGTGCTAGTGTCGGCGGTAATAACGCCCTGCTGGTCGATCTTTGCCTTGGGCTCAAAGCCAGGAATCTCAAAGGGCGGTTTTACACGCGCCCATGAGTTGAATGACGCCTCGGGGAAACGAACGCGGATTCCGAAGACTTTCTGCCCCTTATACTGGGCGGCGCTGTCGGAAACCTTGCTCTCCTTTGTCTTGGAGAGGTACATGTTCATGTTCGTCCGAGAAGAAGAAGCGAGAGTTACTTCCCAATTGGACATGCCCAAGGAAGTCTTCATCGCTTTTTTCTGGTCTTCAGTGAAGCTCTGACCGGCCAAGGCGGCGAAGTCCATCATGGTCACGCTGTTATGCGTGTTCACGGTCTTCTGGGGATCCGCTGGATCCGGCTGCGGAAGAATATCTGCCGCCAGCTTGTTGAAGTCGATTAGAATCGCCTCTTCGGCGACCAGCCCAGCCACGCTAAATACTAAGAGCGCAGCCACAATAAGAATGACATGCCGGTTCATTCAAAGCTCCTTTCCCAAGTTTCCGTTTTAAGCCAATACCCACAAAAAAAATTATACGTCCCCTTTCGGGTTTGTCAACATTTTTCTATTTTTTGGACACTTACCGTGCTTGGCTTGACGGCCCGGAAGCGCCCGAAGAAACCGACTCACCCGGCTTCTCTTCACTATTATCGGCATAAGCTTCATTTCCGTCCACTGTCAAAACGATTTTTCCCTGGCCCGGAAGGTTTTTTTTGAGTGTTTTTTCCATAATCAGGAGCGATTTCCTGTATGAGCCCCCAAAAGAAGGTCCAAAGACCAGCTCTGAGCTTAAATCTACGTAGAGGACCCCTCTCCTTATAAGGACTGACCGGACCTTGGTGTCCTTCGAGAAAAGCGGGGCACCGCGTAGGTCTTGCGGCCCAAGGATCAGCTCGCGGCAGATGCTTTGAGCCATTTTTTCCCGGCTTGCATAGTAGGGAGCGTAACGAATTTCACCCCGGCTACGTCCACTGAGGCTGTCTGGGAAGGAAAGATAGAAGCGGGAGCGGGGTTGGGGAGCGAAGAAAAAGATGAGGGCGGAGAGAAGGGCCAAGAAGATACATGCAGCCAGCCAGAGCCGTGTCAGCCGAGAAAACCAATAAACGGTAGCATCTTTGGCCTGGAGGGCGGCCGAGGCCAACTTCTGTGCGAGCGGCTTCAATCTACGAACCATACTAATTGGTAAACCCCTTGGAAGTGTCAAAATAACCTAATAAAAGAGACAAGCCCATTATATATGCCGTCCGATAGTTTCTTCAAGTACGATCTTTCACGCAGAAGGAGGGCGTCCGCCTCGTTGGATACGTAGGATAGCTCAATGAGGACGGCCGGCATCCGGGCGTTTTTTACTACGTACCAATCCTTATTTTTTATGCCCCGATTCTCGGTAAGCCTTCCTATCTGCTCATTCATACCCTCAAGCACGCTTTTGGCTATGAGAATGCTTTCGGTAGTAAATTCCTCCTGGAGCATATCGGAGATAATGGGGTGGATAGCCGGGTCGTAACCGGAGATAGAGGGGTCTCCCAGGACATTTCTGCGCACGTCCGGGTCAAGGTACCACACCTCAAAGCCGCGCGCCTTCTTGGAAAGAGAGGCGTTGGAGTGGATAGAGACGAAGATAATGGCTTCGTTCCGGGCCAAGGGAATGGAATTCGCCATCTCGGTCCGCTCTGAGAGTTCGGGGTAGACGTCCGTAGACCGGGTCATGAGGATTTTTTTATCCGGGAAAGCGAGGGCTAGCCTGTCACGGAGCATGAGGCCAACCTCCAGGTTGACATCCTTCTCAACTACCTGGAAGGCCGATTTTCCCGTGCCGTGCTTCCCGATGGCCCCTGGGTCCTTGCCACCATGACCGGGGTCGATGATGATGGCGGCTATCGTATAGCGCTGCTTTTCCTGGGGTGCTTGGAAAAAACTCAGGGCTTGATCGATAAAGCCCTGGGGAAAGAAGAGTTCACTCCCTTTTTGATAGGGAGCCTGGCTCTTGAGGGTCTGACCGCTGGATAAGAGAGAGATTTCCGCTCCCGCAATAAAGACGATACTCCGCTCCTCGCGGCTCAAACGGCCGCGCTGGCTCAAGGGGTCCCAGGAAAGTTCGGCATTGAGGGCCTTGAGCGCAGGGACTAATGAAAGCCCTTTTTCCTGCGCGGAGGCGGCGCCAAGGAAAAAAAGAAATGAAAAAAGGAGGAGGGTCAGTCGGACCGAGCTCGGAGCCCCCGTTTTCACTGTCCCTGCCCTCCCAGGTTCCTATCCTGGATATAAAAAATGCCCCCCTGGTAGGAACCTCGTAGGAAGGCCTTCCAAAACCCACGTCCCAAGGCCTCTGGGCAGCTGTGGAGCCTTGCCCCGGTTTCTTGGCAAACCATCTGGAAGGCTTGGGCAAAGCTGCGTCCCTGCCAATCCCTCAGCTCAAGCAAGCTACACTCTGGGGGAAGGGGATGAATGTAGGGAGGGCCTGAGGAAGACTGAGACTCCTGACCATCCAAGGGAAGATCCTCTAAGGCCTGGAGAAGCAGAGGAGGCAGGGGAGAAAATGCATCTGGAGGGAAGGCTGAGCCAAAGGAGGATAAAAAAGCCTTGGTAGCCTGGGAAGCAGGCTCTAAAATAAGGCGAATCATAGCCGCTGCCTGGCTGGCCGCGGCCACGGCTTCATCCCGCGAAGGCGAAACGGCGATAACGTTTCCGCACTTCTCCACGTTGTTGCGGGGAAAATGAAGTCCATCGCCAACAGCGGCGCGGGGGAAAACATCGCGCACAGTGGCTAGGGCAGAGGCTTCTTCAATGCCCTTGACTTCCTTTAACCGGCCGGGAATGGATATCCACGCCCTCTCGGCGCAATAGTTCCTGCTTGTAGGCAGAAGATTGCCGGGATCCATCCCCAGGGCAAGGCGAATGGCAGCCTTGTGCAGGTCTATAGAGGAAGAATAGGGAAATGTCCAACCTGACATAAAACCGCCGGAAAGCCGAGCGGCTATCTCCCCTACCCTAGCCTTTCCGTCTCGGCCCAATTTGATGTCTCCCTTGGCCGCCCCGGTGCAAATACCCAGGGCGCGCACGCCAAGACGGAAGACACGCACTACTTCCTCGATGGCGTCGTCCGGGAAGGAGCTAGGAAGGGTATGACCCATTTCCACAAAATAGGGGGGAAAGAATATATGCCGGTCGGCTATACCGCAGATATGGATCTCTCCTGCGTGCACCAGGGCGTCAATGGAGAATTCCGGGCCGTCGATGAATTCCTCGATGATGGCCTGACCGGACCTGGAATGGGCAAGGGCTTCGGAAAGGGCGGCGCGCATCTGGTTCATGGAATCGACGCGCATGCAACCCCGAGCGCCCATCGAATCCACGGGTTTTACCACGAGGGGAAAGTCCATTCCCGACATGCCGGAATCAAGACCCTCGACCGAGCCGGTGCTAAAAAAGCGCGGGCTTGGAACGCCCATCTCTTGGAAGCGGGCGCGCATACGGGATTTGATGGTTGCGTTGAGGGCTACTTCATGCGGTATGCCCGGTAAACCCAGGTCAGCGGCTATGAGGGCAACCGTTGCAGAAAAATCGGTCCCGGCGGTAAAGACGGCGTCAAGGCCTTTAGTGTCTTTTTCCTGGCGCGCAAAGGTGCGGAGGGCGGCGGAGTCCTTAAGGTCTATCTGTATAAAATGATCCGCCACGTCCTTCCCCGGGGCAGTCTTCGAGCCGTCAGCGACAATGCTTTCCAGGCCGAGTTCGCGCGCCGCGCGTAAAGAGGGAAGCTGCATCACGCCCGCGCCCAGGATAAGGATCCTTTTTACCGCTTGATTCATCCCTACCTCATCTTTTTTTCGCGTAGGCTTCGAAGGTATCGCCGAGCCTGAAAAAACGGCTGGCGGCTAGGCAAAGCGCTGGGCTTTTTGCAGTGGCTTTGCGCCATGGAAAACGTTCGGGGTGGTGCCCGGTTGAAACGGCTTCGAGAAAGCACAATCCCGCGTCCTTGAAAACTTTTTTTATGGAGGAGGGAGAAAGGATGCTCACGTGATCTTGGGGGGAGTTTTGAAAAAAGCTAGCCGGGCTAAACCGAGCCGATACCCCACTTGCCGATGGCGTTGAGAGGGCAAATATGCCGCCGGGAGCGAGCATGGCGGCGACACGCGTCAAGCATTGCGCCAAGTCCGGAAGATGCTCGGCGACATACCACATGCTTATGATGTCAAAGGGGCCTTCAAGGTTTCGGCCCTCAAGGGCTTGGGGGAAAAATCCTTGAATGACTGGTATGCCTAGGTTGACGGACACATAATCCGCGGCCTCCGCCGATGCCTCAAGCCCCATGCATGAACAACCGGATTCAGCAGCCTCGGCGAGGAAGGCTCCATAGGCGCAGCCGATGTCCAGAACCCGCAACCCGGAAAGGGTTCCCATGTGGCGGCAGATCCGTTGAAGCCTGGAACTGGCAAGACGGCGCAGGTGGCTCATGTCCTCTAAGTAGGTTTTGCCGTACTGAGCCCGGTATTCCTCAAAAAAATAGCTTTCCGTGTAGGATATGGGATTCTTCCCACTCCGTTGCATGTTCAAGGAGCCACAACCTGGGCAGCGATAATAGCTACGTGAATTGTCCCGCCACAGGATGGTCGGCCGCTGCTTGCCGACCAGGGCCTTGCAAGCCGCGCAGATACGCTGCCTTGGGAGCTCTGGTAGCTCAATATCCAGAATGAAGGCGGCGAGGGCCGCCGATCCAGTTTTGCCCCGAGCCTCTTCGATGGCAGAGCCTAGGCTTGAAAGCGCGCGTTTATTCCCCTCGTGAATGAGGCTCGGCTCTTCCAGATAGGTTGCCAGCGCATGGGTATCAGTTTTTTCCAGCCCCAAGCTGGCGAATCCGGCCTTGAGGGAGAGGGCTTGATGGTAGAGGCTGGGATCGAGGAGCAAGACGGCGCAGCCCGCGGCGAGAGCCTCGTAGGCCGTCAGGCCAAACTGGGTTATGACGAGGTCGTAGTCCTTTAGGTAGCTACGTAATTCAGGCTTCGGCTCAAGGTAACGGATACCCTTGGACTTCTGTGCTTCCGGAGCCAACCTAGCGCGAATACTGTCAATCTGAAGATCCGCGCGCAGCTTGAGAGAGCTCAGTTCGGATTCGATGGCGGCGGAAAGTCCGGCGGGATCCTCACCGCCAAAACTTAAGAGAATTTTCCCGATGCGCTCTGGAAAGGGCCTTGCTCTGACAGGGAGGTCAAGAAAGGCTAGGGCCTCCCTTCTATTTGGCTCATGCCTCGTAGTCAGCCGCGGCATGATGTCGATAAGGTAATCAAAGCGCGATCGCTCCCTGCCACCCTCATCCAGGCCGACGCAGTAGGCCTTATGGGCAAAGCGATAAAAGAGAGGGCTTGATGTGGCAAAACCGTCAAAGATGACGATATCCCAATCAAGACCTTGAGCAAGACTACCGTCTATCCACTCCCCTGCCTTTATGCCGAAGACCGGGCAGAGCTCAGCCGGCCCTCGTCTCTTCTGACTTTCCGGGTCAAGGAGGATCTGTGCCTGCGCTCCAGAAGCCCCTAAGGAGCGGCGCAGGCCTAAGCAGCGCAAAAGATGGCCGGAACCTCGCCCCCGCTCAACGCAGGGGATGATGAGAAAGCGCCGCTCAGCCATGCCCGGCCTCCGCCTTTAGCCAGCTTATGCTTTCATGGGCAGCGATGGGCGCTCCGCGGTACAGCTCATCAAAGATGCGCGATATCCGCTGGTAATCCTGAGCGGTGTCAACCGTAAGGCTTCCATCTGGCAGCTGATATTCATCCGGGGCTTGGGGGCGGTCGATACGAAAAAGCGCGGGGTTCCCGTAGAGATAGGGGCAGACATGCTCGCGATCAAAGGCGCTCGTAGCTTCCCGCTCGGCGCGGTAGAGTGCCTGAACTTCGATAAGCTCTAGGCCCATGCCCAGGGGCATTCCAAGGTAGCCCGAGTAATCGGCGGGTATTGACTCTCTGCGCTCAAGGAGGAGCCTACCTAATTCAAAGGAAACAAGGGGGTTGTCCCCAGTGGCGCGCAAAACCTGATCTGCTTCAAAAGCCCTGGCGGCTTGGGCATAGCGGGCAAGAACGTCTTCCTTAGGGCCTACAAAGAGCTGGAATCCGCAGTGGGCCGCAAGGGGGGCAAGATCATCGGAACTGCATGAGTCCGTGGCTAGAACGTAGGCTGTTGCCGGTATCAGGCTGAGGGCTTCCATGACTCGTTGGCAGAGGGGTTTTCCGGCCAAGGGCAAAAGGGCCTTGCGCGGCAAACGGCTCGAATCAAGCCTTACCTGTAGGATGAGGATGGTCCTCATGGGGCGTATTTCTCCCAAAGATCGGTGACAGCCAGGGCATCCCTGCGGAAAAGATAGGAGTTTTTGGCGACCCAAGCCTTGGCAAGCCGGAATTCCTCCCAGGAGGCAAAGAGCCCCAAGCCGGACCTAAGGGCAAAGGAGGGAAAGAGGGAATAAGGAAGGCTACTAGATTCACCCGAAAAACGCGGTGCTATATTTTTAAGGTAAAACCTCGCGTAGGATGCGTCCGGCGTTGAGTCTTCAGCCTGGGCTTGGCCGCAGTAGACAAGTTTGACGCTCGGATCGTATATGATGCGCTCCGACCAAAGATGGGCCCTAAAGCCGAAATCCGCCTTCTGCCACCAGGGGCTGGAGATGCTGTAATCATAACCTCCGGAGAGCATGAAGGGAATGCGCTGGTAGATTCCGCAATAGTCAAAGGGAAAGAGGCAGGGCTCGCCTTCACGCTCAGGCAGGATGGAAATGAGCTTGAGCTCGTTACGCCGATGAAAGGCCGGCATGACCTTGGAGGGAACCTGCTCGCCGCTTCTGCCGGAGAAGGAGGGAAGGAGGCAAAGGGCGCGCCGCTCGCGCAGACGGTCTATAAAGGAAGTGCCTAAGAGGGGAAGGGAGGGAATCATGTCGGACCACAGGACAAAGACGAAATCGCCTGTGGATTCTTGTATACCCATATTCACGGCCTCTCCCGGGCTGATCTTGTCACGCACCAAGAGAAATCTCAATTTGGGATGGGCCTTGGCTATATAATCGAGGTCGACCGTCTCCGCCGGGCTCTCTACCGATAAAATGGAATCAAAGCGCAGTTTTTCCAGCTCAGTATAGACGTCCGGGTTGAACTGCCTACCGCCCCGGTTTAGCACCAAGGCCGATATGGGAAGGGCATCGGAGGCGGGGTTCTGGCCGCCTGAGACGGTATAGGGAATTTTTCGCTCGTTAAAAATTGTAGGTATAGTATTCATCGCAGCGGGCGCAGATCCCACCATATTCGCCGTTCACCTGGGCCTGATAGCGTTGACCCATTCGCGTCCACAGCTCCACTAAAGACTCATCAAAGGCGTTACCCAGGATATCCTGGGCCCTGACATCCTCCCGGCACAAGGGCACCCGGCCGTCCATGAGTATCGACATATCACGGGCAAGATGACGACACTCGCTGCGTCGAAGCGGAGAAAGATCGGTTACGCGGCGCTCCGGCAAAAAGCCGCAAAAGTGGTCGTATTTTTGGATAATGACCTTGCAGGCCTTATCTTTCCAATAGCGATAGAAGGCTTCCACCTCTTCCTCGTTGTCCTTCATCCGCAGGGCCTGCACGTGGACCTGGCCAGGGAAAAGGGCGATGAGACTATCCACGCAGCCCATGGCTTCTTGAAAGCCCGGCCCGCGCAGGCTTTGGTAACTTGCCTCTTTGAGGGCGTCTAGGGAAACGATCCAGTCTATTCTCTCCGCTCCCGGCAAGGCCGCCACAGCTTCCAGAATTCCTTGAGCCCAGCCGATGCCGCTTGTTTCTACAAGCAGCTTGAAATCAGGCCGAGCTAGAACGGCCGCCGTGAGGGAGGGGAATTCCGGATGGAGGGCAGCCTCCCCCCCCAGAGGGAGAGGTCGATGACGGCGTCACCTGAAAAATCCTCTATCTTGGCCAGAAGAGCCTCAAAGCGCGCTGGAGCCATGAAGTCGCGGGACCTTAACAGTTCGGGAAAAACAAGGGGATAGGGACAGGAAAAACAGGCTTGGGGGCAGCCTGAGGCAATCTGTATCGAGTAGAAGGCGGGTAGGCTCCGATGAAGTTCGCGACGTTGTGGGATGATGTGGATGAGGGAATCCCTATCTTTGGCGCCACAGTCCATCAGGGACTCGACGATCAAGCGATTGCGGCGGCTGTCACAGCAGAGGCTCAGGCGGTAGGGGCGAAGGTCTACCGGCGAAATCTCGGTTTCAATGTCAAAGCCGTTGATGTCCCTTTGAAGGACACAGAAGAGGGCGTCTCGCCCGGGCTTTCCCTCCATGGGAGAGGCGAGGACGGCGAGGGTTTTAAGAACGGGCACACGTAGGATTTCCGGCGCAAGACCGTAGGGATAGCCGTCCGCGAAGCTA
>JBGSOB010000014.1:0-8778 GCA_041739325.1 Treponematales bacterium
TCGGCGTTTCTTAACACGGGGTATTGAAAAAGTAAGGGTGGAATGGGGTGTTATCGCGATGGCTCATAATATTTTAAAGGCAAATCCCGTCAGATAGTCGAAGTTTTTTCCAATAATATCCCTTCCTACTGTCGTTACAAGTCTGATCTTCCTAAAAAACGTGTGAGAGTAGCGAAATCCCATGATCTAAGTCGAATTTTCATTGTGAACTAAGAAAAAAGGGCCGTCCAAAGTTTCTTCTTGGACAGCCCCATTCAAAAGAATGGGGCGCCCCCAGCCCCCCCTCATCCTGGAGCCTGAGGATGGAGGGTAGGGACGGGATCTCCACCCAATCCTCCCGCTTATGCTAGAATCCTTGACGACGCCAGCCCCAGTTAAGGCGCGGCGTCGAGGAGCTTGCCATGCGCATTCACAAGCCTCGCTTTTTCTTTTTTGCACTGGGCATCGCCCTTTCTCTCAGCATCGCTTTACCCCTAGTCGCTGACTCACCCCGGCCGGATTCCTTTATAGATGCAAGCGGTAGGATCATCGCCGGGCCCTTTGCGGCCCTCAAGGATTTTTCCCAGGGCTTGGCGGCGGTAAAGACGGCCGAGGGCTGGGGCTTCATTGGCCTTGATGGGGCATGGCTCATCAGTCCCCGCTTCCAAGACGCCGCTTCTTTTTCCGAGGGCCTGGCCGCCATCAAGAGCGGTGGACTCTGGGGCTATATAGACAACAAGGCTTCCCTCATCATCCCCCATCAATTTGAGTTCTGCGCCCCCTTCTCCGAGGGCTTGGCCTGGGTAAGCCGCGAAGGGCGGGGCGAATATATAGATAGCAAGGGAAAGACCGCCATTCCCAGCCCGGAGGGCTATAAGCTCCTCAACGGGGTTTTCAAAGGGGGACGGAGCCAGATTATGGATTCTGCAGGAAAACGGGGATACATAAACCCTGCCGGAAAGATCATGGTGGCGCCTCGCTATACCTGGGCAATGCCCTATTCCGAGGGCCTTGCCGCGGTTCAGACAGAGGGCGGCTATTGCTATATCGACCTTGAGGGAAAAACCGTCATTCCCGGTCCCTGGCACGTAGCGGGGCAGTTTAGCGCGGGCCTGGCGGCCGTGCCCCAGGGCGGGGGCTTTGTCTATATCGATACCAAGGGGGCCTTGGTTTTCGCGCCCAAGCTAGATGCGGTGGGCATTCTGTCTGAGGGTCTGCTTGCCTACCGAGAAGGGGGCCGCTACGGCTTTATCGACATGGATAATACCCCCATCATTCCCGCTAGTTTTGAAAACGCCCTTGATTTTTCCGAGGGCCTAGCCCCGGTTATGCTCTCCGGGCTCTGGGGCTATATAGACCGCGGCGGGGCCCTTGTCATTCCGGCCCGCTTTGCCTCGGCGCGCTCCTTCAGCCAGGGGCGGGCCGCCGTTGCCGCCCCCAAGTGAGGTGTCTACGGCTTTGACATTTTGAGGAAGCTCCCCTACACTCTGTCCATGATTATTCGAAGTGTTTTTTTGACCCTCTCTCTCAGCTTGGCCTTAGGGGCATCCCTCGGGGCACAAAGAACAAGCTATAGCTTCCAAGAGGAATTCGGCAAAAACTCCTGGACAGGCTTCTACGTAGTGGAGCTAAGCCGCGCGGGTGTGGGGCTTGAATACCGCAGTCCCCTTGAGGAGCACATCATCAGCCTTGACCCAGCGCTTGATGGTCGCAGCTGGTCTTGGGTCGTGGAAGACGGCTCTTCGCGCGCCACGGCCCAGCGCCGTGGGGGGAGCCTGGCAGTTGAGGCCCAATTCGGCAAAAAGAAACGCAGCGCGGAACTGGATCTGGGCGGACTCCCCTGGTACCAGGGCCCGGATTATTCACTAGCACTCCTTGCTCGGAAGGGAAAGGGCGCTGAGCAGGGCTTTTGGATGATCCTACCCCAGGATATTTCCTTCCATAAGATGCGGGGGAGGAACGCCGGCCCGGATAGTTTTACCTTGAGCGGTGTGGCAGTGCCGGCGGTGCGCATCGTCCTTGTCGTGCAGGGTATACCCGAGCTTATTTGGAAGAACGAATATTGGTATAGCCCTGAGGGCGAGTACCTTGGCTTCCGCGGCCGTCGCGGCGGGCCCTGGGAGCCCCTGGCAAAGATTTGGCGTACGGACCTAAAGATCGATTGAAGGGGTAGGGGATGAAAAAAGCGGTAGTCATCGGCGCGGGTTTCGGAGGCCTTTCTGCGGCGGCCCTCCTTGCCAAAGAGGGCTTGGACGTAACCCTGGTAGAAAAGAACGAAGGCCCGGGCGGGCGCGCCCGCGTTTGGGAAAAAGACGGCTTTGTCTTTGACATGGGGCCCTCCTGGTACCTCATGCCGGATGTCTTTGAGGATTTCTTTGCCCTCTTTGGTAAAAAACGCGAGGACTACTACAAGCTTGTCCGCTTAGACCCCTACTACCGCGTCTTTACCGGCAAGGGCAAGAGCGTCGATGTCAGCTCCGACATCGAAAACACCAAAAAACTCTTTGAAAGCTTTGAGAGCGGCGGCGGGGCAAGGCTGGGTCAGTATCTGGGCTTGGCCCAGTATAAGTACAGGGTGGCCATGGAGGAATTCCTCTACCGCGAGTACCGCAATCTCTTCCAATTCTTCAACGCCAAGATAGCCACCCAGGGCCTCAAGCTGGATATCTTTTCCAGCCTTGACCGCTTTGTGCGGCGCTTCTTTTCCGACAGGCGCTCGCGGCAGATCCTTGAATACGCCATGGTTTTTTTGGGCGCGAGCCCGGACAACGCCCCGGCCCTCTATTCCATCATGTCCCACGTTGACCTGACCCTTGGAGTCTGGTACCCGGAGGGGGGCTTGGGGGCAATCGTCAAGGGCTTTGAGCGGCTTTGCAAGGAGCTGGGCGTCAAGTTCCATTACAACAGCCCGGCTATCGGTTACGAATTCAAGGGCAAAGATATCGTGGGGGTGAAGCTGGCAAGCGGGACCCTTCCCGCCGATATCGTCATCACTAACGCGGATTACCAGCACGCCGACCAAGCCCTTCTGCCGCCGGACAAGGCATCCTATTCTCCCTCCTGGTGGAAGAAACGGCTCGTCGCCCCATCCATGTTCATACTCTACCTGGGCATCGAGGGACGCGTTCCGGAGCTTACGCACCATAACCTTTATTTTCAAGAGAATTGGAAGAAGCACTTTGATGAGATCTTTGAAAAACCGGCCTGGCCGGATGATCCCTGCTTTTATCTCTCCTGCCCCTCAAAGAGCGACCCGGGCGTGGCGCCCGAGGGTATGGAGAATCTCTTTGTCCTCGTGCCGGCCGCCCCGGGCCTGAGCGACGACGACGCCTTCCGCGCCGCCTACGCGGACAAGGTGATAGATCAGGTAGAGCGGCAAACCGGCATTTCCATCAAGGATAGGATCAAGGTCAAGCGGATTTACAGCCAGCGCGACTTCCGCGCCGACTATAACGCCTTTAAGGGAACGGCCCTTGGCCTTGCCCATACCCTTGCCCAGACGGCAATCTTCCGCCCGGCCACCCGCTCTAAAAAGCTTAGCAATCTTTTTTACACCGGCCAGTACCCCCATCCAGGGGTTGGGGTTCCCATGACCCTCATCGCCTCCCGGGTAGCGGTAGACGCCGCCCTGGGCACGGACTACTGCGGCAAGGGGCGGGCGGCAGAGCTGGCGCGCAATCGCAGCTCAGGCGGCCCCGCATGAGGGGCTATCCACAATGTAAGGGAGATACACTATGAAGGGCGTTAAAAGGGGCCTATCCCTATGAAGGGCGTTCCCCCCAAGGTAGAAGCCGCCTTCCGCCGCGGCTCCAAGACCTACTTCAATTCATCCGTCTTTTTTCCCCTAGCGGTGCGGCGCGATGTCTTTTTCCTTTACGGCTTTGTGCGGGTGGCTGACGACTACGTGGACGCCATTCCCCAAGACGCCCAAGGCTTTATCGATTTTCGCCGGCGCTACGAGGCGGCGCGGGCATCGGGCAAAGCCACCGGCGACGAAATCATCGACTGTTTTTTAGATGTCGCCCAACGCAAAAAATTCAAGGACCAATGGGTGGACGCCTTCTTGGATTCCATGGAGGCGGACTTAAGCAAGTCTGCCTATGACAGCCTGGAAGAAACCTTAAAATACATCTACGGCTCGGCCGAGGTTATCGGGCTCTTTATGGCGGCCATCATGGGCCTGCCGGAAAAAGCCTACCCGTCCGCAGCCGCACTAGGCCGCTCCATGCAGTACATCAACTTCATCCGCGATATAGATGAAGACAACCGACTCGGGCGCCGCTACCTGCCGCTGTCCGATTCCGGCCTGTCGGATTTAGAGGAAAAAAGCGCCCTTGCCCATCCCCAGGAATTCATTGATTTTATGCGCGCCCAGGCCCAGCTCTACCTTTCTTGGCAAGCGGAGGCAGAGGCCGGTTTTTGCTATATTCCCTGGAAATCGCGGGTTCCCATCATGACGGCCAGCCGCATGTACAATTGGACGGCACGTCGCATCCAGGCGGATCCTTTCCTTGTCTTTGAGCGCAAGATCAAGCCTTCAAAAGCGCGCATCTTTTTAGAGCTCTTTTTAAATATCTTCCGCGCACTCTCCTACGCCAAGCCCAAGGCGGCCGCTTCATGAGCATGGAGTATTTCGCCCAACGCGGCGCCCAGCTCCGCTCCTACCTGGATTCTTTCCTGGCGGAAATGGCGGATGACTACGCCTTCATCCGCCCCTGGGGCAGGGACGTCTGCGAGCGCTTGGGGGCCTTTGCCAAAAACGGCAAGCTCATCCGCGGGGGCCTGGTTGCCTTAGGTTGCGAGCTCGCCGGGGGGCCTGCCGCCCAAGACGCCGCTTCCACTTCCGGAGTCCTGGCTCTTGGCGCGGCAATGGAGCTCCTCCAATCCGCCTTCCTCATCCACGACGACATCATGGATAGGGACAGCCTGCGCCGCGGCCAGCCCTCCTTTTTCTGGCAGTACCGGGAGCGGGCCGCCCAAGCTGCCAATTCGGACGCTTACCACTACGGTGAATCGATGGGTATTTGCGGGGGCGATGTCGCCTTCTTTTTAGCCTTCCGCCTCATGAGCCTGCCCGGCATCCCCGTCGCCGTCGCCGGCTACTGCGCCAAGGAAGTGAGTGCGGTGGGCCTGGCGCAAATGCAGGATGTTCATTTTGGCTCCTTTCCGGAAATACCCTCCCAAGAGGATATCCTCACCCTCTACACCTGGAAGACGGGGCGCTACTCTTTCTCCCTTCCCCTCGCCTTAGGCGCCATGCTCGCCGGGGCCGGGCCGGAGCTTGTCGCCTCACTGGAAAAGATCGGCGAGGCCATGGGCGCCGCCTTTCAAATGCGCGACGACGAACTGGGTCTCTTTGGAGAGGAGGCGGAGCTGGGAAAGCCCATCGGCTCCGACATGCGCGAAGGTAAAAAAACCCTGCTTCTGAGCTTGGCTTGGGCGCGCTTAAACGACTCAGCCAAGGGGCGGATCTCCTCTATTCTCGGCAAGCAGGAATCCGGTGCAGCCGAACTTGCCGAGCTGCGTTCCCTCGTCGAGTCATGCGGGGCTAGGGTAGAGCTGGGCAAGATGATGGCGGATTTTTCAGCCCGCGCGCGCGAGGAAATACAGTCCCTTTCCTGCCATCAGGGCCCTCAAGCCGTCTTGTCATCCCTCTTGGAATTCATAGTGTCGAGGAGGAAATAGTATGTCCAGCTACGCCATCATTCTCGCCTCGGCCATTTTCTTCCCCCTCATTCTCTCCTTCGATAAAAAGGTCGCCTTTTGGCGCTCCTGGCCCCGGGCCTGCATGGCCGCCTTCATCGTGGCCCTGCCCTTTATCGTCTGGGACGAGATAGCCACCATGCAGGGTTCCTGGTCCTTTTCTCCGGCCCATGTCTGGGCATTCCGCCTCGGTGGCCTTCCCTTGGAGGAGCTCTTCTTTTTTCTCGTTGCCCCGGTAGCCTGCGTTTTTATCCACGCTTGCGTTAAGGCCTATGTGAAGCCCCTGCCCATCGTCTATAAGCCCTGGCCCTTCTTTATTGCCGCAGCCCTCTGTATCGGCCTCATATTCCCCGTCTTTCCGCGTTTTTATACGGCGACACTCCTTGGCTTCACGGCTGTTTTTTTCATCCTCTGCGGCCTTATGGGCAAAAAAAGTTGCGCCGACGCCCGCTTCTGGTTGAGCTTGCTTATCTGCTATCTCCCCTTCTTGCTCGTCAACGGTTTCTTAACCGGGATTCCGGTAGTTCTCTATTCTCCAGGGGCCATCCTCGGCCCCCGCGTCCTGACCATCCCTATTGAGGACTTCCTCTATTCCCTGGCCTTAGTCGGTTCCGTACTCCTTGTTTTTGAAGCCCTTGAGCGCCGGGGCGGAGACAGGGCCCGTGCCTAAAAAGGCAATCGTCATTGGGGCCGGATTGGGCGGGATCTCAGCCGCCGCGTGCCTAGCCGCCTCCGGATGGGATGTTGAGATTCATGAAGCCGCGGCCGGGCCGGGGGGCAAGGCCGGCCTTTCGCAAAGCGCCGGCTATAGCTTTGATACCGGCCCCTCCCTTCTCACCTTGGTTTCCGTCTTTGAAGAGCTCTATGCGCGTTGCGGAGAAAAACGTTCTGACAGCCTTTCCTTCATTCCGCTTGAAAAGATAAGCGCCCTCTTTTGGGATGACGGGCAAAGCCTGCTCACCGGCTCCCAAGCCTCTTACATGGCCTCTGTCCTCCAGACTGCCTTTGGGGAAGAGCCCCAGCGCGTGGAGGCCTATCTGCGTCGGGCCGCTTTTATGTGGAAGCGCGCCGCTCCCCTCTTTTTAGAGCGCTCCCTCCACGAAGTATCAACCTATCTCTCCAGAGCCTGCGTCTTGGGTATCCTCAGTATGCCCCTGCTCGCCCCGCTTACAAGCCTCCACGCCTTGCACAAGCGCTTCTTTAAGCATCAGCGAAGCCTGCAAATCTTTGATCGCTTGGCAAGCTATAACGGCTCAAGCCCCTACAGCTGTCCGGGTACCATGGCAATCATCGCGGACGCTGAATATGGCCAGGGCGGATACGGGGTATCCGGCGGCATCCGCGCCATACCCCGTGAGCTTGAGGCCTTAGCGCGACGCAGGGGGGCGCGGTTCCACTACGGCTCGCAGGTGCAGAGAATATTGATCGAGGGAAGGCGTTGCCGCGGCGTCCTCTTGGAATCCGGCGCCTTCCTGCCTGCGGATATCGTCGTCTGCAATGCCGACGCCAAGGCCGCCTACGCGGGGCTTCTGCCCGGGTGGGAATCGGACCCCCTTGCCCGGCGCTACCGGCGTCTAGAGCCTTCATCCTCAGGCCTCGTGTTCCTCTGGGGCATCAAGGCATCCTTTTCCCAGCTTTTAGTCAACAACATTTTTTTCTCCAATGATTATCGCGCCGACTTTGACGCCCTTTTTGCGCGCTTGCGTTGCCCCGATGATCCGACCGTTTACGTCAACGTCACATCCAAGCTTGATTCTTCAGACGCCCCGCCCGGCTGCGAGAACTGGTTTGTCTTAGTCAACGCCCCGCGCGACGCCGGGCAGGATTGGAAGGCCGAGACGGAGCGCATGCGCGCGGCCGTCATCGCCAAGCTTTCGCGCGTGCTTGGTCGCGATATCGGCGCCCTTATTGAAACCGAGGAAGTCTTAACGCCGCCAGATATCCAAGCTCGCACGGGGAGCTCCCACGGCAGCCTCTACGGTATCTCCTCCAATACCCGCCTAGCCGCTTTTCTCCGTCACCCCAATCGCCACCCCCGTGTGGGCGGCCTCTACTTCGTCGGCGGCTCTGTCCATCCCGGCGGAGGCATGCCCCTGGTGTTGCGTTCGGGAATGATATGTGCCGATATCGTCAAAGCTCATGAAGGAGAAGCCTAATGAATGCTAAGCTAAAGGCCTATGCCCGCAATCCCCTTGCCCTCTACGCGGCCCTGCTCTTTTGCCTCTATCTTGTGGGAACTATAGGGCATTTAGTTCCGGCAAGCCGTGCCCTCATGGCCTTTCTTACCCCGGCATTTCTTTTTCTCACTGGGGCGGGGGCCCTCATCCTCGCCCTTCCCAAGGCAAAGCCATGGATTTTTCTCTTCTGGGCTGTTTTTTCTTTTCTTGTTACCTTTGGGCTTGAAGCCCTAGGTGTGGCAACCGGCGCCGTTTTTGGGGCTTACCACTATGGATCTGTCCTTGGCTTTCATATTTTAGCCGTGCCTCCGGTTATCGGTTTTAATTGGGTCTTGGTCATCCTTGCCTTTGCCGATATCGCCGTCCGCCTTCCCGGCGGGCGCTGGTACGGGCCCTTTTTAGCCGCCTCCGCGGCAACCGGCTTTGATTGGGTTATGGAGCCGGCGGCTATCGGTCTTGGCTACTGGACATGGGCTGGAGGGGACATTCCCCTGCAGAACTATCTTGCCTGGTTCCTTATCGCCTTAGCCGCCTCCGCGGCCTACTCTCTTTTAAACCTTCGCGCGCGCCGTCCCACGGCCGCCCTCCTCACCGGCATACAACTTGTTTTTTTCCTCATCCTCCGCCTTGCCCTTTTTCGATAAGGATTTTCTATGAACGTCATCCTGGCAGACGAGTACGGCTTTTGCAACGGCGTGAAGCGCGCTCTTGCCCGCTTAGACAAGGTTATCGCGGAAAACCCCGATAAGCCGGTCTTTTCTATTGGGGAGATCATTCACAACCCGGACGTGATCCGCAAATACGAAGAGCAGGGCGTTAAGATAGCGCCTACCGTCTGGGATATAGACGGTGGGGTAGGGGTGGTGCGCGCTCATGGCTTACCCAGCTCGGTCATCGAGGCAGCCAAGGCTAAGGGCTT
>JBGSOB010000166.1:0-7792 GCA_041739325.1 Treponematales bacterium
CAGCTGCAGAACCAAGACCCGACAAACCCAATGCAGGATAAGGAATTCATCGCTCAAATGGCGCAGTTTTCCTCCTTGGAGCAGATTACCAACATGTCTTCCTCCTTCGCCAAGCTCTCCGCCAGCCTTTCCGGCAGCGAGGCCTTCTCCACCCTCGGCCGCACGGTAGCCGTGCAGGGCAAGGATGGAGTGGTTGAAGGCCAGGTCACCGAGGTCATCCGCGGCGAGACGCCGCAGGTGCGGGTCAACGACAATCTCTATGATTATAAAGACGTGCTCCGGGTGCGGGAATACGCCGCCGCCGCGGCCGCCTATGAATCCGCCAGTCTAAGCAAGTAGGAGGAATAACGCCATGATGCGATCACTATATTCCGGCGTAGCCGGACTGCAGAACCACCAGGTTCGCATGGACGTTTTGGGAAACAACATCTCTAACGTCAATACCACCGGCTTCAAGAAGGGGAGGGTCAACTTCCAAGACCTCCTTTACCAATCGATGTCCGGCGCGGCCAAGCCCACTACCGAGGTGGGCGGCGTGAACCCCAAGGAAATCGGCTTGGGCATGTTGGTAGCCAGCATCGACACCATCCACACTCAAGGCTCCCTCCAGGCTACCGGGGTTACTACCGACGTGGCCATCAACGGCAACGGTTTCTTCATTCTCAAGAATGGCGAGCGCAGCCTCTATACCCGCGCCGGCGCCTTCAGCCTTGACGAGAACGGCACCCTGGTCAATCCTGCAAACGGTATGCGCGTCCAGGGTTGGATGGCCGAGCGCATCGGCACCGAGGACGTTCTCAACGTTTCCAAGAATCCGGAAGACCTCATCATTCCCTTGGGGCGCAAGGAACCGGCGCGGGCAACCACCCAGGTGGACTACGCCTGCAACTTAGATAAACGCACCAACGAGATAGCGACCGACGCCAATGACGCGACTATCCGCAAGAATACCTGGGAAACGGACTTCAACATCTACGATTCCTACGGGGATATCCATACCCTGCGCGTCGCCTTCGTGCGCGCCCCCGGCACCAATAATGAGTGGGTTGGCAACGTTACGGTAGACCCAGACGTGGCAGTCCCTACTGACGCCCAGCTGACCCTCAACGGCCAGCCCTTGAACGCCACTGGTTTCAATATGCTCTTTGACAACAACGGAACCCTGCGCGGGGTGCGCAACGGGGACCAAACCGTGGTCGAGAACGAAATCGTGCAGGTAGGCGTAAATTTCTTGGTGAATTCCTCCAACCCAGACGCAGACGGCCAGCCGGTGCGCCAGAACTTCACTATCAACCTCGGGACAGTCGGCTCAACCGTCAATACCGTCACCCAGTTTGCTTCCCAGTCCACCACCAAGGGCTTCCGCCAAGACGGCAACACCATGGGCTACCTGGAGAGCTTTAAGATTGACCAGTCCGGGGTTATCACCGGCGCCTATTCCAACGGCACCAACCGCGGTATCGGCCAACTTGCCTTGGCTTCCTTTACCAACCCCGGCGGACTTGAAAAGGCCGGAGAAAACACCTACATGGTATCCAACAACTCAGGTCTTGCAAACGTAAGCCCGGCCCTTGCCGCCGGTAAGGGTAAGATCTCTTCCGGAACCCTGGAAATGTCCAACGTTGACCTAGCCGAGCAGTTCACCGACATGATCGTCACACAACGCGGTTTTCAGGCAAACTCAAAGACAATCCAGACTTCAGACCAGATGTTGCAGGAGCTCTTAACACTCAAGCGTTAAGCGGCTATAGTGGGATAAGTTAGGGCTTTTGACCCAAGCCCGAGGGGCTTGGGTCAAGGCTTTTCAAAGGGGCAGGCATGATACAGGTGACGCGCCTAGGCGGTCAGGAATACTGGATTAATCCCCACCAGATCGAGTACATGGAGACTAATCCGGATACCACCTTAGTCATGCTCTCGGGCAAGCACGTGGTCATTCGTGAGAGCGTGGACGTCGTCCTTTCGCGCATCGTCGACTATAGGAAGCTCATCGGCGGCTTCAAGAACGAGGAATAGAAATGGAACTGGGAACAATAGTCGGCCTTATCGGCTGGCTCGCGATGATCGTGCTCTCGATCTACACCTCAGGCGGAACGATCGGCACCTATCTCGATCTTCCTTCCGCTTCCTGTACCATAGGCGGTTCCTTCTTTGCCCTCATGCTCCAATACGGTATCAAAGATAGTCTTGCCGTCTTTAAGATTATGGGGCGCACCTTTAAGAAATACAGCCCCAACGTTACCGGCCTTGTTAAGCAACTCCAGGACCTCTCGGAAAAGGCGCGTCGCGAAGGCCTCCTTGCCCTTGAAGAGATGGTGGAAGAAGTCGATGATCCCTTTCTCAAGAACGGTCTTAAGCTGGTAGTTGACGGCACGGACGCCGAGGTTATCCGCACCCTCATGGAAAACGAGCTCAACGGCATGAACGGCCGCCACGAAAAATGGATCAAGATGCTCGACGCCTGGTCGAAGCTCGCTCCGGGCTTCGGCATGTTGGGAACGGTTCTCGGCCTTATCGCCATGATGAAGAACCTGGCCGACAAGTCCAGGATAGGCCCCAACATGGCCGTCGCCCTCATCACTACCTTCTACGGCGCCATCCTCGCCAACGCGCTCTTCCAGCCCATGATGGGCAAGCTTGCCGGCTACGACGCGGAAGAAACGACATTCCGTGAAATGGCTATCGAGGGAGTGCTTTCCATCCAAGCCGGCGACAACCCGCGCATCATGACCCTCAGGCTGCTTTCCTACCTCGACCCCAAGACTCGGGGCCAGCTGGAGAGCGAGCTTTTGAAGGACTAATCCTCATGGCAAAAAAGCAACGCAAGCAGATAGGCGGCCAGATCGGCGAGTGGATAGTCACCTATGGCGACATGGTCACCCTCCTTCTTTGCTTTTTCGTCGCCCTCTTCGACACGACCGAGATGGACATAACCCAAACCGAGATGCTGGTTTCCAGCATGAGCAACGTTGGCATGGGCGCCCTTGAGGGCGGCTCTTCCCTTTCTTCCGGCAAGATGGCAGAGCTGGGCAACACCGTTTCTTCCATGCCGGCAATGGAAAAGGGGCGGAGCCTGGGTACCGCACTCAAAAAAGCCATTTCCCTTTTTAATCCCGAGATCCGCTCCAACAAGGTCCGCGTCACCCACGATGAGCGCGGCCTTGTCATTTCCCTGGCTTCAGACGCCTTTTTTAAGCCGGCATCGGATGAGATCGACATTGAAGAAACCCGCGAGCTCTTCGTGCGCTTGGCGGAGCTCCTCAAGGCCCAGGACATAGCCGGGCGCAAATTCAAGATAGAGGGCCACACCGACGCCGAGCCGGTAGACCCGGCATCGCGCTTCCGTTCCAACTGGGACCTTTCCGCGGCCCGCTCTATCGCCGTTTTGCGCTTCTTGCTTGACTTTGGCGTGAGCGAAAAAAGTTTTCAAGTTGCCGGCTTCTCGGACACCGTACCCCTGGCATCGAACGACACCCGGGAGGGCCGGGCTTATAATCGGCGGGTCGACGTCATCATTCTCGACCCGGGCAGTCTTTAGTAGTGGCTTCATTCGTAGCGGAGGAAACATATGGGCGATGTAGTTGATTTTGGCGACGGTTCCGACGGTCAGGAGCCTTCCCTCCCGGAAAAGCGGAAATCCGGCTTTCCTATCCTTAAGATACTCCTCTTTGGCGGCCTCGGCCTCTTGGCCGTCGTCCTTATCATTACCGTAGTCGTCATCACCGTGCGTATCATGGTTGCCCAGGGCAATACCCAGACGGCCGTTCCGGTAGGGGAGGAGTATCGCGACGTTCTCCCCATCTACGCCTACTCAAGCCAACTGAATGAAATGCGCCTTTCTACCGCCGACAAGCCGCCGGCATCGGTTCTGGTCAAGGTTCTCATCGGCTATGATACAGGCAACAAGGAGCTGGAGGGCGAGCTCTTGGCCAGGAAGCCGCAGATCATGGACTACCTGCGCAATTATTTCAGCATGAAGAAGGCTGTCGACTTTGCCCCAGGGCAGGAGCGCAAGCTCAAGGAAGAGATACGCAGCAACCTAAACGGGATGATGAAGGCCAAGGGCGTCCGCGACATCCTCTTTGAGAAGCTGCAAACGGTAGAACAGTGAAAAAGAACCCGTATTTCCCTGAAAATTACGGATTTTTCCAATACGAGATTGCTTTTTCCGGCAAGCTCGTGTAATCATAGGGAGAAGAGGGGAAGGAATGACAGAAGTCCTGTCGCAGGATGAGATAGACCAGCTCCTAACCGCCATAAATCAGGGCGAAAACGAGCCTGAAGACATCCGTCCGACAACCGACACGCGCAAGATCAAGATCTACGACTTCAAGCGTCCGGATAAGTTCTCCAAGGAACAAATCCGAACCGTCTCGATCATGCATGAAACCTTTGCCCGTCTCACCACAACATCCCTTTCGGCCAATCTCCGCTCCCTGGTTCATGTTCACGTTGCCTCGGTAGACCAGCTTACCTATGAGGAATTCATCCGCTCTATTCCCACCCCCACCACCCTTGCCCAGGTATCGATGGACCCCCTTAAGGGTTCGGCCATCCTGGAAATAGATCCCGCGGTGACCTTTTCCATCATAGACCGACTCTTCGGCGGCACCGGAGAGGGGATCAAGGTCCAACGCGAGCTCACCGACATCGAGCAATCGGTTATGGAAGGCATCATCGTCCGCATCCTGGGTAATATGCGAGAGGCCTGGGCCCAGGTAATAGACCTCCGGCCGCGCCTGGCGCAGATTGAGACCAATCCCCAGTTTTGCCAGATCGTCCCCCCCACGGAAATGGTCGTCTTAGTCACCCTGGAGACGAAGGTAGGCGAGGTGGAGGGCATGATGAGCCTCTGTATCCCCTACCTGACGATCGAGCCCATCATCTCCAAGCTCTCAGCCCAGTACTGGTATTCCTCGGTGCGCCGCGGAACGACGACAGAGAACCTCAATATCCTCAAAGAAAAGCTCTCCAACGTGGACGTCACCGTCGTGGCCGAGTTTGGGCGCATCAACATATCCGTTCGCGACGTCCTTGCCCTCAGGCTGGGCGACGTTGTGCGCCTCTATAATACCCGCGTATCGGATCCGATGACCCTCAACGTGGGGAATAGGAAGAAATTCCTCTGCCGCCCCGGCGTCATCGGCAAAAAAATGGCCGTACAGATCACGAAAAAGCTTGAGGACCTCGGACAGGATGAATTCGAGGAACTGGCGACCGAAGGAGACGAGAAACTATGAGTGACGGTTCCCTTTCCCAGGACGAGATAGACGCACTGCTCTCAGGCATCGATCCCGTAGGTGGCCAGGGCCCCCACGCCGGTTCCGCCCTCGGCGAGGGAGAGAAAAAGGCTTTCTTGGCGATCATCGAGGAAACCCTTGAGACTCAAGGTCAGAATTTCCTCACCATAACAGGCCAGCAAACCAGCTTTGGCCGGCCGGTTATCGATGTCGTCAACAGAGACGGCTTTATCCAGGGCCTCCCGGAAGAGGTTTTGGCAATCAACGTTGACATGGTTGGCGGAGTACCCGGCGAGCACCTCTTCGTTCTTGGCAAGGATCTGGCTATCCGGCTTGCAAGCCTAGCGAACAAGGAAGAGGATCTCTCGGACTTGGATGATATGGCGATATCGGCCGTTCAAGAGGCCATCTCCACCCTCACCGGCTCGGAAGTGACGACTATTTCGGAAAAGACGGGCAATAAGAGCATACAAGCCAGCCCGGCAAACGGGGCCTTCGTGCCCAAGGCCATGGTCAAGGTTCCCGATAGCGAATTCGTGCGCCTCACCTACCAGGTGCAGATCGGTTCCGACAAGGCTGAAAAACTTATAGAGATATTCTCCCTTGGTTTTGTGCGCGACATCGTCCTTGCCTCCGGGGGCGGGAAGCACGACTCCGGATTTGAGCAGGCTGCCGCCACCCAGGGTGGGGGCCAGCTTGCCTACGGCGGCCAGCAGGGCGGCCAGATGGGCGGCCAGATGCAGGGCATGCAAGGCCAGATGGGCAATTATGGCATGGGCGGTCAGATGCAGGGCGGCCAGATGCAGGGCCAAATGGGCAATTACGGCATGGGCGGCCAGATGCAGGGTATGCAAGGTGGAGGGCAGATGGGCGGCTATGGTATGGCGCCCATGGGCTACCAAGGCTATCCCCAGGGCTCGGGAATGAACCCGCCCAATGTCCAATCCGTTCAGTTCCCCAATCTTCAAGTCCAGGGCATGGGTCAAGAATCGGGCAATATCGGCCTGATTATGGACGTCTACATGGAGATGACGGTAGAGCTCGGACGCACCCGGAAACTCATTAAGGAGATCCTGGGCATGGGCGAGGGCACCATCATCGAATTGGACAAGCTCGCCGGTGAGCCGGTAGATATCCTTGTCAACCATAAGCTTATCGCCAAGGGCGAGGTCGTTGTTATCGACGAAAACTTCGGCGTGCGCGTTACGGAAATCGTATCGCCAATGGAGCGTATGTCGGATATGGGTTAAAACCGGCCAGTGGGCCGAATACATATTTATCATTTCGTATCGAACTGTGGGAGGGGAGTACGAAAGACTTCAAAAAAGCGGCCTTACTGGCCGTCTGCCTGACTATAGCCCTAGGCTCGTTCTCGACTCAGCTTCTCGCGCAGGGGGCGGCAACAAGCGCTTCCGCGCCAAGCCCGAGCCCCCTGGGAGTGCTGGAAAGCGATGAAAGCCAGATAAGTCTCACGAATGAACCCGCCCAAACCGGTCGGGCGCCAGTGCGCTCAAACGGCGTGGGCATATGGGCCTTTGTCCAAATGTTCCTCGTTCTGGCTTTGGTTATCGGTTCTCTCTATGGGGTCTTTGCCCTCATAAAGAAGTTCAATAAGAGTTCAAACCTTCAGTCTCCAAACCTGAGGGTATTGGCGAGCGCCGGCTTAGGCACGGGCAAGGCTGTCCATGTCATCCAAGCCGGGAGCCAGGCCTTCTTAGTCGGCGCGGCGGAGCAAGGGGTTTCACTCATTGCTGAGCTTGGCGACAAGGAATACCTGGATAGATTGGCCCTCGAGGCGGAAAGCGCCCCAGTCTCCGGCAAGGCAGACTTTGCGAGCATACTCACCGGCCTTCTTAATCCCGGCGGATCGGGCAGGCGGAACCGGGCAAAGCGTGATGGTTTAGCCCCGGCTTCCTTCGATTTTCTCGGCAAGCAGCGCGATAGGTTGAAAAAACTATGAGAGCCGGAAATTATGCCCCCAGGGCAAGGCGGACTCTCTGCATTGCAGTCGCCATCCTCATCCTCAGCGCCGCGAATATTGGCGCCCAGGACTTTCCCTCCGGACCCGGTGACGCGGCAAACCGCATTCCCGTGCCTACCCGGCAGAATCTGCGGGGAGAGCAGGGAAGCACCGCCATTCCCAACAACAGCCTGCCCTCAATCCCCTTCGTCGACCTTACGGTGCGCAATCCGGCGAATGGTCAGGAAGTCGCCTTTTCCGTCCAGCTCCTCCTGCTGTTGACCCTCCTCTCTTTGGCTCCATCTCTCCTTATCCTGCTTACCAGTTTCTTGCGCATCTCCATCGTTCTTGACTTCGTCAAGCGCGCGCTTTCGCTTCAGCAAGTGCCGCCCAATTCGGTGATGATGGGCATTGCCCTCTTTATGACAATCTTCATCATGTGGCCTGTTTTCGACCGCATCAACAAGGAATCCCTCCAGCCCCTCTCTCGGGGCACTATAGGCATCGAGGAAGCTTACAGCGCGGCCGAGCGCCCCCTGCGGCTTTTTATGTACGCCCAGATGAAGGATAGCCCGGAGAACATTTCCCTCTT
>JBGSOB010000188.1:0-3436 GCA_041739325.1 Treponematales bacterium
TCTGGTCGTAGGGTTTGAAGACCGGCGCCGGGCGTGTTCGCTCTTTCATAAGAAATTTTATCAGGTTTTTTCAATTTTGGGTATAAAAAAGGGGCTATCCTTTTTGGACAGCCCCTTCCCGCACCCATCCTTCCAAAGCCAGCCCTTTAAGTCGGCATTATGCCGTGGCTGACCATTGTTAAGCCTTTTTTTACGAGGAGGCATCCACGCCATAGTGGTTACCTCTCCATGACGAATCCCCCTCAAGTTCCGCTCTACACTATCGTTTTCATTTGACTCTGCTTGGTTCTATACTTAGCTCATGCGGTTCTGCTAAAAGAACCACCAGATAGACGCCCCGACAATCCTCCATTGCTCCGGCGCTATGGAATTTGCACGGGGCACTTTTGGCGCTCCTCGATGAATGATGACATTACCGGAAAAAGAACGTTTCCGGTAATGAATAGCGCAGGCCCTGCCGGCCGAATCCAGGAAGGATACGCCCAGCTCTATGTTTTCGCGCGACATTGCCGTCGGCTTTATTGATTTACCAGCTAGTAGAATGTGTATGAAATCGATACCGTCTGCGCTAATGTTTCGCTCTTGCCGTTGACATTGAAATGCCTAGTCTCCATCAAAAAACCTTTCTTGTCGTAGCGGTGCAGGACGCGCATGCCTTCTCCGCCTGGGGGCAGGCTGTCGGTGAACAGCTCCGTCAAGCGGCCGTCCTTCCCGTAGGAATAGACACTGCGGGAAAGGGGGAGGCCCCCGTCTTTGACGAAGGACTCGTCGCTCACAAGCTTATCGTCCTTGCCGTAACGAAAGACCGTGTAGGTGTTATCGCCGCTATTCGGGAAGAAGTCTTCGCGTATTAGCTTGCCGCCTTGATCGTACGTGAAGGTGTTCGGTAGTATTCATCCCCGCTGGAGTCGTAGGAGTTCGATTCGATCTTCCTGCCGGCTCCATCACAGCGTATCACTTCCTTGCCTCGCGCCGCGCCTGCGCCGTCATATTGGACGATCTCACAGAGAGAACCGTCCTGGCCGTAGATAAATTTGCTCTTTGCCTTATCGGCCAAGCTCTCGCTGTCCGTGGACACGAGGAATTCCGTCTCCTTGATCCTGCCGCTCCGGTCGAATCGGGAAATTTCAGTTCGTATCGTTTTGCTCTGCGGGAAAACCGTTGTTTCGATTCTTTGCTTAAGGCCCTTGGGCGTCATATCCTGAGAAAACATGATAGCTCCAGAGAAAATAAAGATAGCCACCAGGAAGGGCGCGGCTTGGAGGCGAATTTCCCTTCCTATGATCTTTGCATTCATACGCATGTTTATTAAGTATCGCTCTTCAAAAAGAGAAATCAAGGCATAGCATAGCCGAAACAGGTTGTCCCAACGTCGTATGACTGAGAATTTAGCGTAGCTGATCAGGTTTGACATTGGGCACGAGGAGTCCCTCAGTAGGCAAGTTAACTAAAAATAAGACGCTACGATAATACATCCCAACAGTTTGTTCTTCATAATATCCTCCTGCATTTTTTATTCTGCTTAGTATACGCCCTTTTTCTTGTTCAATAAAAAATCCTCGCTCTTGGCGCCACCTATCAACTATGAGGCGGGTGCTTAAAATAAGCCGGGCTGGCGGGGAAGGCATCCGCCTCTCCCCGCCAGCCCGCATTACGCCGTCGCCCCCTAACGGGCGGCGCGGTGTCAATATATAGCTTCCGTATTTACTTAGAACCGATGGAGAAGCCCGCATAGGCGGAGAGCTGGAACCTGCCCAGGGGATAGGCGGGGATGGTGGTAGCCGGAATTGCCGAATCGCTCAGAGAATAGCCGAGTTTGGCACCGAGCCTCAAGTTATTAAGCCTGATGGATGCGCCGGCGCCGACTATCGGGAAGAGGCTAATGGCCAGATTGCCCGCGGTTCCGGGACTGATGCCTACCTGGCCCGAGCAGCCAACGCTCGCGAAGGCAAAGGGATCAATGAAGCCGCGCGAGCCCAGTATATGGAAACTAGCGTAAAGGGGCATGGCATTCCAGTCCACCAACCAATCGCTTGAGTCATTCTGCTCGAAACGGGCCGAATAGTCGCCGCCTAAGCCGATGTTGCCCATCACGACTTCCCAGCCGAATCCGCCGAAGGGATTACCATTATCAAGGACAGCGGCCGCTTGACCGAGGGTAGGCTTGTCAATAAAATCGGTAGATACTAACCCGGTGAGGTCGACCCTAGTCTGCGCAAATACCTGGAACGCCAGGCAAGAAAGGATTATAGCCAATGCTTTCGATTTCATGTTGTGGACTCCTTGCCAGATACAAACCCTGGCGAATGGAAAAGTGCCACCGTCCAAAAAAATATTTTTTCCTTTCCCCTCCGGTGACAGTTTCCCTTCCGGCCGCGGTTGAATATGCATAGGGCCGTGGGGGAACCGTGCTAGACGTCGAATCTCTCTATAGAAGCTACGGCCCCATGGTGCTTAGGCGCTGCAGACGCCTCCTTCGGAACGAGGAGCAGGCGCTAGACGCCATGCAGGAGACATTCGTGCGCCTTGTCCGCAACCGCGATAAGCTTAAGGCAGACGCGCCCTCCAGCCTTCTGTACTGCATAGCGACGAACGTCTGCCTGAACGCGCTACGCTCGGAGCGGGGCAGGCCTGTCGCAGGCGGCGACGAGTTGCTGGAAGCCATTGCAGGCGCGGACGATCCCGAAGCGGCGGTCGACGCGAGGCATCTCCTGGAGCGGGTATTCGCCCGAGAGGAACCGTCCACAAGGACCATGGCTGTCCTGCACTATGTAGACGGATTGACCTTAGAGGAGACAGCCGCGCGCGTAGGGCTCTCCGTATCGGGCTTACGCAAGCGGCTAGCCAGATTGCGCGAGCGCTCTGGCATCTTTGTCGAGGAGGGAAAATGAGCGTTGTTGAGGAAAATATCCCTGAGCTCTTGCTAGAGCAGTACGCCCTGGGAGAACTCAGCCCCACCGACCGGGCCAAGCTAGATCGCGCCCTCGAACTCGATCCGGCACTTCGTGCACGGCTCGACGGAATCAAGAGCTCAAACGCCGAGATCCTGGCGCAAGCCCCCCCAGCGGAAATGGCCCAGGCAATCAACGACAGGCTTAAGAGCTGGCCGGTCACGCCAGCCGCGCCAGTCACGCCTACAAAAGGCGGGAGCTCGCGCTTTTTCTTCCAACGCTATATTGGCTTCGCCTCCGCGGCGGCAGCTGTCCTCCTTGTCGGCGTCCTCATGTTCCGCGTCTTCGGCTACCCGGGCGAGAGCGACACGACGAGGGCGAAGGGCGGCCCTGCCTCGATACTCGTATTCAAGAAATCTTCTGCCGGGCCTGTCCAGCTTAGCGACGGCCAGAATGCCGCCGCGGGCGACATCCTCCAGATCAAGTATTCCGCTGGAGATGTGAGCTTCGGCGCACTCGTATCACTGGACGGGCGGGGCGCCCTT
>JBGSOB010000234.1:0-35558 GCA_041739325.1 Treponematales bacterium
CTGCTCGCCCCATTGGGGCTGCGCTGCGCGCTACCCGCTTCGATCCCTCACGCGGATAGGCACGCCTTTAACGGGGCGGAAACCAAGGCCGTAGCTTATGAGCGCGCAATTATGGGCGCTCGAAAGAATGTATCGCTCTTATTCGCTTGCAGATAAAATAACCCGGCCGCCATTGGGAATTGCTTTCACAACGGCGGAGTTCGCGCTTAGTAGGGGATATACCGCCGTTCGCGTTCCCTGTTGCGCCCGGCAGCGTTTCCAAGACGAGGGGACCCTCACCTCTAGATCGATGGGCAGGTCATAGAGCGCCGATAAAATGGAAACAAGGTCAAGGGTTATATAGTCGGGGCAAGACTCGATGACGTTGACGCTTGAATTTTGCCGTTCTTGCGAGTATTTCCAAAGCTCACTCTGACCCGCGACCCAGAGTTCTGATTTTACGGCTACCAGCATTTCCAAGAATTGGTTTAATTCATCGATATGCACGGCACCGACCCCGGCATCGGTAGTTCCTGTTAACGACACGATGCCATGGAAGGATATCCGTCCCCAATTTCCTCCGCTGATGATGGTAGGGACTGTGGTGTACATCGTGGCTGCGCTGGCGCCCGTAGGCACAGAATGGTTTGTGTAGCCCGCATAAGAGAGGCCGGGATAGCTTTGTCGATCCACGTTGCGCAGATCACCGAGGATGCGTTGCTTTGTCTCAGGGCTCCAGTTCCAGCTCGTGGAATCACTCTGGCAAAACCCCATCAATGAGCCTCTCGCTGCATGGCCGCGTATCCGCCAAATTTCCAAGGCGGCGTCCTCTACCTCTTTTTCCATCTCCGCCTCATCGCTAACGGATCGGTGGTGCATAGTGTGGTTGGCAAGTTCTTGGCCTCGCTCCGGTGCGGATTCCCAGAGGGCAAGGTCTGTGGCATAGGTATCGCGGCCGGGATTGATGTACCAGGTACCGGTGAGGTCGTGGTTATCCATGGCTGCAAGACTTAACCGGGCATGGCCTGGTGTGCCGTCGTCGAACTGGATGATTAACGCCGCCTTCTTGCCGTCAGGCCATTTCGGGAGGGAGATCGAGGTCTCGAAAACCTCATTCCCGCCGGATTCGTAGGGTCCTGGATCGTAGCCAGCACCCTGAGGCCGAGGGGCTCCGGTAAAGTCGCTCATAACGGGTGTCTCCGGCCATCCCTGGTCGAGTAAGCTTGAATCGGCCTTGAGGTGATAATCATTGCTGCCGGCGATACCGCTGAAAGATAAAAGCCCGGGGTTGCCAATTCTCTCATGCGGCTTGATAGAAGGACTGGTAAAGTGCGCCGTGCGGTTATCGGAGTACCAAGCGAAGTTGTAATCTACCAGACCGCTACCGGTTATCTCTCGGATTACGGGATGGCAATCAAGCATGATATTGTTGAAAACCTTGTAATTATCGACATTATTCAGGGCAATGGCGCCGCCCCAGGGAGCGTCGTCAAGTTTGGCGGTAAAAACATTGTTATAGATGAATATATCGTGGTGCGGCAGTCCGGCGCTGTACTGCTTTATGAAGATTCCGGCATCGCGAAATTCAAAGATATTGTTGCGGACTGTGATATTGTGGGCCGCGGCGCTTCCTTCGACCGATTCAATGATGAGCGCCTTGCTGTAGGGATGGTCGCTCCAGCAATAATTGTTTTCTATAAGGCAATCAGTAATGATCACTTCGGTTGGGACTACCGCCGCTCGGTCCCAGGACTGGAAAAAGTCAACGTGGGGGGCCAAGGTGCCGCTGATGGCATTTTCGGCCGGGTTGGCGATGTCCGCCATGATATTGCCGCGTATGACATGGTTGTCGCCGAATATTTGCATTCCGTCAGCATCATTAGCGGAAATAGCTATGCCGGCCGTCTTGGGGTGGTAGGCCACCGTGCGGGTTATGGTATTGTTTTCAACAAGGCCATAGGACCCCTTGATGCGGATGCCTACTTGCCCATTGTGCTCAAGCAGGTTGTTGGAAAGCTTGAAATGGCTGGGCAGTTTGATGGGGGTTGAATTAGCCGCATGGCGGAGCATAATGCCGAACATTGGGCAATCGTGGATATAGCAATTATTCACCGTTGTGTAATCGCTGCCGTGAATGCTAAGCCCTGCCTCGATCGCGTTCTCCTCTATTTCAAAGCCGTCAATGCTTACCCAATTGGCCTTTACCTCGATGCGCAGGCATTTTGCGCCCAGAGGAGTGTCGGAAACAAAGCTAAGTCTTGCGTTTTCTCCAGCGCCGCCGCGGGCGATGACAAGCGCCTCAGGATAGAAACCCTGCCTTACGATAACCGTTTCGTTCGGGAGAAGGCTATTTGCCGCTTTCTGGAGGGTGCGCCACGGTAGGTCCGAGCTTCCGGGATTGGCATCGTTACCGCACGTAGAAACATAAAACAACGTAGCTGGGATAACTGCAGGTGGGCTGCTTGAAGGACTGGGCGTGCTAGCGCTGGGGCTGGGGCTGGTAGCAGCTGGGGCCTCAATCGGGTTGATGGGGGGGCAACCGCATAGGTAAAGCAAAAAGGGAATGAGGCTGCATAGTATGATTATTCCCTTGGTGATTCGCCTGCGTCTATGATACATAAGCATTTTGGCTTCCTTCAGCATTCACTTTTACTCAACTATAGACCCATCTTTTAGCGACGTCAAATGCCGATTAAAAAATTGAAAGAGTCCTTAAGTTCTATTGCCTAAAGAACTCATTTTTTTCACTATGTGCCGCGGGCTCATGGACTATGCTTGGCGCGCAAAAACAGCGGGAAAAGTACACAAAAGCATAGCCTGAAGTTCTCCAGCGGTTGGGGAACCTAAAAATTAATATCCGCATAACTTGCGTATTTGTAGGATCTGAAGTCACCGTCACAGCCGCCCATGAGATAGAGCCTTGGACCTATTGAGACGACGTTGCTGAATATCGTCTTTCGGGGCAGCGCCCCGATATGCTTCCATTCGCCACGCAAAGGATCAAAGGCGTCTACGCTTGAGCTGGCAATATCCGATTCAAATCCACCGGCGATAATGATCATTCCATCGATTATGGCATCCGCCGGCTTGAAACGGGATGCGGGAAGCGCTGCAAGGCTTTCCCAGCTATCCGTGAGCGGGTCGTAGGCTTCGACGGCTGTGAGTTCTTTCCAAATGTCCGAAGCCGCGCCGCTTCCACCGATGACGTAGATTTTTCCGTCTAAGGCGACCGTGGCCGCATTGTGACGAGTCGTTGGCATCGGCGTCAAGGTTTCCCAGCTATCCGTCGCTGGATCATAAACCTCGTTTACGCCGGTAAATTGACTCCAGTTTACCAAGCCGCCGATAACGTAAATCTTTCCATCTAGAACTCCGCAATCTATGTGCTGCCTGGCTGTCGGCATCGGCGCGCCGATAGTCCACTCATTTATGGCAGGGTCATAGATTTCTACAGAGTTTAAGAATGAATCCCCTCCGATAGCGTAGATCTTGCCGCCTACGCTGGCCAGCGCCAAATTCCATCGCGTTTGTCTAAGCGGCGCCGCGCTCCTCCACTCGTTTGTAAGCGTATTGAATACATGATGATAGGGACTGACGGCAGAGTCGCTTATTCTACCTCCGACAAGGTGAATCTCCTCTCCTAGGACTACGGCATCCCCGGAGAATTGAGCATTTGGCAGTTCCGGAAGCGTATTCCACTCGATTGGGTTAAACGGCGTGGCTTCCGGAGTCGGTTGTGCGGTTGGACTTGGTTCTATGTCCGGAGTCGGTTGCATGCTCGGGGTGGGTTCTGGCTCTGAAACAACCGAGGTACAGGCCCACAAACAGGCTATCGCGCTGATAACATAAAAAAAAGGAAATCTGCCCTTCATATAATGCTCCGTTAAAAACTAGCGGCCACTGCCGGTGGAAAGCGGGCGCAATGCCTCTATGATAGACACGGAAGCCCACATGAGATCGCCATCCTCGTGCCAGAAAAAAGTTTTTCCGTCAGGCGCAATCGAGGCTATGCCTGCCTGAGGCTTGAATCCATGCTCGGTTAAGTCGATCGCAGTTCCCCATGTCCCATCAGCCATCCGAAACGACAGCATGAGGTGCTCTCCTGAAAAATCGAATAATATCCAGCCTTGATCTGGGGCGATTGCGGGGTGGGCAATGATCTTGTGTGCTGGTTCTAGGGCCGCTATGCCGCCTCCCAATCGCTCAAAGTCAGAAAATCGCCCTTCATTTATACTTACGCGGGCGGGTCGCCATAATTCGGAGTTTTCAAATTCCGTGACATAAAGACTCCCATCGGCAGCTGTGCTTACATACATTCCTTGGCCGATGTAGCGGGACTTTCCCCATCCATTAGCCTCGCGGTCTTTCGCCCAAATGCCGTAATTGCCGATAATGTTGACCACCCCTGCGGGTAAGGCATTCCAAGACCCGAAGTAAAGGGTTTTACCGTCTGGCGTCAAACAGGGTTCGTGTGCATTACTGACGATGACTTCAGGGCTTGTCCACCCGGTTTCTTCTTGCCTCGTAAACATGATGGTGTTACCGCGAGAAAAGTAAAATTCCCGCAGATCGGACGAAAAGCTGCAACCATATTCCATGGTGTCGTAATCCATGCTGCCTGCTCCTGGAATGGAGATGAAGTCAGGCGAAAAAACCACAGGCCCCGGGGAGGGTAGTGCCTGACCAAACCAAGGGCCGATGGGCCTGATTGGTTCAATAGGGCTCGGTTCGGGTGTAGCATCCTCGGGGGAACTCAGAATTTCAGTTTGGCCTGGCGAAACACAGGCTGTAAAAAAAACGCATAATGCACACAAGGCGATGAAGATGGCCAGACACGCAATGATACGACCTGAGAAACGATAAACATTCATAGCTTAGCTCCTTTTCTTTTGCTTGCAGCAGCAAACTAATTCCAAGAATCTTGTTTTTTTCAAACAACAGGTATCCTGATATCAGGATAAGATAACCCCGCGCTTGAGCCCTGCACATGCGCGAATCATCTGCCAATTAAAATGAGGACGCAATTACAAAAAATTATGAATTCTTAAAAAAGAGCGTCTCATAAAAAAAAACGAGGTGGATTTTTTATTAAAAATGGATTTGGTAAAATATGCCTGTAGACCTTCTGCCGGCCCATCAGCCATATAAACAACCCAGAAACCGAGAAAAAGGGGCTAGCGGTAGGAATAGACCAGCCCTTTTCAATGTGACAAAGGCTACAGAATGTTAATCTGGTCTTTTTTTCCGCTTAGCTAGGCATTATATTAAACAAGCGGTTTATTCGGCCCTATATAGCTGGATTTCCGTCTGCGCCCCCAATAGGGGGGCGTGAAGGAGTATCTATGTTCAGAAAGACCATCCAGGTCGCCCTCATCGCGATTCTCTCCCTACTTGTTAGCCAGCTCTTGCTTGCTCAAACCGTGATGAAGGAAGGCCATAGCCCCGGCTACTTCACCATGGATTACGAGGCTGCCAAGACCTATGCTGCCAAGAATAAGTTGCCGATCTTTCTTAACTTTACCGGCTCGGATTGGTGCAGTTGGTGCAAGCTCATGCAGTCCAGCGTGTTTAGCCAAAAGGAATGGGATGACTGGGTCGTGTCACGCATGGTTTTAGTTACCCTCGACTTCCCGCAGGATCAAAACATTGTCCCGGAAAAGTACCGCGCCAGAAATGACAGCCTCAGTCGTCAATTCGGGATTCGGGGTTATCCTACCTATGTCGTTTTGGATTGGGACGGAAAATCCGAGTTGGGCCGTTTAGGCGCCGGGCAGGATAAGACAGCCGCCTCCTTTATCGCTGAATTAAAGGCTTTGCTGCGCTTTAGCGAATCCTCCATACGGGGTTTTGAGACTAAAATCAGCGGTACGGCCCTGGAGACTTATAAAGCGGCGGTGGAGGATCTCATCAAGCAAAGAAATCTTCTCAACCCGGCGGCAGGCGGTGCTGCCTCGCCGGTAGACGCAGCTATGCGCAAGGTTGAAGGCTTGCAGGAATCCTTTGCCCTAACGGTGATGACGAGAGCGGAAAAAAAGCGTTTCCAAACCGAGAAGAAAAAATACGATAGGTCGAGGGCGGAGATCGACGCTTGGATCAAGACAGACCCACCCAATACCGATGCTAACCGCAAGAAATACGCCGATTTTCTCAAGAGGATAGATAGCTCGCGTTCGGTAATGGATCAGCTTCTGGAAAAATATCTCAAGCCCTGACGATCTTGCCCTTTCCCGCGCCCTTGGCGCGGTAGAGGGCTTGGTCGGCCAGTTGAATGAGCTCTTCTAGCTTTGCCTCTTTTTCCGGAGTTAGGCTTTCCAAATCCGCTATGCCGATGGAGCAAGAAAGGCGTTTTTCATTCTCTATTTGAATTTTCTGGCCTGTCAATTCGGAAAGCTCACGCTCGAATCCTCCCTGCTTGTCCAGTTCGCTTATCAACCTGACGCATGCCTTTTCCGTCTCATCCGCGCTTGAGTCTGGTAAAAGCACGACAAATTCGTCCCCGCCGTAACGCGCGGGAAAATCCGTTTGCCGGAAGATGGAGAGGATGATCTGACCGACGCGGGCGATGAGGTAGTCGCCGGCCTGATGGCCATAGGAATCGTTGTAGCGCTTAAAATCATCAAGATCAATAAAGCACACGGAAAAGCGCGGGGGTGGGGAATCCGCCGGGCGGCGCGAGATTCGGCTTTGCTCAAAGGACAGACGGTGATACAGGCCCTTGCGGTTAGCCAGTCTGGATAGACTGTCGTGGCGCGCCAGCTCTTCAAGTTCCCGATGCTGGCGCAGGCTTAGATGCTTAAGGCCAAAGTTAGCCAAGAGGATGCCCAAGAGTTCGCGGTCCGCCTCGCGGAAGGGCCTGCTCGGAGCTGAGGCAATAAGAACGCCGCCGTAGTTTTGACTTCCGTTGCTAAGAGGGTGGAGAATCAAACTTTCAAAATGGGAAAGGGACGCAGGACCGCGCCAGGATGAACGCGGATAGAGGAGGGCCTGGCCTTCCCCGCGGAAGAGTTCCATAAGCTCGGGTGCGGTCATGCTGACTGAGTCTGGCGGAAAGGCGACGAGGCGTGGCAGATCATCTTCCGGTAATAGGAGAACGCAGGTCATGCCCGGGTAGTGCTGACCGAGGTTGCGCAGCATGGAGTCACGCAACTCTTCCAGGGTAAAGCAATGGGCCATGCCGTCCATACAGCGATTGATGAATTGGATGTCGCGCATTTTGGCGTGGAAATGCCTGAGATTTTGCTCTTGGCGGGCAAGCGCCGTTAATGGGTCAAGCCTTACTTCCAGCGGCGGGAAGACGAAGGGGCGGGGTTCCTTGCCGGTTTCCATGCAGCGCTCAAACCATGTGCGATAGACGATATTGCCGGTCTCGTCGGCTAGAAGCTCCCCCTCTTTAAAAGCGTGCAGACTCTCTTCCTTGCGCCCTAAACGCTGGTAGTGCAGGCCCAATTCAAGAAGGTAGAAGGGCTGAACCCTTTCTCGCACCGCCCTGTCCCGGCTTAGATTCTCCCAATCCAGTTCCCCCGGATCGCAGGTACCGCCATTCTTCCCCTCTTCCAACAATCGCTGGAAGAGGGCGTAGACGGGGCGGTTTATCGGCGATATCCGCTGCGCGTCCTTGGCCAGTTCCTCGGCAAAGCCGGCGGCAAGGAGGATGTCGCCCTTCTTCAAACTGCAGTAGGCTCGAAAGAGGCTGATGTCCGCGGACGTATGGAAGGCGAGTTCGCGCATGCCCAAGATGTGGATTGTCTGCAGAATGCGATGCAGGATGGAAAGGGCTTGGTCGAATTGCCTGCCTTGGAAGTAGAGGGTGGCAAGATTGAAGAGGGTCATGCCTATCTCGTAAAAATCTCGCACGCCCTCAAGCAGCCTTACCGAGCGCTGCATGTATTGGAAGGCGCGCAGAAGGTCGCCCTTGTTTAAAAAGGAATAGGCTATGCCGTTCTGGATCATGATAAGGGGCAGGGTTTCCCCAAAGCTGGCGCGTATGCGTAGGCCTTCCTCAAAGAAGGGTAGGGCCGCGTCTTCTCCTTGGACAAGGGACACAAGGACGCCCTTGAGGTGATAGGCGGTAGACTGGAAAACAAGATGGCGTGCCTCTTTGGCAAGCTCAAGGGCGCGGTCGAGCCGGGCGGGCACTATCTCCCGGTACTGGAGAAAGCGGCTTACCGGCGAGCAGGAAAGGAGGCCGAGGATGAGGTTGGCGGTGGCGCCCTCGGAGGAGAGGATATCGATAGCCCGCTCATAGGCCTGCCAGGAGTCGTCCATGCCACCGCGTAGGCTGGTTATATGGGAAAAGATAAGGGCGCGGGCTTCGATGACGCGTTTGCCGGCGGCGGCCGCTATCGATGCCGCGCGCAGACAGTATTCCTTCGCCGCGGCTAGTTCCACCCTTTCGATAGCCATCTCCGCTAGATTTATCAGGCACTCGGCCGCCCAGGGCCCCTGGGCATCCAGATCCAGAGACTCAAGGTAATGCGAGCGGGCTTCCTCATAGCTAAAGGAAGATTCCATGGATTTAAGGGGTTCTCTATGATGGAGGAACCAAGCCCAGAAAAAATGGGTGCTGGCAAGAATTACCGGATCTGCGGGAGCCCGATCGGCGAGGATTTTAGCCGCCTGAATCCCTTGGTGCATGGTGTGGAAAAAGCGGCATTGGGCCATGGCCGCCAAGAGTTTCTCTTCGCTCGGCCCCCTCGCAAAGGGCCGAGAAGAGCCTTGGGCGGCGCCGCTGTCCGTGTCGGGGAGGTCAAGAAAGCCATGATTGACCCAAATCTCCGCCCGCATATCGTCGAGGTAGGACTTGTCACGCTCCTCCGGGGAGAGTTTATCCCAATCAAAGTGCAAGAGGAAAAGACCTTTAGCCGCCTTCCGCTTCATGAGTGAGCCGAGAAGCTCAACGGATTCCGGCGAGAGGTATTGGGCGTTGCGCAGGATCATGAAAAAAGGCCGTGAGAGCGAGAGCGTTTCCAGGGCAGCGCGGACAGAGTCCTGCAAGCATTGCCGCTCGTAGCGTAGCTCTCCCATGAAGGGAATATCCTCGCGCAGGCAGGGCCTGGATTCCAAGAAAGAGCGCAGGACGGGTTCTTGGAAAGCGAGCATGTCCACGTTTGCCCAAAAGCCTTGACGATCCTCCACTCCGGGGTAGGAGTCGCGCATCGCCGTTAAAAACGGGTAATAGGGTGAGATTGAGGCGGATTGTTCTCCGAGGTCATGGTAACTGGCCTCCCCAGCCCCTCCCCACGAGCCGATGACATCGTTAAAGGCTTGGAGCCTGCCGTGGAAAAAGAGGAAGCGGGTTTCTTCCCGTGATCGGGCTTGGTTGAGCCGAAGGAGATCGCTATAGCTAGTGGACATCCTCCCTAGCTTAATCCAGAGCGCCGCGCATTACTAGGCGTTTCTTTCTCCAATCGACCGTGCTATACTGAAGCTATCCATCTTTTTTGGAGTCAGTTGAATGCGTTCAAAACCGCTTTTCACCTTCCTTCTCATCATCGTTTTCAGTGGCTTTGCCACTGCCATACTCTGCGCCGCGGAGCCGCCCACAGATCCTCAGCTCAAGATGGAGTTGGGGATGCATTCATCCATGCTCTGGAGGGTTTCTACCGATTCCGCCGGCCGCTATGTCTTAAGTTGCTCAGACGATAAAACCGGCAGGTTATGGGACGCTTCCAGCGGAGAGCTCCTTAAGGTGTACCGCGTGCCTAGCGGTATTGAAACCGATGGCCGCATCATCGCCGGAGCCATCTCCCCAGATGCCAGATTCGTTGCCTTGGGAGGACGTACCGGGGTAGACTGGGAGGGCAGTTACTCCATCTATCTCTTCGATGCCCAATCGGGGAATTTGCTTCAGGTGCTTAAGGGTATGAACAACCTCATTGAGGATATAAAGTTCAGCTCCGATGGCAGCCTTCTGGGCGCCGTCTGCGCCGGGACGGCGGGGCTCTATGTGTGGAAGGCTCCCGATTGGTCCCTGCTGGGAAAGGACCTTGTCTACGGCGGCTCTTCATACAGCCTTGACTTCGCCCGAAGGGATGGACGCTGGATCATCGCCACCTCGGCCTGGGACGCCAAGCTCCGCCTCTATGGGGTCGGCTCAGGCCTGGAAAAATTGGGCGAGTACTCTATCAGCACGGGGGGCAAACCACAGCAGGTGTCTTTTTCTCCCAATGGCGCCCGGCTGGGGGTCGGCCATTACGAAAAACCCTTGGTTGAGGTTTATGACGTAGGCCCTGCTGGCTTTTCCTTTGCCTTCAACCCCGACCTGACGGGCTGCTCAAACTTGGATTTGCGCAGCCTTGCTTTTTCCCAAGACGGTTTCACCCTCTATGCAGCCGGCGGTTGGTATAGTGGGGGCTCGAATCCCCTGCGTGCCTGGGCTAACGGCGGGCGCGGCTCTTACCAAGATTTTAGGCCGGGCAACGGCGTGGCTATCTTCGATATCAAGACCCTGTCGGACGGGCGGGTTCTCGTTGGCGCCGCCGATCCCTTCTGGGGAATCATCGACCGTTACGGAAGCCCCATTTCCAGCTCGAGATCGCCGATATCGGATTTTAGGGACAGTCAAAGCGTTTTTAAGGTCAACCAAGACGGAAGGGCTGTTTCTTTTGGCCTGGCCTATGGCGGTAAAAACACCGTGGCTTTTGATGTCAGGCAACGCTACTTCAACCCGGATGGATCCTCCTTCCACGGGAGCGCGCCCGATACCTCCGGCTTAGCCGTGCAAGACTGGAAAAATTCCCGCAGCCCCAAACTCAACGGTAAGGCCATCGCCCTGCAAGAATACGAACGTAGCCTGGGCCTAGCGGTAGCGCCGGACGCGCGAAGCTTCGTTTTTGCCGCGGACTGGAATATCCACTGCTTTAGCGACCAGGGAGTTCAGCTATGGAAGGTTCCCCTCAATGGAACCGCCTGGGCGGTTAACGTTTCCGGGGATGGCCGCCTTGCCTTGGCCGCGCAGAGCGACGGCACCATCCGCTGGTACCGCATGGACAATGGTAAGCAAGTACTTGCCCTCTACCCGCATCAGGATAAAAAACGCTGGATACTCTGGACCCCCTCCGGTTACTACGACGCTAGCCCCGGGGCCGAGGATCTGATTGGCTGGCAACTTAACAACGGCCGTGGGAGCGCAGCGGACTTTTTCCCGGCGTCGCGCTTCAGGCAGACCTATTACCGACCCGACATCATCAGCCGGGTGCTGGAAACCCTTGATGAGGCGCAGGCGGTGGCCCTTGCCAACGACGTCGCCGGGCGTAAGGATCAATCTTCCGGCATCGCCAACAAGATACCGCCCATCGTAACTATCTTAAGCCCCTACCAAAACGATGGCTTTAACGGCGCGACGGTTCGTGTCGGTTATAGCCTCAAGGCGCCCCAAGACGCACCGGTCACCGGACTGCGCGCCTTGGTGGACGGCCGGCCGGTTCAAAGCATGAACACCGCCCGCGACCTCGTGGTCGGCGCGGTTTCCTCCGGGCTCTTCATCGACGTGCCTGTTCCCTCGGCGGATTGCGTGGTATCCCTCATAGCCGAAAATAAAAATGGCAGCTCTGAGGCATCCAGCGTCAGGCTAAGCTGGAAGGGCTCGGATTTGAAGTCGCTTGCGGTGGATTCGGTTGCCAAAGCATCGGAAGCGCGAACGGAAGCATTCGTCATCCTACCCAAGCTCTACGTGCTGTCCGTGGGCGTGAGCGACTACCAGAACCCGGAATACCGCTTAGGCTACGCCGCCAAGGACGCCCGCGATCTTGGCGCCGCCTTACAGCGCTTGAAGGGTGGTCTCTACCGCGATGTCGAAGTCAAGGTTTTATCGGATAAGGCAGCCAACAAACTTGACATCCTCGATGGCTTGGATTGGATACAAAAGCAGACGACGAGCAAGGACGTAGCCGTCATCTTCTTTGCCGGCCACGGCCTCAACGATTCCAGCGGCAAATATTACTACCTTCCCTATGAAACCGACCTTGAAAAGCTTAAGCGCACCGGGGTGCCTTTTTCCGACATCACTTCCACCGTGGCCTCGGTTTCAGGCAAGCTTCTCTTCTTCATAGACACCTGCCACTCGGGCAACTTGATGAAGGGCGCGCGCGCCGGCACCCTTTCCCAGGATATCGTGGGAACCATCAACGAGCTTTCGTCGGCGGAGAACGGGGCCGTCGTCTTCTCCTCCTCCAGCGGGAACCAGTATTCCTTCGAGGACCCGGCCTGGAGTAATGGGGCATTCACCAAAGCGGTTATCGAGGGTATTTCCGGCAAGGCGGCCATGGGTAGCAGCCAAAGAATTACCGTCAATATGCTCGATCTCTACATTTCCGAGAGGGTGAAGGAGCTTACTAAGGGAAAGCAAACCCCTACCACTACCAAGCCGGCCAACGTGCCAGACTTCCCCGTGGCCCTGCGCTGATGGGAGTGGCCATTAGGCGGGGCATCCTTTTTTACGCCTTCGCAGCCGTTGCTTTTTGCCTCAGCTGCGGGCGCGGCGTTTCTCTGAAGGACGCAAGGCTGAGCGCTTCGGCCCCAGCCTTGCATGAAGGGAAACTGGAATTTCAATTCCGATTCAGCAAAGCAGATTCGGTTTTAGGCATTTCTTTCCGCCAGGGCCCAGGGGGCGGCCAAAGTTTGATCCTCCGGCCCCAGGGAATGCTGAGTTTCTCATCCGTCATCAATGCCGGAAGTTTGGGCATGGAGTGGCCGCTCAGCGTTCTAGTCAGCAGTGATGGTATCGGTGGCGGTCGGGGCTTTTCCATAGGGGCCACGGACCTGACCCAGTATCGAAAGATGAATCTGGACGCGATAGGCGGGGTAGTGGATTCGATCTCCCTTGGCATCCGTTCAAGCTCCGGCTATCGTGAAGTTGAACAGCTTGCGCCGGGGCTCTATGATATCGCGCAACTTCTTGCGTCGTTTCGGTTTGAGGCTGAAGACTCCCTGCTTATTGAAGTCAACGGAAAAAACGGAGTCTTCGAGGATGTTTCCGGCAGCTTGAGCTTGCAAATGGGGCGGGAGCCGTCTCAAAACTTATCAACGGCGCGCGCGGAAGCCCTTCTAGAGCCCTTTGTCTTGGGCCGTCTCTACCAGGGCCGACTCCTTTTGGCGGGGACGCGCATCAGCCTTTTTATTGATGGGGAGGGGCTTTGGGACGGAGAAATACTGCAAGCTTCAGGTAGCGGCATTGGCCTCCTTCCGCCCGATGCAGACCCAGACAGCCTTCGCTTACTCGGCGTGGAATCCTCCGACTAAGGGCTTTATGCCTTGTTTTATCCTCCTTTTATGCCGTTTTTAGCTCTTGGAAGCTTGAGCTTTTAGAAAAATACCCCTATCTTGATGCAAACGGGCGCCCTGCGCCTAATTTTCCACCAAGGAATCGTCATGAAAAAGCTCATAGTGCTTGCCGCGGTTTTCTCCCTCATTCTTCTTTCCTGCCAATCCAGCCCCAAGGGCGCCGCTGCAAAGTCGGCAAAGCCCGGCGCTGCCGTAGACGATGTCAGCTATGCCTTCGGCCTCCTCATCGGCGATAACCTAAAGTCCACCAAGGTGACTATAGACATGGATTCTTTTACCCTTGGAATGGAAGATGCCCTCAAGGTTCGCGAGGCGCGGATGACCTTGGAGGCGGCCGACGCTCTGGCTAACGATTCCATCGGCAAGGCCAGAACGGCCTCCTTCCAGGTAAATAAGGAAGCAGAGGCAAAATTCTTGGCGGAGAATAAAACAAAGCCTGGCGTGCAAAGCACCGCATCCGGTTTGCAGTACAAGGTGATTGAGGCCGGTCAAGGAGCCAAACCCGCGGCCAGCGATACCATAACCGTGGATTATGTGGGAACCTACCTGGATGGGCGGGTCTTCGACTCGTCCGTCGCGCGGGGCCAGCCCCTGGTCATTCAGCTCAACCGCGTCATTCCCGGTTGGACCGAGGGCCTCCAATTGATGAACGTCGGATCCAAGTATATCCTCTATGTTCCCTCCTCCTTAGCCTATGGAGAACAGGGCGCCGGAGAGGAAATAGCACCCTTTACCACCCTGGTGTTCGAGGTCAGTCTCTTAGGCATCGGCGCCCCCGAGGGAGCCGCGGACGAAGACTCGCTTGAGGATCTCTCTGGAAACTAAGCTCAATACAGGGAAAGCAGGAAGTCAGCATGGGAAAGTCACTCGTCATCGTCGAGTCTCCGGCAAAGGCCAAGACTATAAACAAGTATTTGGGAAAGGATTTCGTGGTGCGCTCGAGCATCGGCCATATCCGCGACCTCCCCTCCGGCTCCGGCCGCGAGGTAGACCATAAGGCCCGGGCCGAGCAGGCTTCCCGCACCCGCAAGATGAGCCCCGAAGAGAAGGCGGAGTACCTAGCCAAGAAGTCGCGCGACCAGCTTGTTGAGCGGATGGGGATAGACCCAGAACATGGCTGGAAGGCGCGCTATGAAATTCTTGCCGGCAAAGAGAAGGTAATCGAGGAGCTGCGTAAGCTCTCCAAGGAAGCCGATACTGTCTACCTGGCAACCGACTTGGACCGTGAGGGGGAAGCCATCGCCTGGCATCTCTCCCAGGTTATCGGCGGTAAAGACGAGAAATTCCGCCGTGTCGTATTCAATGAGATAACCCAGAAGGCCATCAAGGCCGCTTTTGCCCAGCCCGGTAGCCTGGACATGCATCGCGTCAACGCCCAGCAAGCGCGGCGTTTCCTTGACCGCGTGGTTGGCTTTATGATTTCACCCCTGCTCTGGCAAAAAGTGGCGCGCGGCCTCTCCGCTGGCCGCGTTCAGTCCGTGGCCGTGCGCTTGGTGGTTGAGCGTGAACGCGAGATACACGCCTTTATCCCGGAAGAGTACTGGGAACTGCGCGCCGACACCCACACCCCCGCCGGCCAAGCTCTGCAGCTGGAAGTGAAGAAGCGCGGAGAAGAGAACTTCCGCCCTGTCAGCGAGGCCCAGACCAAGACCGCCATGGATGCGCTCAAAAGCGCCGTCTTCAAGGTCGCGCAACGCGAAGATAAGCCGACGAAGGCCAATCCCCAGGCCCCCTTCATCACCTCCACCCTGCAGCAAGCGGCCAGCACCCGCCTGGGCTTTTCCGTCAAAAAAACCATGATGATGGCCCAGCGCCTCTACGAGGCCGGCTACATCACCTATATGCGAACGGACTCCACTCACCTTTCGGACGACGCCGTGGGCGCTTGCCGCGACTTCATTCAAACCAACTTCGGCCAGAAATATCTGCCGCCCAAGAGTCTTTCCTATACAAATAAGGAAAGCGCCCAAGAAGCCCATGAGGCTATCCGACCCTCCAACGTTGAGATACTATCCCACCAGCTTTCCGGCATGGAAAGCGACGCCGAGCGGCTTTATGCCATCATCTGGCAGCAGTTCGTCGCCTGTCAGATGGAAAGCGCCCTTTATACCAGCACCCGTATCGACGTGAGCGCCGCGGATTATGAACTGCGCGCACGCGGCCGCGTGCTGATTTTTGACGGCTTTACCCGGGTGCTTCCGCCCCAGGGAGGGAGCAAGGAGGGGGAGGAAGACAGCCTTCTGCCCGAGGTTAAGCTTGGAGATGTCCTTAAGCTCAAGAAGCTCCTCCCCAGTCAGCATTTTACCAATCCGCCTGCCCGTTTTACGGAAGCAAGCCTGGTCAAGGAGCTGGAAAAGCGCGGCATAGGCCGACCCTCCACCTACGCGGCCATCATTTCCACTATCCAAGAACGGGGATATGTGCGGCTGGAAAAGCGCAGGCTCTACGCGGAGAAGATGGGCGGCATTGTCACCGACCGCCTGGTGGAATCCTTCACCGACCTCATGGATTACGGTTTTACCGCCACTATGGAAGAGGAGCTTGACGAGGTAGCCGAGCACAAGCGCGAATGGACGGGCCTCTTGGACGATTTCTACAAGACCTTTAAAAAGAAGCTGGAAAAGGCCCAGAAGGCAAAGGGCGGCATGCGGGAAAACAACCCAGTGGACATAGACCTCCCTTGCCCGGTTTGTTCCCGCCCTATGCAGATCCGCACCGCGGGCACCGGGGTCTTTCTTGGCTGTTCAGGCTACGGCCTTCCGCCCAAGGAGCGCTGTAAGCAAACCATCAACCTCATAGGCTCAGACGAGATCGCCGATGACGATGAGGAAGCCGAGGTGAGGCAGTTGCGCTCCAAGCGCCGTTGCCCCATTTGCAAAACGGCGATGGATCCCTATCTTATAGACTCAAGCCGCAAGCTCCACGTCTGCGGCAATAACCCTGACTGCTCCGGCTATCAAATCGAAGAGGGCAGCTTCAAGATCAAGGGCTATGACGGCCCGGTAATCGTGTGCGATAAGTGCGGCGCCGACATGCAACTGCGCACGGGACGCTTTGGCAAATACTTTGCCTGCACCGGCGCTGACTGCAAGAACACCCGCAAGCTTTTGCGCAACGGACAGGCGGCCCCGCCAAAGAGCGATCCCGTCCCAATGCCGGAACTGCGCTGCGCCAAGGTCGATGACTTCTTCCTTTTGCGCGACGGCGCCTCCGGCCTCTTCCTCGCCGCCAGCCAGTTTCCCAAAAACCGCGAGACGCGCGCCCCCTTGCTGAAGGAGCTCTTGCCCCACCGCAAGGAGATCAACCCCAAGTATCACTTTATCCTCGACGCCCCGGCACAAGATCCAAAGGGCCGCCCGGCCGTGGTGCGCTATAGCCGCAAGTCCGCCGAGCACTATGTCCAGAGCGAGATCGAGGGAAAGCCCTCCGGCTGGAGGGCAATGTACCAGGATGGCGCTTGGCTTGAGAGCGGGGAGGCGACGGAGGACGGAAAGCCCGCGGCGCGTAAAAAAGCAGTTAGTCGGAAGCCCGCCGCGGAGAATCCGGCGGTAAAAAAAGCAGCCGTAAAAAAGACAGCCGCAAAGGCGACGTCTAAGAAAGATACGCCGGAAAAGGCTGCCGTAAAAAAGCCGGTCCCTAAAAAACCGGCCACAGCCGCAAAGGCTACGGTAAAAAAGCCCGCCGCGGCAAAAAAGAAATAGAAAGCAGTTTGTTGATCTGTGTCTGAAAATTCTCGTTTAAAAAACAAGCCGGCTAAATGCCGGCTTGTTTTTTTGGGGGAGCGGAATGAATAAAAAAGGCAAGCTGGAAAACTAAGGGCGCGAGCGCTTAAAGCTTTTGGGAAACCTTACTGCCCGGCTCTTGGTTTTCCGTTACCCAGGTGTTGCCTCCAATAACCGAAGCGCGACCAATCGTGATCCGGCCCAAGATTGTCGCCCCAGCGTAGATGATGACATCGTCTTCAATGATCGGGTGGCGGGCTATCCCTTTGATGGGCTTGCCGCTTTCGTCCTTGGGAAAGCTCTTGGCACCTAGGGTTACGCCCTGATAGAGGCGGACGTTTTTACCGATAACGCAGGTTTCCCCGATAACCACGCCCGTTCCATGGTCGATAAAGAAACCCTCACCGATGCTGGCGCCCGGATGGATGTCGATACCGGTCACCGAGTGCGCCATTTCAGAAATGACCCGCGGTATGATGGGCAGGCCGAGCTTGAAGAGCTCGTGGGCGATACGGTGATGGCTGAGGGCGATCAAGCTGGGGTAACAAAAGATTATCTCGGCCGCGCTCTTGGCTGCCGGGTCTCCGTCAAAGGCCGCTTGCACGTCCGTTGCCAGGATACGGCGAATCTCAGGCAAGCGCTCGACGAACTTGAGGGCTATCTCGCGGGCGCGTTCGTCGCATTTCTGGCATTGAACCCCGTGGCCGCACTCAAAGCAGAGCCCGCGCAAACCCTCTTCCTCGAGGATTGAGTAGATGCCCTCTAGGTTGTGGCCCAAATGGTACTTGAGCGCCTCGCGCCTTGTGTCCTGGATGCCGAAAAAACCGGGAAAAATCACTGCCTTGGTCAGGTCGATGAAGCGGTTCAACTCCGGCACCGAGGGAAGTGATTTTTCCTCGAATGCGTGGCGGAAGGCGATGGGTGCCTTGGCCTCGTCGCCTAGCTCCCCGACAACGCTGTCGATCACCTTGGTAAAATGGTTTGCGTCCATAGCACAAAATATACGCTTTAGCGCGGGGCTTGAATAGCGGGCAGGCTTTTTTCCAGGAATTGAACCCAAGCCCTGGTAAGCCGCCCTTGATGCGTTTATGCTTATCGCGGGGGTAAGCTATGCCTTTGGTGGAATGGACAGATGACTTAAGCGTGGGGATGGAAGTGTTCGACACTCAACACAAGGGCCTCTTGGACATCATAAACCGCCTGCATGAGGCTATGAAGGGTGGCAAGGCGCGAGATAGCATGAGCGCTCTGCTCCAAGAGCTACTAGGCTATACCGAGAGCCATTTTGGCGACGAGGAAGCACTGCTGAAAAAACACGACTACCCTGGGCTGGCGGAACAGGAAACCCAGCATCAGGCCTTCGTCGGCAAGCTAAGGGAACTGCTAGAGCTTGAAAGAAAGGGAAGCCTGCTGACATCGGTCAGTACCCTGGATTTCCTGACTACCTGGCTTATTAAGCATATCAAGGGCCTCGACGGGAAATACACCGCCTTTTTAAAGGCCAAGGGGGCCTAGCCCCCTGAGCCTTTAGCTTAACCGGCGGCTATCTCTATCTTCCGCGGCTTATCAGCTTTTTCCCGGCTCGACTTCTCTCCCTTGATCGTCAAGACATTGGACACGATGGAGAAGTCGATATCCTTGATGTCGACACCGGGCAGATCGCTGTAGAAGATGTACTCGTCTTGGGTTTCGCTCACGTCCACCGCTGGGACGGAGGAGCGGTCGAACAAGAGGCTTGCCTCGGGGAGATTGAAGAGGCTGAAAACCTGCCCCATCAACGCTTGCAGTCGGTCGAATTCTTCAAAAGGGTTCGCGCTCTGGTTTTTGTTCCACTTCATGAGTGCCATACCATGCCTCCTGTGTAGGATTTGATCGACTTTGGGCACTGGGCTCTCCCCGCGTTTCAAAACAAAACGCGCTAGCCAATCAGAGTGGGGAGTTCATTTCTTAGCGATACAGGGTTATGATGGGCAAAGAGGAGTCAGCCTATGTCCGATTTTCGTAAAAGCTTTTGTCATCGAACCGAGCTAGCCCTGGGCCCATCAGCAGTGGATGCTGCGGGGCAGGCGAGCGTCATCATCTTTGGTTTGGGCGGGGTCGGTTCCTGCTGTGCTGAGGCTTTACTGCGCTCCGGAATCGGGCATTTGTGTTTGGTTGATTCCGATATCGTCTGCGCCAGCAACCTTAACCGCCAACTCCAGGCAACAAGCCTCAACATTGGCCAGTCAAAGGCGGAGGCCCTCGGACAGCGCCTCATGGAGATAAATCCGGAGGCAAAGATATGGGTGTTGAACAGGGCCTTTAGCGCGGAAAACAAAGAGGAATTCCACATAGAAGATTACGATTTCGTAATAGACGCCATCGACACGGTATCCAATAAACTCGACCTTATCGAGCTCTGCCTGCGGCGTGGCATAAAATTCCTATCCTCAATGGGCGCCGGGGCTCGCTCGGATCCAAGCCAGGTGAGGGTCGGGAAACTTTCTCACACGCGCAACTGCACTTTGGCGCGGGTCGTGCGCCAGGGCTTGCGCAAGCGCCGCCTGCGCAGCGATTTTCTCTGCGTCTATAGCCTCGAATTGCCGCTTAAACCCCTTCAGGGCATACCTAGCCCCGCTGGAGGCCCCAGCCCCGCTAGAGCCCCTGATCAAGCCGGAGCCCCTAATCCAGCCGTGGCGGGCACCGAGGCCCTGGGGCGCAAAAAGCAGATCAACGGCTCACTTCTCCAGGTTACCGGGGTTTTCGGCTTGAACCTAGCTGCCCTCATCATGCGGGATATTGCCGGGATTTGCCCTATTCCCCGGCGTTTTCAAGCCGATTAAACCAGGCTTTTTCCGTTTTCCGCCCTAAAGGGTGTTATATTGAATAATTGTTCAATCATCGAATAATACGCAAATAGGGGGCGAATTCATGCGCGTAGCGCAGTGCTGGGACGATGGCGTGGTGGACGATGTGCGCTTGGCTGGGCTCTTGCGTAAGTACGGAGCCAAGGCAAGCTTCAACCTCAATTTTGCCTTGCATCGCGGGGCCCGCTTCCATTCCTGGAACTATCAAAACAGGAAGCCGGTATGGGTTCTGGCTCTCCAGGAGCTGAAGGCCGTCTACAAGGGTTTCCAGATAGGGAATCATGGCCTAAGCCATCCCTGGCTCACTAAACTTCCGCAGCCGGAGATGGAGAAAGAAATCATAGAGGGAAAGCTAAGGCTGGAGGAGCTTTTTGGGCAGGAGGTTCAGGGCTTCGTTTATCCCTTTGGGGACCTGAACGCGGAGGTTAAGGACGTAGTTCGACGGTCAGGCCATCGCTACGCCCGCGTCACGAAAGCCTGCCTCAATGTGTTCCCGCCGGAAGATCCCTTTGAATTGAAACCCAGTTGCAAGCAAGGAGCGCCTGATTTTTGGGAACGCTACCAGGCGGTCAAGGAATTGGATGCTGACGGAGAGGCCGTTTTTTGGTTTTGGGGGCACTCCTATGAATTCATCACTGAGGAAGACTGGGCCCTCTTTGAGGGAAAGCTTGAAAAAATAGCCTCAGACCCGGACAGCTCTTGGGTGGATATCCCCGATCTCTGGCCACATTAACAGGCTACTAGCCTTAGGCCTTCATTTTTTCTTGGTACATGGCCGCGTCAGCCTTGGCAATGAGACTCTCGAGGGCTTCCAAGGACCCCAGCTCCTCGGCCTCCGCTCGGGCCCAGCCTAGGCTGGCGCTGTAGCGGCGGGCGCAACGCTTCCCGGTTTCCAGATCCTCATCCAGGGGTATGCAGGCCTTCTCTAGGTCCTCCAGGATGATTTTTACGATATCGGCCAACTTCTCTTGCGGGCAACCCGGCAAGAGCACCAGGAATTCATCGCCCCCATCGCGCACCACGAAATCGTCAGAGCGAACCCTTTTCTTGAGAATGCAAGCCATGTCTCGCAAGACTAGATCCCCAATCCTATGCCCATAGCTGTCATTGATCTGCTTGAATTCGTTGAGGTCCACCATGATAGCCGAAAGCCCCTGTTTCTCGTGGCCGTGAATCCGTTGCGCTCCCTGCACAAAGGGAAAGACTCGGCGGTTAAAGCACTCGGTTAAGGGGTCGCGCAGGGCTTCCTCCTTGAACATCGCCGCCCGGCCGCGCTCGATTATGATCATACGGTAATGGTGGAGGATATCGCTTACCACGAAGGCGGTGAGCGAGACGAAGAGGAGGAAAAAGCCCAGATGAGAAATGCTCAGTGGGCTTAGGCGATAGTCCGCCGGCGTGATATCGTGCAGAGCGCAGAGCAGGGCTACGCAGCAGCCGAAGAGGAGGTAATAGTCGCGACCGGTCGCTACTCCTTGATCCCCGTTCTGGTGTTCGCCCTTGAGTTTGCTGTAGACCAATGCCAGGAAATAAAGAGGAAAGGGAAATACGCTCAGATAGGTAACTTGATACAGGAGTTTTAGGTCTGCCATAGTCCGGGCGGTGAATACAACGATGGCGCAGGCAAGTTGCAGTGCTGTGAAGGGTAGGGAAAACCAATCCAACCTGCGTGAGAGAAGTCGGACTATCGCGAGGGTTGAAACCGCCATAGCCAGGTGGCGGGCCGCCGCCAAAATTTTTTTAAGCGCGAGTAGCCCCATTGGCAGGTAGTCTAAGGAAAGGAAATCCATCAAAAAGAGGCCTGAGAGCAGGCAGGCAATACCCAGTAAAACCCTTCCGTCTATATGTGTCGATATGGAGAGCCCGGTGAGTGAAATGATGATGCCGATGGCAAAGAGGGCTCCGCAGAGGGCCCAGATGCCGTAGTCCGAGATAAGGCCGAGAAAGAAAATATGCGCGGCTCCCTTATCCCGTTGGATAAGGTAGGGCTTCAGTCTGATTCCCGCTTCATACACTCCGTAGATATCAAGGTCGAAGGCGTTCTCTCTTCCTAAAAGACTAGAGGGAACAGAGAATATCTTTGCCGAATTCCAGATGTTTGAATTGCCCGCTACCATATCCCCGCGGCTGCCGATCTCTTGTCCGGAGAGACTTAGGCTGAGAGCGTTACCGTCCGTGCGTGGGAATACCATGAGCCAGCCGGCGTCGGTGGGACCCTCAAGATTTACTGTAAAGGAAAAGCGATATGCGCCGGGCTTGAAGCCCTGCGCATCGCCCAGTCCCGCCTTCCATATTGTCGTGGCGCTTATAATCTCCTGCCTCTCATCCTGGGGGCTTTGGGGTGGCAGGCCTACCCGCATCGGCCCGGAGGCTAGCAAGGCTGTGCGTGGCGGCTGGTAGATCAAGGGTATGAGGAGGAGGATGAGGAAGGTCGCCGCAAGGGAAAGTAGAAAGAGGAAAAAGGGCGGTAAGCGCCGCACAAAGCTTGATTTTCTCATGCCTCAAGTATGGGGTCAGGGCTCTTATTTGGCAAGTCGGATTATGTTGGAACCGAAGCCGAAGCGCGCTGCTAGGCTAGCTAGAGCTGTGATTACAGCGCCTACGAGGATAATAGCCGGCCCTGTGGGTAGGTCGAGTCCGAGAGCAAGGAAGAAGCCGCCGATATTCATCACGATGCCGAAGACCCCGCCCCAGATAAGGGTTGATGCAAGGTTTTTGCCAAGGCGGCGGGCCGCTATGGCGGGGAGGATGGTGAGGGCGTCCGCCAGAAGCGCTCCGGTCAAGCGCATGGCCATTCCCAGCCCCAGGCAGACAAGAACGATGAGGGCTCCGTGAATCAAGCCCGCCGGCATGCCGCTTGAACGGGCAAGTTCGCGGTCGTAGAGGATTGCCCGTATCTCTTTAAAGAAAAAGGCGCTGAAGATTACGAGGGCGGCGGAAAAGAAGGTGGTGAGCTGCAGGTCTGATTCCCGCAAGGAGAGGATATTGCCCCAAAAGAGATTGAAGGCTTCAATGGCCTCTACCCGGCCCTTGTGAAAGACGATAAAGGCTAAGGCAAGGCAGAGTGTCATGACAAGGGCCAGCGGCCCGCCGGCGGAAACCCTTTGGTCGCCATGGCTCATGAGGGCCACCGCAATGCCGGTGAGAAAGGCCGCCGCCAGGGCTCCTAGGCTGGGGTCCCAGCCCATCCAGAGGGCTAGGGCCGCGCCTAAAAGTGATGCGTGCATAACGGCAAAGCGCGCCGGCACCAATTCCAGGGAAAGCACGTAGCTACCCATGGAGGGAAAGGCTATGCCGGAGACGATGAGGGCTATGAGGGCGCGCCTGAAGACGGGTAGGGCAAGGATTTCAAGCATCGCGTTCCTCATCCACCCAGGCGGCGCGCTCCGCTTCCGGCACAAGCCGCGCGCGGCCCGATTCAAAGACATAGAGCCGGCGGCAAAGTTTGAGTAGGCCCGGATCATGGGATACGATAAGGAGGCCCTTGCGGCCCTCGGCAGCGAGGCTCGCGATGAGCCTGAGAATATCTCTCCGCGATTCCTTATCCAGGTGGGTCGTCGGTTCGTCAAAGAAATAGAGTTGTGGGTCCATGGCCAGGGCCCGCGCCAAGAGGCCCCGTTGGTACTCTCCGCCTGAGAGCTCCTGCACGGGGCGTTTAGCCAGTTCGGCTATCCCCGTCCTCTCCATGGACTCTCTGATGAGGGATCTGTCAAGCGCCGTCAGGCGGCGGCCTATTCCACGCATGGCTTCCCGGCCCGATGAGGCAAGTTCCCCTAGGCTGATGCGGAAGGCCCGCGCTCCCCCCTGCTGGGGAATGTAGGCAAGGCCTTTGAGGCTTGCGCTGAAAAAGGGGCTACCCGGCCCCCTGCCCAAAACGCGGAGCCTGCCGCCCTGTATCCGGGCCAAGCCCAAGCAGGCCTTGATGAAGCTAGATTTGCCGGAACCGTTTGCCCCGCAGAGCCCCAGCGGCCCTTCCCCCGGCTCAAGTGATAACTCAAGCCCGCTGATCACTCTTTTGCGCCCATAACCGTAATCGAGGTCTTGGGCCTGGACAAGGCTCATTGTGCCGCGGCTGCCTTGAGAAGGACCTTTTCATTATAGGCGTATACATCCTCAATGCTGACGCTGCCGCCGAGCCCGGGGAAGTTGATCAGGAGGGCGTAGGGCCTTTTGAGGCTTTCCGCCAGGGCGGCGCCTGAGGGATTGTGGTAATTGTCTATCACAAGATCCGGCTTTTCCTTGGCAATGGCCAGGAGCTGGGCGGGACTGGCTTCTCCGGGCCCAAAGACGCCCACAACCTCGAATCCGGCCCACTCGGCCCAGGTTTTCAGGTAGCCCTGAACCGCCACCCGTTTTTTAGGCCAGGCCGCCATGAGGCGGGCGCGGAAAGCCGTAGTATAGATCATGAAACTCTCTGCCCATTTTTTCTGCCCCGCGATTTCCTCAGGGCCGAGAAGCTCAGCTACCTTTGCCGATTCCGCTATCAAAATATGGGGCAGATTATCGGTATAGAGCTTGAGGGCGGGGGTTGTAGCTTGATCCGAAGCCTCAACGATGCGTTGGGCGAACTTCTCATAGCCGCCGTAAACAACCAAGCGCGCCGTGCCGAGCTTAAGCATGTCCGTGGGTTTAGGTTCGTATTCCGCGGGGTGGCGCATATCGGAGGGGGCCAGCACGAGGATATTTCGCGCCCCGCCGGCCCTGGCGATAGCCGCCGTCCAACTCGTTGATGCTATGACAAGCCCCGCTTTTTCCTGAGCTTGGAGCCCCATACTGAGGAGGAGAAGGGGAAGTAGATAGGTTGAGGAACGATTGCGCATTGCATACCCCTTGATAGCGGACTAATAGTCACACCATAGCCTGAGATTGGAGCATCCGTCCAGTTCGGAAGGATGTGGGGAGGAAATTACAATTATGTAATTTCCTCCATTTTTTTCCTTTTTTCTGAGGGCTTGAGCGGAGCATGCCCATAGCTATCGATTTCTTCAAGTTAATTAATTGCATACATCATATAAAAATAAACCGCTAGTTTCCGTCAAGGTGATTTTGCCAGGTACCTTTCTCGGGATGGCATGCTTTTTGCATTACTGATTTCCATGATTCGTGATGTAGGTCTTCTGCTTTAGGAGGAAATCGTGAACAGGAGATTTATCTTATTGGCTTGCGCTTATTTTCTTTCCTGCGTTTGTATCTTCCCCAACGCCCTGGCCATCCTTTAGCCGCCGCCTCGGGCTTTAGGTCAGGGTCCCGCCTTTTTAACGAGGCCTTCGGGTAAGGTGGGAAGGAAAAACTCCCCGTTTTTCCTTCCCACCCCTATCCCGTCTCAGCCTAGCTATTGCCCACCTGGGCTTTCTTCCAGCCGCGCAGGAGATCTTCCAGATTTTTCTTCGCTTCAACGCTGTATTCTTCTGAGTGGATTATCCTGACCCTTCCCTTGGCGTCGGTGGCCCTCAGCTTGAGATAATCGCGTGTCTCGATGTTCGAATTGGGCGCGCGCTTGACTTCATTAAGGTCTACCTCGTATTCCGACACGGAATAATACTGGCTCTTGTAAAATTGCGATGACCTAATGCGTATCAAGCTCAGATCCCTAAACGGCAGAGAGAGAAAACGCTTGCGGCCCGCGGGACTGCTTAAGTCAAGCCTTCGCCTTTGCTTGAGAATAAACAAAAGGATGAGGGCGCAGGCGAGGATGACTAGGATTAACGCTATGGAAAGGAAGAGAGGATTGGCAAATAAAAAACCGTTGAAGAGAGGTTTAAAAGCGGCGTTGTATCGGAGATTCATCTTACCTTCCCTCTATGATTATTTCTTGGTCGGCATACTTGGGGTTGCGGGTGTCTACAATGCGGTGTGGCCCGCCGGATTCTAGGACATATTCTCTATCTTCAGGGAGACCTATCCGAAAGGAGCCATGCTCATCCGTTTGTATCTCATCAAGCAAGCGAAAGGGCAGTCCGGGCTTTTCGCTGTCCTGGATAACTTCGTAAACTCGTAGGATAGCGCTAAAGAGCGGCTCTCCATCCCGGCCAAGAATTCGGCCCCGTAGCTTTGCTCGTTCAGGGGCCCCAAAATCCTCCACGGATATGATGCTCAGCCTACCCGGCTTGGGGCTTGGTATGAGCACGGCGTACCCGGCGCCTTCTGCCTTTGGGCTGATACCAGCATGAACCAGTTGCCCGTTGATGCGGAGTTCCAGGAGCTTTCCAAAGGCAAGGAGCTCAGCTTGGTTGAGTCCCGTAGCCTTGATTGCGCTTGTGTTAACCGTGAATTCGCTGGCCTGGCTGTTTGGGAATTCACCCTCCGCGAGGCGAACCATGATATTCCCGGCTAGAGGGTCGTAGAGTTCATGAGCCCCATTGAGTTCCACTATCAAGTGGGTATGGGTTTCTAGCGCGGATTCGAGGAAGCGGCCCGTGTCATACTTGCCTGGCCCGACGCGGTCCACTTCCTCCCAGACCCCGGCGGAACTGAGCAAAGAGACTGTAATGTAGTCAACCGCGCCGCTCTGGGGGGAGAACTCGATACCCCTGGCCTTTCTGACATCGGACAGGTCAATACGCAAAGCAGAACCACCCCTGCCCTTGCTTGACCCATTGCCGCTTCCATCGTTCTCAAGGCGGGCTATATCGCGCCAGCTGATGACTCCGCTGGAACCTGAGCCCGCCGGGCCTACGAGCCTGACTTCTCCCTGGGGGTTAAATATGAGTCCCTGGCCGCCGGAGCCCTCGTCACGGATTATAAGACCCATGGCCGCAGCTGTTGCGGAGCTTTGTTTGTTGAAGCTCCACTGGAAGCGGATAATGCCGTTCTTAAAGCTCGTGTCCCTCTGTTTGACTTGTGCTTTTCCGAAGCCGCAAGCGCTCACAAGGCAAAGGCAAAGGCAAAGGCAGAGGGCGGAGTAGAATCCAAGGTGTGTGCGGATCTCTTTGAGTGGATATTTAGAGGGGCTCCACCGGTTTTTATTCTGCTCCATTCTACTCCCCCATTAAGGCTAAGCCGGCTAAAAGGCGGCTAGATGTGACGGCTCAAATGCTCTATGAGAATCTTAAGCCCTATTCCAATCAATGCAAGCCCCCCGATTACTTCAGACCATTCCCCAAAGGCTGAGCCGAGGCGTTTGCCGAACTCCAGGCCAAGGAGGCAGAGGATAAAGGTGATCCCGCCAATGACGGCGGCGGGCAGGAGGATGCCTTGGCCCAAGAGGGAAAGGGAGACGCCTACGGCCAAGGCGTCTACGCTCGTGGCGAGGGCAAGGACGCTCAAGGTTCCTAATTTTGTAATACCGCCGCTTTCCGTTTTGACGAGGTCGCAGGCGGCCTGGGCCCCCTTTTTTCTCTCGATAAAGATTTCTTTCAGGGCTTCAAAGCCCATTTTACCGCCTATGAAAACCAAGAGGCCGAAGGCAATCCAATGGTCGAAGGCAGCGATGTAGGCTTTGAAGAGGGCGCCGAGGAACCAGCCCGCCAGGGGCATGAGGGCCTGGAAGGCGCCGAAGAAAAAGCAGGCGCGCAAAACGTGGAATAGAGAGATTTTCTTGATGCAGATGCCGGAGGAAATAGATACGGCGAAGGCGTCCATGGCCAGGCCGATGGCAATAAATATCACTTGGATCATCCTCCCACTATGCCACGCTCTATCCCTCCTGCCAAGCAGGCTCCGGCTGCTCTTTTTCCATTTGTATTAGCCGGGTTTTTCACTTAGACTAAGGGAATCCGGTAAAAAGGAGGCCTTCCGTGCTCCCCGAGATTGAAGACTTGATGCGGGCTATTCGTGAGGCTGACCGTCCTGCGGCCTTGGATATACTCAAGCGTCACCAAGGCGCCAAGGGCGTGGACGCCACCCTGAGGGAGCTTTTAGACCCCGCCCTGGAGACAATTGGAAAGGAATGGGAGGCCGGTGCCCAGACATCCTTGGCGCAGGGTTATGTCGCGGCAAAGATAGCTGGGGATTTTCTCTTGGCCCTCGGGCTCGACAACTCCGCCATGCCTGTCCATACAAAGGCTAAGGTGGTCATTGGAAATTGTGAAGACGATTTCCACTCATTAGGCCGCAATATGTTGGGCGTTTTTTTACGTTCGGCCGGTTATGAGGTCCGCGACCTGGGCAATGACGTGCTTGCAAAGGATTTCGTTGACGCTGCAATGGCGGATGGTGCCCTTATTATCGGAGTATCGGCCATGATGTACTCTACGGCCCGCAATATCCTAAAGATACGCGCCGAATTGGACGGCCGCGGTCTTTCGGGAAAGATAAAGCTTGCCGTGGGTGGGGCGGTTTTCCGCCTTCGGCCGGAGCTCGTTTCCGAGGTCGGCGCGGACGGAACGGCCGCCACGGCCTTACAGGCCCCCCAGCTTTTTGACCGACTCTTAGCGGAGGCGCAGAATCATGACCGGGCTTGACCGGGTTTTGGCTACCGCGGCTGGAAGCCCGCGTGACAGGGGCGCCTTAAGCCTCACCCTCTCCGCCTATGGGGCGCGGATGATCTCTTGCCCGCTAAAGGACTATTACCACCGTCCCGAGCTCTACTTGGAGGGTCAGGAAGCCATCAGGTCGGAGTTCCAACCCGACATCCTTTTTAGCCCCTTTGCTCTTGCCGTGGAGGGCGAAGCCTTCGGCGCCCGCTTGCGCTATTTTGAAAGCGCGGCACCCAATCTTGCCCAGAGCGCTTTTGCTAGCGTAAAGGAGCTGGTAGATTTTGATTTTTCCACGGCCATTGACCATCCCCGTATCCGCTATATCCACGACGCCACCCGCGCCTTAGCCTCCCTGCCCGGCCAAGATAGGGCTATCTGTGGTATATTTTTAAGCCCTCTGGATCTTCCGGCAATCATCCTTGGCCTAGACGCCTGGCTTGACGCCTTTCTTTTCAAAGAGGCGGAGTGGGAGGCGGTGTGCGACAAGACTACCGAGTATTTTGTTCAAAGGGCCAATGCCTTCTTTGATGACGGGGCCCAGATTCTTGCCTTGCCCATGGTCTTTTGCTCTCCTAGCATTCTTACCAAACAGCTCTTTGAAAAACGCGTTCTTCCCCGCCTTAAGGATGCCTTTGCCCGGGTGAAGGGCCCCCTTGTCATTCATCACGGTGGGGCGCCCATTTCCGCCCATCTTGCCGCGCTGGCGGGCATCCCTCAGGCCTTGGGCTGTGTCGTCGACCCTATGGATTCCTTAGGCGGGGCTCGCAGTCTTATCGGTAAGGAGAAGCTTCTCTTGGGAAATTTCGATGGGCCCAAGCTCAATGGCCTGAGCCCGGAGCAGGCCTATACCCGCGTGATGGCCATCCTTCAGAACCGCGCTGAGGATAGACATTTCATCCTTGCCAGCTCCAGCGCCGATATCCAATCCAACACGGATCCACAATCCCTGAAGGCCATCCATCAGGCTTTGATCGACTTCGGCCCGGTCTCTTGATATGGATGCCTCCGCGCCCGTAAAGGTAAAGGTTCTCGCTTGCTCCATCTTCAGGGACGAGATAGAGGCATTGCTGAAAAAACCAGGATTGTTTCTTGATCTGAGTTACCTTGATTCGATTCTCCATCTTAAGCCGGAAATTCTGAGGCGCCTCATGGATGAGCGCCTTACGGAAATGCATGCTGACGGTTCGGCCGTATTCATTCTTTTTGGAGAGTGCCACGCCTTCATGGACAAGGATGAGTCTCGCGGCTGGACGGGGCGGAGCCCGGGGATCAATTGCGTGGAGATACTCCTGGGGAGTGAAACCTACCATCGCCTGAGGGCTGAAGGGGACTTTTTTATCATACGGGAATGGGCTCTGCGCTGGAAGGAGGTATTCCGAGACGGGCTTGGCTTAAACGAGGCCAATGCGCGCTCCCTCATGCGCGAGAGTCACAGCCGTTTGCTCTATCTGGACACGGGTATCAAGCCGCCGCCGCTGGAAATGCTTGAGGAATTTTCTGCCTATGTAGGGCTTCCCTATGCTATAATGGGCCTTACCCTAGAATTTTTACAAAAGAGCTTAGAAGAGGGAATCGAGAGGTTGCGTGGATATGGAAGAGCATAACCAAGGCATGCATATGGAGGAAGCCGCCCTCCATGTGATGATGAGTGACATCCTTGAACGCATCCTCGAATATGCCGAGAACCCCGGGCAACTGGCGGAGTATCTGACGCGGCAGATGAAGGAGCTCTTGGGAGCCCGCGCCGTGGCACTCATCCATACCAACGATTACACCGATCGTCTTGAACATTCTGTGATGTCGGTTTGCCCCGAGCGTAGGCGCAAGGAAATCTGCATTCCCGGCATCTACCGTATGGCCGAGCTCTGTTCCCGAATCGATTCAGCCGAAGTTTGGTCCGCGGCTGACTCCGCCTCCCAAAGCAGGGCACAGGGGCCGCTGGAAGCCCAATCCATTCTCGCGGAGTCTGGATGGAAAGACTGCATCGCCCTGCCCTTGACCTTCGGCTCGCGCCGTTTTGGCTGCATGTTTCTTCTTGGTTTGGTTGAGGGAGAGCGGGCGGCCGGTTTGGTGGGCACCATAGAAATACTTACCCATATCATCGCCTTGGTGCTCAAGAATTCCATGCTCTTTGAGGAGCAAGACAAGATTATCGAGCAACGCACCAAGGAGCTTTTGCGCAAGGAGCGCAAGTATCAAACCCTGGCGGATCTTTCCCCGGTGGGCATTATCCGCGCCGACATGCACGCCGATTGTATCTACGTAAACCAACGCTGGCGCGAGATTACCGGGCTGGATATACACGATGCCCTGGGCAAGGCCTGGCTCGACTGCGTTCATCCGGCGGACAGAGGGCGGGTTGAGTCTTCCTGGCTCCAAGCGGGACCTGGCCGAGCCCTGCCTGCCTTGGAATTCCGGGTTCAGCGGGCTAGTGGCGAGGTGGGTTGGATTTTTTTCCAAAACGCCGCCGAGCGTGATGATCACGGCCGTATATCGGGTTACGTGGGAACCTGGACGGATATCAGCGATAGGAAAATCGCGGAGGAAAAGCTCTCGCAAGAGATGGAAAAACTAGACGTCACCCTGCGCAGCATAGGCGAGGGCGTCATAGCCACCGACGTTTCCGGGGCCCTCATCCGTATAAACCAAGCGGCGGAACGCCTGACGGGCTGGGCGGGTATAGACGCTCTGGGAAGGCCCTTGGCCGAAGTTTTTCCGCTTTTTCCGGATTCAGGCGGCCCGGATGCCCCCGGCATTAATGCCGCCGGCATCAATGCCGCCGGCCCAGCCATCCTGGATCCCTTAGAGGCTATCCTCGGCGGTGGTGAATCGATAGCCCTGGAAGATCAGTACAGTCTCCAAGCCAAGGACGGTTCACGGCTGAGCGTATCCTTCTCTGGAGCGCCCATCCGCGACCGGGCGGCCAAGGTTATCGGGGCCGTGCTTGTCTTTAGGGACGCGCGTGAAAGGCGGCGTTTGGCGGAATCCCTGCAACGAGAGCAAAGGCTTGAATCCTTAGGTATTCTGGCGGGGGGTATCGCCCATGATTTCAATAATTTGCTTGCCGGGCTTTTTGGTTTTATAGACATGGCCGCTGACGCCGCTTCCCGGGGGAAGTACGCGGAAGTCAGCGATTATTTGACGCGGGCCATGGGCGCCTTTAACCGGGCACGGGCCCTGACCCATCAATTGCTCACCTTCTCCAAGGGCGGACAGCCCATCAGAAGTCTAAAAACCCTTGGCCCCCTTCTCTCCAATTCCGCCCAGTTTGCCCTTGCCGGCTCAAGTTGCAACCATGTTTTATCCATAGCTGAGGGCTTGTGGAGCTGCGAGTGCGATGAGAACCAGATTGGGCAGGTGGTGGATAACATCATCATCAACGCCAAGCAAGCCATGCCCTTGGGCGGCACTATCCAGATAGATGCTGAAAACATCAGGTTGAGCAAGCCCGGGGCTCTGCGGGGGACTCAGGCGCCCTATGTGCGGATGCGTATCCGGGATCAGGGGATAGGCATACCCAAAGAGATCATCGACCATATCTACGATCCCTTCTTTTCCACCAAGGAATCCGGCCACGGTCTGGGCTTGGCTACGGCCTTTTCCATCGTACAACGCCACGGCGGTTGGATCGATGTGGAATCGGAGCCGGGCAAGGGTAGTTGCTTTTCAGTTTACCTACCGGCCTACGTGGCAGCGGGCGTGTCTGAGTTCGCTTCATTGGAGGTGAAGCCGCGCCATCAGGGTCAGGGCAGGGTTCTCGTGATGGATGATGAAGACTTTATCCGTGACCTCTTAAGGGCCTATCTTCAAGAAATGGGCTACGAAGTTTTGCTCGCCAAGGATGGTGATTCGGCCTTGGCCGGCTATCGAGCTACTCTTGCCGAATCTAGGCCTTTTAACTTCGCGATCCTAGACCTGACCATTCCCGGGGGAATGGGCGGGGTAGAAGCGGCTAAGTCAATTCTAGCCCTTGACCCGGCTGCGCGATTGGTGGCGGCTAGCGGTTATTCCCAGGACCCCGTCATGGCCGACCCCTCAGCCTTCGGCTTCCGCGCTAAGCTGGAAAAACCCTTCCGTTCAGACGAGCTTGAGACTCTTGTTGCTCGCATCGAGGCACCAATCGCCTAACGCTTGCCTCTTCAAGGCCCTATCGCATAGGATGGCCGCATGAGCCGACACCCCAGCATAAGCCCCCATTCACCAGGCGCCGCGCAACAGGGCCCCTTGAGCGAGGATATCCGCGAGCTCTCACTTCTGGTTAAGGTGAGCCGCATCCTTGATGGGAGCGTAGACCTCCGCGACGCCCTTGCCCCGGTTTGCGAGGCCGTAGCCACCGACCTGGGAATGCTCTACGTAACGCTGAACCTGGTCAACCGGCAGTGCAAAGAAATATCCATTGAGGAAAGCTACGGTATAGAGAAGTCTAAGCTCCACAAGAGCGTCTACAAGATTGGGGAGGGGATTACCGGGGAGGTTGTTCGTAGCGGCAAGCCCATCATCGTGCCGCGCATAAGCCAGGAACCGCGCTTCATGGACAAGTCCGGGGCGCGTAGCCATGCCGCCGGTGAGCTCTCCTACGTGGCGGTGCCCATTAAGAGCGGCCCGGAGGTCTTAGGTACCCTGAGCGCGGACCGGCTCTGGGAGGAAGGCCACGACCTGGGGGAGGACGAACGCGTCCTCTCCGTTATCTCCTCCATGATCGGCCAAGCGGTGCGTTTGCGGCAGTCTTTGATGGAGGAGCGTCGCTCCCTGGAAGCCGAGAATGTTTTGCTTAAAAACAAGTTGCGCGATATTCACAAGCGCTCGGATATCGTGGGTTCATCCGGGGCCATGCGCGAAGCCTTTGCCCTGGTGGAGCAGGTGGCGGATTCAAACGCCACCGTCCTCATCCGAGGGGAGAGCGGCACGGGCAAGGAGCTCTTTGCCAACGCCATCCACTACGCCTCGCGCCGCGCCCAAGCCCCGCTGATCTGCGTCAATTGCGCCGCCATCCCCGATAGTCTTATTGAGAGCGAGCTCTTTGGCCATGAGAAGGGCGCCTTCACCGACGCCGTTTCCACCCGCAAGGGGCGCTTTGAGCTGGCGGAGGGCGGCACTATTTTTTTGGACGAGATTGGCGACATCAGCCTCCAGGCCCAGGTAAAACTTCTGCGCGTTCTCCAGGAAAGGGAGATCCAGCGCGTGGGCGGCGAGCGTAGCATTAAGGTAGACGTGCGCGTCATCGCCGCGACAAACCGCCACCTGGAAGAGATGATAGCCAAGCGGCAGTTCCGCGAGGACCTCTATTACCGGCTCAACGTTTTCCCCATTCACATACCCGCCTTGCGCGAGCGCAAGAGCGACATCGTGCTATTAGCCGACCACTTCGTTGAAAAGTACGCCGGGCGGCAGGGCAAGAAGGTTGTGCGCATTTCCACCCCCGCCATCGACCTCATGATGAGCTACCATTGGCCGGGAAACGTGCGCGAGCTTGAGAATTGCGTGGAACGCGCCGTGCTGCTTAGCACCGACGGGGTGATCCACAGCCATCATCTGCCGCCAAGCTTACAATCCGCAGACTCCACGGGGACTAAATTTTTAGGTACCTTAGAGGAGAGCCTGGGCCGCTATGAGCGCGAGCTTCTTATCGACGCGCTTAAGAGCTCGGCCGGCTCCCTTCCCGGCGCCGCCGAAATTTTGGGCCTCGCCGAGAATAAGTTTGCCCTGCGCCTTGAGCGTCACGGCATCGATCCCGCCCTCTATCTGTGAGGTTGTACATGAGAGCGTTATTGAGGTATCGAGTCGCCTTCTTGCTAGCTGGTCTAGCCTTGTCGTTCATTTTTAGCCCTCTCTGGGCTCAGGGGCTTCTCTTTGAGGAAAACCCCGTAAAAGCTGCGCTTTCCACCAGTGATCCAGAGCTACGGCCCGGCGCAGAGATTACCATGCTCCTTAGCTTGAGCCATGAGCCGAACTGGCATAGCTATGCCGATCCGCCCGGGGACACGGGCGCGGCCACCACCATAAGCTGGGTCCTTCCCGAGGGAATCAGCGCCGGCCCCATCCTCTGGCCCAAACCGGAGAGCTTTGTCGCCAATGGCTTTCTCGCAAACGGTTATTTCGGCGAAATCATCCTTCCCGTGCGACTCAAGGTTGACGCGAATTTTAAAGCTAAGGCAGAGGTTCCGATAGCGGCAACGGTGCGCTGGATCGCTTGCAAAGAGGCCTGCGTTCCCGGGACGGCCGTGTTCAACTTAAGACTTCCCCTTGGTCCTCCCGCCACAGAGGGTAGGGGAAGCTCAGATTTAACAGCTGGGCCGGCTGGCGCGGGCCTCCTCGCAGGGCCTCCTCGCATTCTTCTTCTCTCCATATTATTTGCCTTCTTAGGCGGTCTCATTCTCAACCTTATGCCCTGCGTCTTGCCCATCCTGACACTCAAGCTCCGCTCCCTCATTTTGGGGCCGGAGCGCTCGCGCGGTGAATCCATCCTCCACGGTCTCTTCTATTCCCTTGGCGTTTTGGCATCTTTCTGGGCCTTCGCCCTCATCCTTGCCCTCCTCAAGGCCGGCGGTCGCGGTCTGGGCTGGGGCTTCCAATTCCAGAATCCCGGCTTTCTCGCTGTCATGAGTATGCTCTTTCTCGGCTTCGGTCTTAACCTCCTGGGGGTCTTCGAGATTGGCGCCGGCACTGCAGGCCTCGGGGAGGGCCTACGTTCAAAGCGCGGCTTAGCGGGTTCCTTCTTCTTTGGGCTTTTAGCCACAATCACCGCCACCCCCTGCACCGCCCCCTTCATGGGCGCCGCCCTGGGCTACGCCCTCTCCTCCAGTCTCGGCTCATCCCTCCTCATCTTCAGCGCCATGGGTTTGGGTTTTTCCTTGCCCTTCCTCGCGCTCTCAGCCTTTCCCCGCTTTCTCAAGCGCCTGCCAAAGGCGGGGGCCTGGATGGATGTGCTCAAACAGCTCATGGGTTTCGCCCTCCTTGGCACCGTCATTTACCTTGTGTCTATCTACCTGAGCGTCGCCTCGGCGGCCGCTCTTCCGCCCCTTCTTATCGCCTTTCTCATAACCGCTGCCGCAGCCTGGATCTGGGGGCGTTGGGGCCGGCTTGAGGCTTCGCGGCGTAGCCGCCTTATCGCAGGCATAGGGGCATTGCTTGTGCTGGGATTGGCGCTTTTTCTTGCCATTACGCAGGCCGCCAGTCCCTTGCTGGAAACCGAGAAGGCTGGCTCTCAAAATGAAATTCTCGCCGCTAAAGATGATGGGGGGATAGCCTGGATAACCTACTCTACTCAAGCTGTGGAAGATGCGCGCGCCGCCGGCCTTCCCGTGTTCCTCGAT
>JBGSOB010000012.1:0-29472 GCA_041739325.1 Treponematales bacterium
TAGTGTATTACCGTCATGTGCCGCTCGGCTATTTTTGCGAGCGAACCATGAAGGTGTATGACCTGGAGAAGTACCAGTTCTAAAGGATCATGCTTTACACTGGTGTAAGGAAAAAGTGTAAAGTATGATCCTTTTAGGACCTCCGCGTTTCTTAATAAAAGAGTTGAGCCGTAGTTGAAAGCATCGCATCTCTGCTTTCAACCACGGCTTGACCTTAGCGTTTACTCACCTAAGAAGAGGCTGCCCGTTCCCAAGCTCTCCGCCTTGGAGCCGAAGAAGTCTCCCATCGGGCTGTCCCCGGCTACCCAAGAAAAGAGAAGCAGGGCCTCACGGACTTGTGCAAGCTTGATTGAGAGATCCTTGGTGGAAGATTCCAAGCCTTGGTAGAAGTCGGCGCTGGCGCGGCCATCCTTGAGGGTTCCCACCCCGGTGCCCGTTTCATGCAGTGCCTTGAGCTCGAAGAGGCGGTAGTAGGGCCGTTCAAGCTCGAAAAGTGCCTTGAGGCAGTCGAAGAGGACCGCGGCGACGGCCTTCTTCTCCGCTATGTAATCAGTAAAGCGCGGTACTTTGCCCTCCGCTTTCGCTTTGCGCCAGGCGTCTAGTGTGGTTTTTTGGGTTTGGAGCTTGGCGATAGCCGCCTCAAGTTTGGGCTGTCCCAGAGTCAGGGTGGCGGCGTACTGTGATGCGTAGGATAGGGCTTTGGGGCCGAAGCTCTTGTAGGCTTCTTCCCTCCAGCCGTTGCGGTAGCCGGCGAGTGCAGACTCGTTGACGCTCACCGTGCGCGGCGCCGCGGCTTCCGGCATCTCCACCGCTACTCCGGGTTTAGCCACGACGCTCCGGCCCCCCGCGCTCACGGCCACGGCGCCGTCGTTGCAGGTAACTAGGAGGGAGCCGTCGGGTACCGTGTCTAGGATAAAGATGGTGCCGCGAACTCCGGCAACCGCTTGGTCCGTGCCCACGGAGAAGGAGCCGTCTAGGAGCTTGTCCACCTTGATGGCAAGCGAGCCAGAGAGGAGTTGGAGGGCCGTCTTTCTGTCACCGGTGTCGAGTATCTTCGTGTCAAAGTAGAAGACGGTGTTTTCTGCCAGTTTAATGGAGGAACCGCCGGCTACCCCGGAGGCAAGATCCACTTCCGCCTTGCTCTTTGGGCCGGTGGAAAGGATGTCGAAGGAGCGCAGCACGGAGCCGATGTCTGCCTTCTCGATGGCGCCGCCGGCGCGCTGGATGCTTACCTTACCGGTGAGGGAGACTATCTCTCCCATTTTGCGCGAGGGCTTTGCAGACGCGGGGGCCGCGCTTGCCACCGGGGAGACGCTCGCTTGGGCAAGACCGGAGGGGCTGGCGGAAGCCGTTCCGGTACTTGCTTTTCCGGGGCTGGCCTTTGCCGAGCTAGAAGCGCTGGCCGCAGGGGATTCAAGGCTTAGCTTCGCCGTAGCATCCGGAGCCAGGCTGGCTGTGCTGGGGGCTTGGGAGGCAGTGCCTGAGCCGCGTTCCTTGCAGGATACCATGAAGAAGCCGCCGACAAGGGTCAGCAGGGCGATGAAGGAGAGTGAAAGCGTTCTATTCATTGAATCCATTCCTTTCCCACGTGGTGGGCTGCTTCATCATAGTGGTGTCCGCGCCTAAGTGTCAACTTTGCCGGCAGGCGGATCTTCGCCCGGGGCCTTGACTGTCGTTGCCATTAACCATATCTTCCTACTGTACTAGAAAACTAGTACAGTAGGAGGTATGCATGCCACAAAGGGATGCACAGGGTGCCCAAGAGGCCCCGGCGCGCGGCTTGACCGTGCGTGGACTTGGATTTGCCTATAGGCGGAAAAAGCGGCTCTTTGACGGCTTGAACCTAGAGCTTGAACCGGGAAACATCTACGGGCTCCTGGGAAAGAACGGGGTCGGGAAAACTAGTTTACTCAAGATCATGTTGGGTCTCCTGACTCCCCAAGAAGGCGACTGCGAGTTTATGGGCCATAGCGCGCAACGCCGCGCCGCTGCCGCCCTGTCTCAGACATTTTTCGTGCCGGAGGAGCTCTACCTTCCCCCTATGGGAATGAAGGAGTACATTGCCCTTTTTTCAGGTTTTTACCCGCGCTTCGACAAAGAGGCCATGGGCGCCTATCTTAAGGAATTCGAATTGCCGGAAGAGGGGAAGTTGGGAGCCCTTTCCTACGGGCAAAAGAAGAAATTCCTTATTGCCTTCGGCTTAGCCGCCAATACCGGCCTCCTCATATTCGACGAGCCGACGAACGGCTTGGACATACCCTCAAAGAGCCAGTTCCGCAAACTTTTGGCATCTGCCCTCACCGATGAACGCATCCTCATCATTTCCACCCACCAGGTGCGGGACATGGAAAGCATCATAGACCCCATCATCATCCTGGACGCGGGTAAGATCATTTTCCAAAGGTCGGTGGCGGATATCGGCGCCAGGCTCTGCGTTGGCATTCAGGCTGAGGAGCCTGAGCTTGGAAAGCTCATCTACGCGGAGAAGATCGCGGGGGGCTATAGCGTGCTTAAGCGAAACCCCGGGGCGGAAGACGCGCGCGTTGACCTTGAGGTGCTCTTTAACGCCGTGGTCAGTGGGCCGGAGGCGGTTAACGCGGCCTTCGCGCAAGAAACACGACAAGGGGGAATGGAATGAAAACCAACATAGAACTGAGCCCGCGCCGCCTCCTCCTCTTGCTGCGCAACGAATACTACGTCAACCTCCTGCCCTTCCTTACCGTGCTGGGAGCCTTCGGCATCATCATGTTGGCCTTGAACGCCCTCTTGCGGGTGGGTATCGTGTCGCCCAACGGCACGAGCGGCTGGTTTACCGCTATGCTCTATTTGGGCTATATCTTCACCAGCCTCTCCTTTAAGGAGATACACCAACTGCACTCGGGCATCTTTTACCTGACCCTGCCTGCCTCGGTGCTGGAAAAATTCATCGCCAAGCTTATTGTCTATTCGTTGGGCTACGCCACCGCCTTGGTTGCCGCCTTCTTTCTCTTTTCCGGCTTGGTCAGTTTGCTCGACAAGCTCCTCTTTAAGGAATTCGCGGTGCTCTTCAACCCCTTCCAAAAGGATGTCCTCCTTGCCTTGGCCGGTTTTGTCGTGCTGCAGTCCTTTTTTCTCTACGGCTCCGTGGTCTTTAAGAAGCTTGCCCTGCTCAAGAGCCTGATGATCCTCTTCGGCTTTTTCTTCGTGGTAGGCGTGATCTTTACCCTCAACGCCACACGGATCCTGCAGAACGTTTTCAACGAGACGGCGCGCGGCGGCTATGTCAACGTGGACTTTAGCAACATGGAGGAGTACATGACGCCCTTCTTCAAGAACATCGTCATGCCTGGGCTTAAGATTGCCTTTTGGGCCCTCACCGCCCCGCTTTTCTGGGTCTTGAGCTACTTTAGGCTTAAGCGCAGCGAGGTCTAAGCGTGGAATTCCAGCCCAAGCAGGCTATTTACCAGCAGATCGGCGACTACGTCTGCGAGAATATCCTGTCCGGGACATGGAAGGCGGGGGACAGGATTCCCTCCGTCCGGGAGATGGCAGTGAGCGTGGAGGTGAACCCGAACACGGTCGCCCGCAGCTACGCCTATCTCCAGGACAAGGGGATCATCTGCAAAGAGCGCGGCATCGGTTACTTCGTGGATCCGGATGCCCGCGCCAACGCCCTTGCCCTCAAGCGCGGTGAGTTCTTGGATAAGGAGCTTGGACGGATGTTTAGGGCCATGGACCTTTTGGGCGTTGGCATTGAGGAGTTACGGCGCCTCTATCGCGAGCATAGGCAGGGAAGGCCCGGTTAAGGTCTCAGTCGCCGGATCCTTCTGCCCCCCAGGAGAGGAAGAGGGCAGGGTCGCAGAGCTGCTTTACGGCTTCCTTGAAGCCAGAATCGATATCGGTCACCAAGCGTATCTCAAAGTGCAGGTGGGGCCCGGTGGTGGCCCCGGTATTGCCTATCTGCCCAATGCAGTCCCCCGCGTTCACCTTCTGCCCCACCTTAAAGCCGGAAGTATCCTTCAAGTGCGAATAGAGGCTTACGAGTTTTCCGTGGCGGATGATCATGTAATTGCCATAGCCGGATTCGTAGCCGATCTTGGCTATGGAGCCTGATCCTGATGCGTAGACCCGAGCGCCCCAACGCGAGACGATATCGATTCCCGTATGGAATTCCCTTTTTTTTGTAAAGGGATTGAGGCGCGGCCCAAAGCCGGTGTCTACAATGTGATTTCCCTTTCCTAGGGGATGGAGAAGGGGAAAGGCCGATGCCGGGCCGGATTCCTGAAGGGGGCCCTCCTCCACCGGATAGCTCAGGGTAAAGGTGCCGGCTTTACGCGTGAGGCTCGGCAGGACTACGTCAGCGCCAAAGGCTAGGGTGGCGGCGCTTCCCTTGGGCCCGGCCTTGCTGGCTAGGTCGAGGAAGTCCGCGGGATTCACGGCATAGAGCTTTCCGTTCTTGGATTTGCTTAAGCGGATTTCGTAGTGCAAGAGGGGGCCGGTCGTCATGCCGGTTGAGCCTACGGAGCCTATGCGTTGGCCGACCTTAACGCTCTGACCGCGTTTAACGGCCAGGTCTTTGCGCAGATGAGAGTAGAGGGTGGAAAAGCTTCCGTGGTCCAGCATCAAGAAGAGCCCATAGCCGGCGGTGTACCCGGAGCGCGAAACGCGCCCAGAGGCGGCGGCAAGAACCGGGCTGCCCTCCGCGGCGGCAAAGTCGATGCCGGGGTGGAAAAACTCCTTTTTCCATACCTCGTCGTTTACCATGCCGAAGCCCCGTAGCAAGGAAAACTCTTGGCCCTCAAGCGGGTGGAGGAAGGGGTAGGCGCCACGCTCCCCGGATTCAGAGTGGTTTACCCCGTCGCGGCTAAAGCGCAGACTGGCCTCAGGCCCTGTCAAGCGGGATTCAAGCTGAATCTTCACTACCTCATAACTGAGGGGCACGATGCTCGATTCGTCCGCTCGTGAGGCTTGGGCATGGATGGAGGCGCAGAGCCATGCGCTGAGGGAATACAGAAGTGCTTGGCATATCTTGCGTGCTGTGGCGCGGCGGGACATAGGCCCCACTATATCGCGCCGCCGGGTATCCGTCCAGGAAGGCTTAGAGGGGGATATGGGCCTTGAGGAGGGCTGCGAGGTCGTCGCGGCGGAAGGGCTTGTTAAGCACGCCGGAAAAACCGTAATCGGAAGGGTTTTCCATAGCGGGGTCTTGGGGGTTCCCCGAGGTGGCTAGGATGGGAATCTTCGGATCCGCGAGGCGAAGCTTAGCCACGATATCCAGTCCTCCGAGGCCCTGGGGCACGCTCAGGTCCAGGATGACGGCCGCGTAAGGCTCTCCGGCCTCGCGGGCGCGCTCGAATTCAGTTAGGGTTTCAGAGCCTTCCTTCGTTGCGATTACGGAGTAGCCGATGTGGCTGATGATTTTGCCAAAAAGCATACGCAAAAAATCCTCATCGTCGAGCACGAGAATTCGGGGCGGATTTTCCCCGGCAGTCTCTGCGGTCTGGGCTTTTGTAGGCTCAGTGCCTGTTGCCCGCCTGTCGTCCCCATCCATCCTCTAGCCTCCACTACGCATTTTTTATTGCCCTTGTTATCATCTAACATACCCAGTATAGCTCTGACTCCCCCTCGGCGCCAGGGTTTTTCGCTATTCTTCCCTTTCCGCAAGCTCCATCCAGCGCAGGCTGGCTTCTTCGATCCTTTCAGAAACCAGGCGATAGCGCTCCGCGTCGGCCTTTGCTTTGTCCGCCTCGCTAAATCCGGAACTGAAGCCCTCTTCAAGCCCAGCCTTCTCGGCCTCCAGGGTGGATATTTCCGCGAGCAATCCCGCCAGCTCCTTTTTCTCTTTAAAAGAGAGCTTTTTAGAGCCCGCGACTTCATTCCCGTCGCTTTGATTTTTCCCCGCTCCCTGGCCCGCCTCGAGCTTACGGGCCTTCTTTGCCCTCTCTTCCTCCGCGGCATCCTCAAGGCTTTGGCGGTAATCGCTGTAGTCTCCCTTAAAGCCGGAAACCCCGCCAGCGCCGTCAAAGATAAAGAGGCCGTCGGTTACCCTGTCTAAAAAGGCGCGGTCGTGGGAAACCGCCAGGATGCAGCCGGGGAAGGATATGAGGAAGTCTTCCAAGAGGGCGATGGTGTCGATGTCGAAGTCGTTTGTCGGCTCGTCCAAAAGGAGGAAGTTGCAACCTGAGGCTAAGAGGCGGATAAGCTGGAGGCGGCGGAATTCCCCGCCTGAGAGGCGGGAGAGGCTGTGGTCGAACATGGGTCGGGGAAAGAGGAAGCGCTCGAGAAACTGCTCGACGGAAAGGGATGTCCCGTCGGAGAGGGCCACGCGGTCCGCCTTTTCCTTCATGAACTCCAAGACGCTCAAGGAGCGGTTTATGCCTTGGCCCTCTTGGTCGAAGTAGGCGTAGCGGGTGTTCTCTCCGCAATCCAGGCGGCCTGCGTCCGCTAAGAGCCTGCCGCTGATAAGGTTTAAGAGGGTGGACTTCCCCGAGCCGTTGGGGCCGATGATGCCGATCCTCTCGCCGCGGGAAAAGGTGTAGCTGAAGTCGCGGATTACCGGGTGGCCGTCGAAGGCCTTTGCCAGGCCCTCCACTTCGAGAATCTTCTTGCCCAGCCGCGCCTGGCCGGAGGAAAAGGATTCCATGGACTCTTCCCGCTCCGGGGCGGCTTGGAGCATCTCCCCGATGCGCTGCTTACGGCTCTTGCTCTTGCCGCCGCGCGCCTTTGGCCCGCGCCGGAGCCATTCCAGCTCGTCGCGCAGGATGTTGAGGCGGCGGGCGTCGGCTTGGGCGTAGGCTGCGTAGCGGTCGCGGCGTTTTTCCAAAAAGTAGGCGTAGTCGCCGGGGTAGGAGAATATCGTGCCGCGGTCTATCTCCAGAATGCCGCCGCAAACGGCTTCCAGGAAGTAGCGGTCGTGGGTTACCAGGATAAAGGCGAAGTCGGCGCCCTTGAGTTTTATCTCCAGCCACTCAATGGTTTCCACGTCCAAATGGTTGGTAGGCTCATCCATAAGGACAAGCTTGGCGCCGGCGGCTAGGCAACGGGCGATTGCGGCTTTTTTGAGCATGCCGCCGGAAAGCTCCTCAAGGTCCGCCTCAGGGTCGCGCAGGCCCAGCTCGCTTAAAAGAGAAATGTAACGACGCTCTAATAGGAAGCCGCCCTCCTCTTCCATCCGGTGGCCCAGCTCCGCCAAGCGGCGCTCGTCCACCTGGGCGCTTTCCAGGCAGGCGTGGTACTCGCGTAAAAGACGCACTTGGGGGGAATCGCCCTCAAAGAGGAATTGGCGTAGGTTGGCGCCGGGCAGGCATGCCGGGCTCTGCTCCAAAACGGAAACGCTTAGCTCGCGGTTGCGGGCAAGGCTGCCTGAGTCCGGCTCCAGCTTTCCGCAGATCATTTTAAGAAAGGTGGATTTGCCGCAGCCGTTGCGCCCCACAAGACCCAGCCTATCCCCCGACTCTATGCCCAGGCTTACGTTTTCAAAGAGGGGGCTTTCCTTGAGGGTTTTTGAAACCCTGTCCATGGAGATGAGGTTCATGCGGCTCTAAGCACCAGGCGCCGAGGCAGGAGGGCCATGATGTAGCCAAGGCCAACCCCGCTGCCGTTGGCAAGCATGTCGATGATATCGAAGTTGCGGCCTACCAGGGGTTGGAGGAATTCTATGCCCGCGCCAAGCAGGATGAGGGCGCCCAGGAGGGCTATCAAACGGCCTGGGCTTGTTCCGGGCTTAAGAAAACCTAGGCAAAAGAGAAAGCTCATCAGGCAATAGGCAAGGGCATGGCCCACTTTATCCGCGCCGATAAAACGCACCGGTTGGGGCAGGCGCGGCAGGAGGGAAAGGACGATGATGAGGATGCAGGAGAGGATGGCCGCCACGCGGGCTATGCCTTGAATAAAACGCATGCGCCCACTATAGCCGGAATCATCAGGCATGGGCAACGCGGCCGCCCTTGCTTCCAGCAGGCGGAGCCCGGCTTCTAGCGGCGGTACTGGTCCAAGAGGGGGGCAAAGAGATACTCAAGCCCATTGGCCTTAATTTCGTAGACAGAGCGCAGCATCTGCCCCAGCTCTCCCTCCGGGTAGCCCTTGGTGGCAAACCAGACGACGTAGTGTTCCGGCAAGTGCACCAGTGGGCGGCCGGCATACTTGCCGAAGGGCATCTTGGTACGGGCGAGCTTGAGGAGAAAGGCCGGGTCCCAGCCTTCTAAGCCATCCACCTAGGCCCTCCCCTCCGTCCAGCTGACAATGTACTCGCAGTCCGGGGCTATGCCCTTGAGCGAATTCTCATAGTGCCAGGAGCCTTCCAGGCCCTCGGCGCGGGCGGAGAGCTCGAAGTGCTTCATGGCGATGCCGATATCGAGGCGTTGGATGTCGAAGGAAAAGGCGGAACCGTAGCCGAGGGAGCGCTTGATGAGAAAGCGGTATGTCTTTCCCAGGCGGCTTAAGCGCCAGGGTTGCTTGTTTGACGCCGATGGGGCAAGCCGTAGGTCGCTGAGGGCGGGGGCGTAGGGGCCGGCTTCTTGGGCGCTTAAGGACCTGCCTGAATCGGCATCGATGAAGAGGCTTTCCCAGGCAAGTCGGTGGTCGGAGCCGGCGGCAAAGCGGATAAAGCGGTCGGCGATAGTGCTCTTGTTCACGGGGTAGCCCAGGGGGCTGATGGCGGGAATGACTTCCTTGGCGGAAAGCCCTAGGACCCTGCCAAAGGCAACCCGGTCTAGGGTTCCGGCCAGCCAGCAACTACCAATGCCCAGAGCCGTGGCTTTGAGGACGATGCCCTCAAAGGCATAGCCGAAGCCCTCGATGCGCTCTCCGCCCGCCGGGAAGGAACCGACGAGGAAGTTTGCCGCGCCCTTGATGACCCCATAGGTCCCCAGTTTTTCCTCCACCCCCGAGCCCGGAGCCTTGCGGTCCACCAGGGCCATGTGTATCGGTTTGCCCAGGTGGTCACGGCAATCCTCGCGGATGGCTTTTTCAAGTTCTGCCCGATGCCCAGTTTCAAGCGGGCGGGAATCGAAGCTGCGGCAGGAGCGGCGTGAGCGGATGATGTCGTGGATATTCTTGGCCATGGCAAGAGGATAGCCGTTTCAGCCCTGATCGCCAAGGAGGGTAGCCTGGAGGGCGCTGCGATATTCCAAGGGGCTGCTCCCGTAGCGTTCGCGGAAGAGGCGAATAAAGTAGCTCTGGTTGGCATAGCCGCATGCCCAGGCCACCTCCTTACTGGACAGTTCGCTGTTCCTCAGGAAGTCCGCCGCCCTTTGCATCCGCAGGCCTTGGATGTAGTCTACCAAGCTTTGGCCGCTGCTTTGCTTAAAGTGATGCGAAAGATAATCCGCCGAGCAGGGGATGGCCTGGGCCAGTGATGCCACGGAAAGCCGCGGGTCTCCCAGGCGGTCGCGGATCATGCGCCGCGCCCGCCCCACTAAGCGCGATTCGGCGGAGTCATTCTTGTGTTTTTCATCAAGTACCCCGGCTTGTGCAAAGAGGGCCGCCGCCGTCAGTGATGCCGCGAGGGCCCTGTCCTTGCGGCCCCAGCGCAGGGCGTCTTGCAGCCAGAGCCCAAGGGCCGGCGCGAGCTCTGGCTTACGGTTTTCCGTGTGGAGTATGCCCGGCCGGCCGGCTGCCTCCTCCCAGGCGATATGGCAGAGGATGCTCCCTCCGTCGGGGAGTATGACTATGTTGCGAAAGGCATCCTTTGCCCCGCCCACCCGCTCCATGTGCGGCACCCTGGCGGGCACGATGAGGATTTCCCCCTCGTCCAAGCGCAGTTCCTCTTCAGGGAAGGAAAAATCCGTATAGCCTGAGAGCTGGAGAAAGATCTCCGGCGAGCTATGGAAGGGCCCCTCCCTGCCTCGGCGGTATTCTTGGCCTGGGGAGGGCATGATCAAGCCCTTCCGCCCCAGCTTAAGGGCGCGAGCGTAGGCGCGAATTTTTCCCGTCATCATTGTCAGGAGCGAGCTTTCCATACCTAAGAATATTACTATAGATATCGGTTTTCTACCACAGCTTGATATCCACCTATTGTAATAAGCCTGATATTATAAGGCTAAATTGAAGAGTAAGGACTTTTTAGCTACCGGAGGAGGATGTATGGATCATAAGATTCGTGTTATGGTATGGAACGAATTCGTTCATGAAAAAAATGATGAAGTTGTGCGCAGGGTCTACCCAGAGGGTATTCACCAGGCTATCGCCGCCTTTTTGCGCAAGAACCCCGCCCTGGAAGTTAAAACGGCCACCCTGGATCAAGACGAGCATGGCCTGCCAGATTCCGTCCTTGACCAGGTAGATGTCCTTATCTGGTGGGGCCACCAAGCCCACGACAAACTATCCGATGCCGTGGCGGCCGCCGTCCAACGTCGGGTCCTTGAGGGCATGGGCTTCATCGTCCTCCACTCGGCGCATTTTTCAAAGCCCTTTAAAAGACTCATGGGCACGAACTGCTCCTTGGTTTGGCGGGAAGCGGACGAGCGCGAGCGGCTGTGGGTAGTGGAGCGCGGCCACCCGATAGCCTCAGGCCTTGATCCCTATTTTGAGCTACCCATGGAAGAGATGTACGGCGAGCGCTTCGACATCCCCCAACCCGACTCCACGGTTTTTATCTCCTGGTTTGAGGGGGGCAATGTCTTCCGCTCCGGCTGCTGCTGGGAGAGGGGGAACGGGCGTGTCTTTTATTTCCGCCCCGGCCACGAAACCTATCCCACCTATTACGACGCCAACGTTCAGCGCGTTATCGGCAACGCGGTGCTGTGGGCCGCGCCCCGGGTATGCATCAAGGATTCCTGCCCCAATGAAAAGCTTCCCCTTGAGGCGATATCGAAAAAAAGCGGGGCCGCAAAATGAGCGGAAGCCCTACAAAAAGCGATAGTTTGCGCGTAGGCGTTGTTGGCCTGGGAATCGGCCGCGCCCATATCCAGGGCTACCTAAGCCATCCCCTTGCCCACGTGGTCGCGATAGCGGACAGGGACGCGGGGCGGCTTGAGAGCGTTGGCGATGAGTTTTCCATCAGCGGCCGCTACACAAGTTTGGAGGAGATGCTGGCGGCGGAAAAGCTGGATATCCTTTCCGTGTGCACCCCCAACGCCTTTCATAAGGATATGGCCCTGGCCGCCTTCAATGCCGGTTGCCACGTCCTCTGCGAAAAACCCATGGCTATGAACGCCGGCGAAGGCCGCCTCATGCTGGATGCCGCGCGCAAGGCCGGCAAGCGCTTGATGATAGATTTTTCCTACCGCTTCAACGAGCAGTCTCAGGCCCTCAAGCGTCAGGTCGATTCAGGCATTCTCGGAGACGTTTACTTTGCGCGCAGCGTCTGGCACCGCCGCCGCGGCATACCGGGCTTTGGCTCTGCCCCGGCCTTTGGGGAAAGCGCCGCTCCCGGCTCCTGGTTCGCGCGCAAGGAACTCTCCGGCGGCGGGCCCTTGATCGACCTAGGCGTGCATCGGCTGGACTTGGCCCTCTGGCTCATGGGCTACCCCGAGCCGGAGTGGGTCATGGGGGCTGCTTACGACAGCTTGGGGAAGACAATCGCCGCGGCCGAAGGCCGAGAGTTTAGCGTGGAGGACCTAGCCGCCGGCTTTATCCGCTTTAAAAACGGGGCTTGCTTGGAAGTGGAGGCCTCCTGGGCGGCCAATATCGCGGAGAATGAGCTTATGGAAACCCGCTTGCTCGGCACAAAGGCAGGCTTAGTCCAGCGCAATATCGACCAAGGTTACCAGTTCAAGGCGAGCCTTCACCTTGAGCGCGAGGGTTGCCAGTTTGATATGGAACTTCACCCACCCGTTCCGGCCTGCACCGGAGCCATGTATCACTTTATCGACAGCATCCTTCGGGGCCTGCCCCACGATGCCGGCGGGGAGGAGGGGCTTCTGGTGATGCGCTTACTGGACGCCCTCTATGCAAGCGCCGCGCAGGCTAAACCGATTCATATCGGCTAAAATGTAAAATACGGGCTTTTTAAGGAGGATGCCGTCGGAAAGCCCGTATTTCCCGTCTTTTTTCGTTGACAAGCTCGGGCGGAGGGTGAAGAATTGGTGGCAGGACCCAGCGTTGCCGTCGCCAGTTTTTCAAGGGGATGCACTTGCTCCAAGGCCTTCTTAGCCCTAGCTCCATACCCATACTCCATGGTCAGTATATGGCTGTCTCCATTCTTGCCCTATCGCTGTATTCCTTCATTCTCAATATTTCCACCCGTTATGATTTACGCCTACTTCTTCGTGATGCCTGGATATTTCTCTGTGCCGTTTATAGCGTCATCGATTATGTTTTTTTTCAGATAAAGCTTGACCCCGTCGTATTCATCTTTGTCAACAAGCTGCAGATGGCACTCCTGCCCATCATTCTTTTTTTGATTATCAAGGACGTGCTACAAACAACCGGTCTTAAGTCACTGCTCTGGGAGAGGCTCGTAGGACTTTTCCTCGTTTGCCTGCCTCTCTTGCTCCTCTTTCCGGATTCTATGTACTTTAAAGAGGGTTCGTTTGGCCGCGGCTATAGCTACAGCGTTTTTTTCACCCTATCGACCCTGATGGCCCTCCTCCCTATTGGGCTTATCCTCGTCTGGCAGTTCAAGCGAAGGGTGGGAAGCCAATACCGAGTTGAACTGTGGGTTTTTCTAGCATGCTATATCGGCCTCTTGCTGACTATCGGCATCGATGGAATTCGCGAACCCCTTTTACGGGGCGAGGCCCCTATATCGGTCATTGCCATTTTTGCCCTCTCCGGCTTCGGGGTTGTCAGCTCTTCACTGCGTTACAAGCGGGTAGCGGACCGAATGCGCTACCTGGCCGTCTACGATGAACTCACCGACACCCTCAAACGCAAGTCCGGCCTGGAGCTCATTGAAAAACGCCTCGTGGGCGCGCGCAAGGCAAAGAAGAATCTCTCCGTCATCCTTTTTGACATCAATAATTTCAAGAAGCTTAACGACCTTTACGGCTATAACGCCGGCAATCTCTGTTTGGCGGAGATTGCCGCCCAACTTAAAAAAGTCATCGGAGCCGGAGACCTTCTGTGCCGCACCGAGGGCGACGAATTTCTTATCGTGGCCGACGGCGTTCACGACGGATGGGCGGCTTCCCCAATTCTGACGCGTATTTTAGAGCAGATGGACGGGGTGTGGAAATACGAGAATCATGTCATTGTTTTGCGCTACCGTTTGGGGATCAGCGTTTTCCCGCATCATGGAGAGTCGGTATCCGAACTCTTGCGCAACGCGGATGAAAGCTTGATCCACGCCAAAAAGGAACGCGGCCGTCAATTGGTCGTCTACAACGCGGACTTGGCGGATAGGCGTCGCGATGCCTACGAAACCGAAGAGCGGCTCAAGGAGACCCTGCGTGGGGACATACCGGGCAGCCGCTTTATTCTGCACTATCAGCCCAAGGTGGATTCAAGCGGCCGCATCCGGGGCGTGGAGGGCTTGGTACGCTGGGAGTACCAGGGCAAGCTCATCTATCCGGGGGACTTCATAGAGATAGCCGAACGCACGGGCTTGATCCATGAAATAGGCGGGATCGTGCTTGATATAGGCTGTCGCAGTTTGGCACGCATCACAGCGAATTACGGTGGGGTAAACATGGCCCTCAACCTTTCCCCCCAGCAGCTCAACGACCCGCAAATCATAGAGAGCGTGCTGGAGCGGATTGCGGAAAGGGGCATTCAAGACGGCATGTTGGAGCTGGAGCTCACCGAGTCTTGCGTTATGGATTCCTGGAATTCCATGGATGTCCGGGTCTTTTTGCAAAAGGTCCGTTCCAGCGGCATCAAGGTTTCGATAGACGACTTCGGAACCGGCCAGTCATCTTTTTCCCGCCTTTTGGACCTACCGGCAGACGTGCTTAAGATAGACCGCTCCTTTGTCATTCACCTGCCGGAGAACCCTAAGTCAAGGCAGATGTGCCGCTCTATGATCAGCCTAGCCCACGAACTGGGCATGAAGGTAGTTGCGGAGGGGGTTGAAACCGCGGGCCAGGCGGAATTCCTCTTCTCCATAGATTGCGACCTGATTCAGGGTTATTACTTCCATAAGCCCATGCCGCTTGAAGCCTTGGAAAAACTCTTAGCAGATGGGCGCTGAGCCTAAATCTGGAATTCCTCGACCTCAGCGCTCAGGGACTCCACCGATTCCATGTTTCCATCCACGATGCGCCGCGCCTGATCAAAGCTCTTTTCCAAGGCTCTGATGCCCTCGGCGTGGGTGCGCGCCGCGCCGGCAAGGCTCCCGAAGCTGTCGAGGGCGGCGTTGATGGCCTGCGACATCTTGCCCGTCTGATCCGACTGCTCCTTTGTCCGCTCGCGGATAGAAGCCGCCGTCTTGAGTACGTCCCCTAGGGTGCGGAAGACGTCTCTCGTGCCTTGGGCCTGTTCCTTCATTGCGTCTGATATTTGGCGGGATATCGATGCCGCCTCTTGAATGCCGTCAATGAGGTCCTTCATGAGGGCGGAACTGGACTGGTTTTTTAAGACCCCATGGCCCACCCTTTCTTGCATGCGTTTGAGTAAGCCCTTGATGGATTTGGTTTGATCCGCGGCCGTGCCGGCCAAGCGCCTGACCTCGCTGGCCACGACGGCAAAGCCTCGCCCTTGGTCGCCGGCATGAGCCGCCTCTATCGCCGCGTTCATGGCCAGCAGGTTGATGTCGGAAGCGATTTTGTCCAATGATTTGAGCACTTCCAGCACCTTGGCGGCCGCATCGGCTATGTCGGAGATTGCCTGAGATGTCTCCCCCGCCGCCTGGCCCCCCGCCTCTCCTTTTACGCGCAAGCCTTCGGTAAGCTCCCCCGCCTTGTCTGTCAACATTTCCACTGATTGTATATTTGCCGACATTTCTTCCATGGCGCTGGCCGTTTCTGAGGCAAAGCGATTCTGGGTTTCTACCGCGCTTTCTACCTGGGTAACGGCTTGCTTGAAATAATCGAGAAGGACGTTAAGCGTGCGCGCGTCCGCGGCTTGTTTTTCCATCTGTTCGCCAAAGTCGAGAATAGCCTTGAAGGTTTTATCAGATATTTGCAGGGAGTCCGCCAAAACCCGGTCAACCTCGGATGCCCCCTGTTGGGTAAGCCCTGCCGCCGCCGTAATGCGGCCCACTACACCCTGAAATGAATCCAAGAGGCGGTTCATCAGCTCTGCCATTTCGCCGATATCGTCCATTTTTGTCAGATTGAGGCGCCGCCGTAGGTCCTTCCCCCCCTCAATGACCTCCCGTATCCTTTCTTTAAGCACGTTAAGCTGACCGCGTAGCACCCCGGAGAAGATGATCTGGATAGCGAGGGCATGAAGTAAGGCAAAGGCAAAGCAAAGGAAAAATATCTGCATCTGCCGCTCTCGGGCGTTGGAGCCCCTTGTCCATGGTAGGGGAACATCGTCAACCTGTAGACCCGCGCGGGTTGTGAATTCCCCCAGCCTACGAGAGAGTATCTGCCGGTATGTTTTTTCAAGTCCTTGGGGGTCGGAGGGGGCTTTGTTTAGGCTCCTAAAGGCTTCAATTTCGAATGATTCGAATTTTAAAAAGTCATGCTGGTTGAATTGGACAAAACACAAGACAAAGAGGAGGAGGGAAAGGCTTAGGCTTATCTGGCGGGAGGTGCTGGAAGGCTCACGCTTGCGAGAGCCTATCTGCGTAAAGCCTAAGAGTTCGCGTAAACGGCTGAAAGCGTGGTCGTTGAGGGCGGTTTGGGCTGAGGCAAAGGCGAAGGCGGCAGAGAAGTTGAATGCCAGGACGGTTAAATTTTCCGGGTAGATGATCTGTTCCAGGCGGCCGGTGAGGGCGTAGAGAAGGAGAAAGCCCAAGGCAAAGCCGATAAGGTTGAAGCTCAGCACCATGCCGGAAAAGCCCAGTATGCGCTTGCGCGTGCGCTCCGCCAGTTCCGGGCTTATGCGTTCTCCCGCCTCAAGCCGAATGAGGGTGCGCTGGAGGGGTAGGGTAGATAGGTAGAGGATGACCCCAAAAAGCAAACTGGGTGGAAAAACGAAAGATAAGAGAAAGCCGCCAACGCTGGCCGGTAAGGCGCTGACATCACTTAGTCCGATGATGATGTTATCGCGCGCGTAGGCCAGCAACTGCATAAGCAGGTAGACGACGCCGATCATGAGAACTGAGTGCAGGCTGACGCGCAGGGCAAGATGGCGGCTTTTCATGGCTACATTGTAAATCACTCTTCGGCGGTTGTAAACGACCGCCGCCGGATGTAAACGGCCAGCGCCTGAATCGCCAGCGCCTTAAGTGAAGAAACGCCTTACCAGGTCTTTTGGGTATCGCACAACGCGTTCAACCGTGGAGAAGCTTGCTATTTCCCCGGTGACATAACAGCGGTTCTTACCCTGGAGATCCTCGAATCTTTGGTACCAGGAATCGCGGTAGTCGGCTTGATCCAGGTGGGGAAAGTATTTCCATGTTTCCTTGATCTCGTGTTTTTCCAACTTGCCGCCCAAGGCGGCGATATCGGCTTCAACAAGGGCGTCTATCTGTGCCTCTGTCAGTTTCCAATTACCCAAGATATAGAAGGTATGCATGCCCACGCCGCGCACCCTCTGGTCCCAGATCATCGGCTTGCCCAGCCCGGATTGGTCAAAGCGCGCCGGGATAAAGCCTGCCGGTACCTTGAGGCCGCTGGCGCGGCTTAGGTAAACGCGGTAATCCATATAGCGTATCTTGCCGTAAAGCTCTTTTTCTTCCGCGCTCGCGTCAAGGAAGGTCAGGGCGTCGTCCAAGGGGCAGGCGAGGATGAGGCGGTCGAACTCGAGTTCCTCGGAGCCAGTGCCTGATTCGAGCTTGACGCGCACCCTGCCCGAGCGGCGGATGGAACTGATCTTGACCCCAAGGCGCAGATCAAAGCCCTCGGCCAGGCGCTGCCAGAGGGTCTGAATGCCTTCCTTCCAATTGAAGAACTTCCAACCCATGGCCAGGGCGCGGACAAGGCCAGGCTCAAAAAACTTAAGCACGTAGGCGGCCGGGATCTCGTCGTAGTAGCCATAGCCGAAGGTGGTAAAGGGTATGGCCATAATCTTAGCCAGGCCCTGCATGCGGTAGCGTTTGACCCATTCAGAAAAGGGAGCGGCCAGTTCCTCAGGCACTCCGCGGTGGCCGGCGTCGAAGACCTTTTTCCACCGCGGGGCCAGAAGGTGGTAGCGCGCCATTTGCCACAAGATGGGGAGGAGCTCTGAAGGCTTCACCCAGCCGGGAAACATAGTGTTGATGGGCCAGACCCCGTCTTTGGGGTAGCTGGGGTCATAGGGCCGAGCCGGACCTTTATAACGCCAGGGTTTGATGCCCACGCGGCGCATGAGGCTGATGGTGTGCTTGTAATCCGTGGCGCCTAAGATGGCGCCCAATTCCCAGTTTTCATCCTGGGCCGATCCGCCACTTGCCTGCCGGCCTTGCTCGCGCCATGTGCGGCACTTGCCGCCTACATGATCCTCCCGTTCCAGTATGGTGATCTTGGAATAGCCTGCGTCGCGCAGATAGACCGCGGCAGAAATTCCCGCCGCCCCGGCGCCAACAACGCATATCCTCTCGTCCTTCCGAATCCCTTCCATCGGCCTCTCCCCGCCGCGCGCGGGTCTTTGCCCCCAGGCGACGGGGGCAGTATACTGGGTTTTTGGCTTCCGGTGGGGAGAAAGTGAGGGACCATGCATGAGTTGCCGGTAATACGCTCTATTCTGGACATCGTCCTCAAATCTACGCCCCCCGGCTCGCGCGTCCTGCGCATAGATCTCTTGCTTGGGGCCTACTGCGACGCCGAGCCCCTCTGGCTTCAGCGCTACCTGGATATCGCCGCCAAGGGCAGCCCGGCCCAAGGGGCTACGCTGAAGGTTGAACGCGGCGGGGCCGACTTCGAGTACCGGGTTGAGCGGATAGAGGTGAAAGATGGCGAATGAAGGGGGGCTTTGATGGAAGGCACGCGGATCATAGACGTTAAGGCAGCCGTTCTGGCGGATAACCAGGAGCGGGCGGACAGCCTCAGGCAGCGGCTCAAAGAGCGCGGCGTCTTTTTAGTGAATGTGATGGGCTCTCCCGGCTGCGGTAAAACGAGCCTCCTCCTCGGGCTCCTTCCCCTCCTAGGTGAAAAGGCCGGGCCGGCGGTTATTGAAGCAGACCTTGACTCCGCGGTAGACGCGGATAAGCTACGCGCCGCTGGATTGAAGGCGGTTCAGCTACGCACCGGCGGCTTCTGCCATATGGACGCCGCCATGACGGAAGCCGGCCTCACCGAGCTTGCTGTCTTTGAGGAAACCACTTCCCCGCACTCAATAGTTTTTTTGGAGAATGTGGGTAATCTTATCTGCACCGCCCAGGTGGATTGCGGGGCCTCGCTCAACCTTGCCCTGCTCTCCGTGCCGGAGGGAGACGACAAGCCCCTCAAGTATCCGCCGATCTTCGCCTTGGCCGATATCCTTGTGGTATCCAAAGCGGATTACCTGGACCGCGAGGCCTTTGACATGAGGGCGCTGCGGGAGCGGGTGCTCGCGCTCAAACCCGATTCTGAAATCCATGTAATTTCAGCCCGGACGGGGGAGGGCCTGGAAAAATTGGCGGCATCCCTTTTTGCGCGCTTGGGAAATTATAGAGCGGGGGCCTAAGCCACTTGCTTTAGCGGCTAGGGCGGCGCGGGTCTTGGGCTATTCCCAGGATGGCGCGAATTCCTATGTAAATCTTGCGCAGAAGCGTGGGGCGTTTGCTTTCCATACGCTCTAAAAGCTCTTCAGTGTTTTGCGGCGGTTCGAGAGCCCCTTGCTTACGAACGAGCTCGATAGCCTTAAAGGCGCAGCTGGGCACGCAGACCCCGCAACCGATACAGCGCCCGCTGTCGACGCGGGCGGCGCGGCGCTTGGCCCCCGATTTTAATGAAAGCGCTTGGCCGCGCTGATCGATGGCTTGCATGGGGCAGACTTTAAGGCAAGCGCCGCAAGCGCGGCAGGCGTCCGCATTGATAGTGGCGCGGAAATTGGAGGAGACGAAGTCTGCCGGGCGTTTTACCGCCTTCACAACCCCAATAAGGCCGCAGCAGTCCCCGCAGCAAGCGCAGAGAAATTGTGGCTCGGCCTCCGCCGATGGGCGCATGATGAGGCCTTCGGCTTGGTTGAGATCAGCCAGCTCTAGGGCTTCTTTCTGGCTGATAGCCCTGCCCCAACCCTCACGCACCACGGTGTGGGCGTAGTCGCGGAAGACGATGCAGAGCTCGCGGCGCTCTGTGCTCCGGCAGGGCTTGCCGGCAAGGTCGGCCGCTTTGCGGCAAACGCAGGGTAGGACGGCTATATCATCCCCGGCATTGAGGATGAGGCTGCGGAATTCATCGTAGTTGGCAATCTTATGCTCGGGCTTGATTGCCGCCCCAATGGGTATGATGCGGCTCTGGGGCTCGCCCCCGGCCAGGAGTTCCAAACCGTAGCCTTCTTTGAGAAAACCGATGGTATCTTCAACGAATTCCTTGGATAGGCTTCCAATCTGCAACTCGTACATGCCAACCACGAAGGGCATGAGGGCATAGCTGTTTTGCTCGGCGCGGCGCAAAATGGAACCCTTGGCCGCCATCCCGTCCAGGAGGCTGCGTATCTCTTGTAGGCCCAGCTCCGGGGCTTCGGCAAGCTTGGCAAGTCGTTGCTCTATCTCTTGGGCGCTCAAGAAGCGCCAATCCATGGCGAGGGCAAGGCGGGCCTCGGCTGGGTTGAAGAGGCGCTTCAAGATGCGCATTCCCGACTCGGATTTTGGAAAGCCGATAGGTAAGGCGTTGAAGTGCTTCCTCAGCCTCGAATAGAGGGCCCGATCTGTGGGGGCTGCTTTCATCTGCCTCCATCATCGCCGGGAAGAGGCCCTCGGTCAAGAATGAGTGGGCGACCCTTATTCAGCGAGACCCGCCAACTTCTTGAGCTTTTCTAGGTAGTGCGCGCGTCCCTCCGCCTTGAAGTCCTTCTCAGAGAAGCCCGCGAAGGCGAAGGGCTCTCTACCGCCCTCCTTGGCCATCTGAGACACGACCTTGTCCGGCTTGGTGTCGCCCGAGATCGTGCCGAATGCGACCGGGGGGAGCTTGCCCTTGAAGAGCCGCAGCCACGATCTCACCGGTGGCGAGAGTTTCCAGGCCCAGATGGGCGTGAGGACGAAGACCCTGTCGTAGCTAGCCGGATCGAAGCTGGGCGCCACAATCGCCGTAGCCTTTCCCATGGAGGAGTCTGCGCCCGCTGTCATGAATGCCGAACTGCCCTTCCGAGTCTTCATCTCGACGATGCGCTCGATATCTGCGCCATAGATGGCGGCCAAGTCGGAGGCTACCAGCTCGGAGGCGTTTCCCGTGCTAAAGAATACTACCAGCGTTTTTTTGCCGTCGGCGACGGCGGGTATGTCGGAGAGGATGGATGCCTGTGCGGCATCTACCGTGCTCGCGCTTGTGATGGAATCCGGCTTGGCTTCCCCTTTATGGGAAGTCGCGCAGGAAAAAAGGGCCAATGCCGCGCAAAAAGCGGCTCCGAACAAAGTAGAGCCTTGGATCTTCTGCATTGCTATTTCCTTTCTAGGGACGGCCACTCTGCCGTCACCTAGTAGCGTCTATGTTAAAATCCGGGCTTCATACGAAGCCCCGGGCGGGATCACTTAAAACTCTCGATAATCCGCCGGTAGAGCTGACTGCGTTCCTCGATAAGGGCCATCTTATCCTGGGCGTCGGGGCACCAGATGCTTTCCGGGTACTCATGAACGACGATGGAAAAATAATAGTAAGCCTTGGGAAAAAGCTGGATGAGGGAGGCTACCTGACGCCTCAGTTCATTTTGTTCGGAGTCGTCTTCCCCCGGCAAGCGTACTTGAAGCCCGCCTGCCGTTCTGTTCCAAGCCGAGGGATGGATGCGCTTAAAGTAGGCTATGGCCGTTTTGTAAAAGGCGAAGGCGGGGTCGGCATGGGGGATGAGAGCCCCCATCTGCCTGAGTCCGGCCCCGGCCCTATGGGCGGCGCCCTTCATCGCGCCCCCCTGTCTCAGCGGGCGGCTCGATCCCGGGGGATAGCTCGCTCCTGGGTGATGGCCCGATCCCTGGGGATAGGCCTCCCCGGAATTTTGGCAGAGGGACTCCATGATCCGGGTATAGGCTTGATTTACCTGGATAAAGAGGAGGTGGTTTTTAAAAGCGTCTTGGGCCGGACAGCGATCCGGGTGTATCTCTTTAATGCGTGCCCGGAAGGCTGTTTTAATGAGGGCCGGATCTTGAGTATCCTCGATACCGAGGATCTGGAAATCGCTTGCCAAGCCCAATCCTCCCTTGTTTGCTTTATAGCTTTCCGAGCCTTGCGGCGGGGCCATGGCCGCCGTCCCTAAGCATCGGCTGCAGGTATATAGTACGGCAGCTTGTGCGTTCTGTACATTCTTCCGCTGTACATTTTTCCTCCGTTCCTTCTCCTTTTATCTATTGATAGATGAAGGGATGAAGGGATGGAGAGATGGAGGGATGGAGAAGGGCTTTGCGTGAGCGACCTATGCTCAAGATCACTGAGTTTATAGATATGAGTAAGCTACGGCCTGCTTAACGCAGGGCATCGAGCATGGGATAGGAACCGTCATTGCCCTTCATCTGGGAAAGGGTCCAAAAATTCATACCCTTGAGCCCCTTTGTTTGGCAATAGTTTTTCTTTTCCCGCATCGCCCTTGGGCTCTCGTAAAAAATGATGCCGATATCCAGATACTCCCAGCTTACCCAGGCGCGAACGAGCTCGTCGGGAGCGGGCGCCGACCAATAGGAGCATTTCCCCCACTCGTCCCAGCCCTCGCTCAGCTCCGGATGATCGGCAAGGACGCCGTCAAGCCAAGCCTGGGTGATGCGGTTGTCGTTTGCCCTGTCCGACCATTCTCCTTCAGGGTTTTCATCGTAGTGGGAATAGGGCGCGTTGGGGGCTCTGCGCTCCGCTTCAGGGGCTTGTGGGTCGCCGGCCCAGACCGCCCCAAAGCCTCCCACGCCAAAGACGAGCTTTGAGGCGGGCACGCCCGCGTCGGTCCATTTTTTGAGGATAGTCTCAAAAGACATATCGTTTGAATAGGTTTCTGGTTCGTAGAGGGGCGAGAGGGGGGCGGGAAGGAGGAAGCCGCCCCATTGGGCAAGGCTTAAGAAGCTCATGGGCATAAAGGCGTCTACCGCGTCCTTGGCTTGAGAGAGAATTTGGGCGTCCGATGCGTCCGGCCAGGTATCCATGGCGATGATAGCCTCCGGCCAGACGGCTCGGATTTCCTTAGCAAGGGAAACACAACCCTCCAGGCGATCTTCAAGGGAATAATCCAGGTCGTTTTCCCAATCGATATCGACGCCGTCGCAGCCGAGGGCCTTGGATACATCCCGAATGTTTTCGGCGAATTTCCGAATGTTCTGCGGCAGTACCGCCAGGTTCCACTCGTTATTCGGATTCGATCCGTCACCACCGAGCATCAGGATGAATTTTACCCTATGGGGTTTTCCGGCAGCCACAAAGGCGCCGGCCGCTTCCATCCAGCCGCTCATGCCGGAGTCTTCATCCCAACCCGTTCCGTCGGGGCCGATCGTGTAGGAGTCCCCGGCGAGGATGGGCCAGAGGGCGCCGATGATGAGGTGGCTCATGCGGTCCCAGGGGACATCGGCCGGCGCCACTTCATCCCATTGGTAGGCGGGATGGCTGGGCACAATCCAGGCAGAGCTGTCGGGTGTCGGGCTTGGTACCGGACTTTCGCTTGGATTGGGCGTACTGGGAAGAAAGCATGAGCTAACCAGGACGGCAAAAAGGAAGGACGTGGCAATAAGCAGGGCTAGGCTATACTTTTTCATTATTCACCCCTCATGGGAGTCTATCACCCAGAGAAACCGATTTCCAATGCGGTATAGACTATATTCGCAGTAGCAAGTTCTCTCCAAGGTCGATTTAGTAAGATGTCTTGACATCAAAAAAATAGATGATATGCTGTATGTAGAGGAAAAGATGAGGACAACACTGAGTCTAGATGATTCCATCGATGGGGTTCTCAGGGATATCGCCAAGCGGCAAAACGTATCCTATAAAGAAGTCGTAAACGAAGCCTTGCGTCGGGGCGCTCAAATTCTGGCGGAGAATCCTCCACAGGGTTCGTATAAGGTAGAAGCCCTCACATCCGGGTTTCAGAGTGGCATAGATACCGGGAAACTCAATCAACTCGTAGACGAACTTGAGGCGGGGCTATGATCCTGCCCGACGTTAACATCCTCGTCTATGCCTATAACCGCGGCGCTCCCTTCCACGACAAGGCGCGCCTCTGGCTGGAGTCGGCCCTCAACGGGACTGAAGAGCTCGGTTTTGCCTGGACAGCCCTCATGGGGTTTGTCCGCCTCTTGTCAAACCCACGCGTCGTGATTGACCCGGTGCGGCCGGAAATTCTTCTTGCTACCGTACAGAGCTGGCTTGCACTTCCTCCCTGCCGCTTGCTGGGGCCGGGGCGCAGCCATGCCGAGCTTATGGCGCGGCTCTTCCGCGAATCGGGCGCCGGGACGCAGATGGTTACCGATATCCACCTAGCAGCCCTGGCCTTGGAACACGGGGCTACTCTCTGCTCCAACGACGTGGACTTTACTCGCTTTCCCGGCTTGAAACTCAGGAACCCACTCAATTAGAATCTAGGCCAAGCCTCTTGCGTGGCCTCGCCTTCTTTCCCGCCGCTTGTGTTTTAAGTCCCTGTCCTACGCGTTCTCACAGAAGAGCCTACAAGCTAATAGGCCTCAGGCCTATGTTTAGCCCATGCTGTGGTCACTATTATTTTCATACCTATCTCTGTTTTTTTCTGGAGGAATGTTATGAAGCGTAATAGAGGGCTGTCTCTGCTCGTGGTTCTGATACTGGGCGCGGTTTTGGCTATCAGCTGTAATTTGAATTCAGGCGCCAGTAAGGCCGCGGTAGACCTAGGCTCCGCGGAGGATTTTGTCATCTTAGCTAAATCTGGAATTGATACCGTTCCCACCGCTATCATTACCGGAGATATCGGGCTCAGTCCCGCTGCCGCTTCCTACATCACGGAATTTGCCTTAGTGATGGACGCAAGCACCCAATTTTCAAGATCCAGTCAAGTTATCGGTAAGGTCTACGCCGCAGACTACGCGGTTCCCACCCCCGCAAAAATGACAGCCGCCATCAGTGACATGGAAGCTGCCTATACTAATGCCGCCGGTCGAACATTCCCTGATTTTACGGAGTTGTATGCAGGTGATATCAGCGGCCGGACCCTCGCTCCTGGTGTTTACAAGTGGGGTACGGGAGTTTTAGTGACGACTGATGTCACCTTAAGCGGTGGCCTATTGGATGTTTGGATCTTTCAGGTTTCCGAAGGGCTTACCGTCGGACCGGGGGCAAAAATACTGCTCTCCGGCGGGGCCTTGCCTAAGAACATTTTCTGGCAATGCTTTGGGGCGGTTGCCCTCGATACCACAGCCCACCTTGAGGGTGTCGTTCTCTGCATGACGGAGATCACCCTGGCTACCGGCGCAAGCGTAAACGGCAGATTATTCTCCCAGACCGCCGTCTCCTTGGACGCCAACAGGGTAACGGCTCCGGCTTTCTAAGGGGCCTGGCCTTTAAAACACAAGCGGCTAGGGGCTCTTTGCCCCTGGCGCGCGCGCCTTCCACTCAAAGCTTGTCTCCCCGCCTGAATCCTCCGTCCAGGGACGCTCCGGTTTTAGCTGTTCCTTATAGCCCCTCACATCCGTATGCCCCACCCTTTGCATCAAATGGGCTGTGCCTATCTCACCCGGGCCGCCTGAAAATGTCCAGCGCTGGCCTTCCATCGGAATCCAGCCTAGGCCGGCTATCCATGCCTCGCATATCCAGTGATTGCCTTCTATCGGGCCTTCAGCCGGGCCGAAAAAATTCCAGGCAAAACGGGCGGGAATGCCCGAGCGCCGCAGGAGTGCTATCTGAACCCGAGTGTGGTTGTTACAGGCACCTGTGTTCAACTGGATGACCTCGGGCGCGGGAACGATGGTATCCCCAAGTTCCACGGTTTTTGCGTAATTGTGCACGGCCCTGATAATCTTGGGAACATTGGTGAGGGAGCCGACGACCTCCCTGTGTTTTGCCGCAACGATGGGGTTGTTGTAGTCGTACCAAGGATCGTCCTCTAGGTAGAGCTTCAATTCTTCCGGCACTACCTGGTCTTGGCCGAAGCGGTCTATATCCAAGACGAGCCTGTAGATGCTGAGCGTGGCCGAATAGGCTGTAATGACGTGACTTTCTCCCTTTTTTATGGCCGGTATGCCGAGGATGAGATACCTGTTTCCCAGCTGGTCATGCGTGATGCGTGAGCCGGGAATGAATGTCTCGTTTCGCAGTTCGTGGTTGTAGACGTTTTGAGGCATGAGGCTCAGGTAGGTCTCCGTTTTTTCCATATCCTGCGTGGCTTTTACGCGGACTGTGGCCTCTATGATGAATCTACGCGGCGAATGCCGTATGCCCGCGTCTTCCGCGAGGACTTGGGTGTCAGGACCCGCAGAAAACCATACCTTTTTGTAGGGTTTTATGGCCCCAAACGAATATTTTTCGCTTACGTCGAAGATGCCGATCAAGCCATTTTGCATGAGGGCGCCGCGTAAAAACGAGTGGTAATGAAAGCTGCTACTTGCTTGCATGCTATCGCTCACCGCGCCGCTTTCCAGGTTTAAGAACCTGAGGGTCGCCCCCCAATAGGTGCTTGCCAAGACGATTCTGTCTTGGTCGTAGGCTATCATCCGCTGAATCCTGTCAAGCTCAGTTTTGATGGTTTTTATATGGGCAAGCGAGTCTGCGTCAAAGATGTGAAAGTCGGCGTCTTTGCGCACGATGAGCTTCCTGGCGGACAGGAGGAGCTCGCCGGAGACGGTTTGGAAAAAGGCCCGTTCAGAGCTTATCTTCTTCGAGAGAGGGTCGAATTCAAGAAGGGTTTTTCCGGAGCCTATCAGAAGCTTTTTTTTGACGGGGTCCGAAGAAAATGCGGAGACGCGCGTCTTCCCCAGCCTGATCCGCTCGGACATTCCGCTTGCGGGGTTCCAGCCTATGAGGCCGCTCTCCTGCTTCTCCGTACCCTTATGAAAAAGGATGGGGATATAGGCTATGCCTTCCAGGTAGGCCGTCTGCGACCAAAAATCAAAACTCTCGTTGGCTTCCAATACCGGTGGGTTCTTGAAGTCTGGTATCCCCTCGATAGCCTTCCAGTTAAGCTCATCTCCGTACTGAAAGCGCTTATAGCGGGCCATTTCCGCGTTGATGTCGGCGTTGTAGCCGGCCGGCTCGATAGCCCTGGGCTTCGGCTCCGCGCCGGCAAGCTCAAGGTAGGCCTCAGCCCAATTGGCATAGTCATGGGATCTTCCGTTGTTGGCGTCGTCAACGACAAGGGCGAGCTCCTGAACCCCGCGCATATCAAGCTCAAGGCGTTTGAGGCTGCCATTGAGCTTGTTCCTCCGCGAGATGATGGAACTGCTATAGACCTGTTTCCCGTCAGCGTAGACTGCGAACACAAGGGAAGCTGAGTCTCCGGCCGAGTCGTCTATTCCAATCGCGGAAGAAAACTTCAGGGCCTTGCCGCCCAGTTCTATCCTCAACTCCGAGGGAGCCTGGGTGCCAATGCCCCTGGAGTAGGCTTTTTTTTCTATCAAGAGGGGGGTCTTGCGGGCTGAGAGATTTTTTTGCGCTTTGCCCGAGCCTTGCTTCATCTGCCCTAGATCAAGCTCATCCAGGTAGAGACGCTCTTGGGCTGGCAAGATCATGCAGAGGAAAAAGAAAAGACAGATGATGCGATAGCGCATGGCGATCCCTCCCTCGGCGTGGCTGAATCCGTATCCTCACTAAGTATGGTCGCTATGGGGGTAAAAGCAACATGGGAGCCCATGACTCCCTCCCGCATTTATACTTGATTATTTCCACCGAATCGGTAGTATATCAATGAGGAGAATACCATGCCCGTACGCATTCCCAATGAGCTCCCGGCGCGCAAGACCCTAGAGGCAGAAAACGTCTTCGTTATGACAGATGAGAGGGCCGTCCACCAAGACATCCGGCCCCTGCGCATCGCCGTCCTCAACCTCATGCCCACCAAGATCACCACGGAGACCCAGCTTATCCGCCTCCTGGGCAACACGTCCCTGCAAGTGGACATACGCCTCATTCGCATGGGCAGTCACGAGTCCAGAAACACCTCGGCCGAGCACTTGGAGAATTTTTACGAGTCCTTTGAAAACGTCTTGAGCGAGCGCTTTGACGGCCTTGTGATAACCGGGGCTCCGGTGGAAACCCTGCCCTTTGAAGAGGTTGACTACTGGCCGGAGTTGGCCCGGCTCATGGACTGGAGCCGCTCCAATGTCTGGTCCACCCTCCATATCTGCTGGGGCGCCCAAGCCGGCCTCCACTATCACTACGGGGTTCCCAAGCGCCCCCTTGCGGCTAAGATGTTCGGCCTCTACCGGCATCGCGTTCTTGAGCCGCGAGAGCCCATCTTGCGGGGTTTTGACGATTCCTTTATGGCCCCCCACTCCCGCCATACCGAGGTTTTAGAAAGCGATATACGCAAGCATTCGGGGCTGAAGATCCTAGCCACTTCAGACGAGGCCGGCGTTTATATGGTTTCTTCAGCAGATGGGCGGATGATCTTTGTCACCGGTCACCCCGAATACGACCGCCTGACCCTCAAGGCCGAGTACGAGCGTGACATCGCTAAGGGGGCGGCTATCGCCCTCCCGGCGAACTATTTTCCGGGGAATGACCCTAAAGCGGAGCCGGAAATGGTGTGGCGCTCCCATGCCCACCTTCTCTACGCCAACTGGCTCAATTATTCAGTCTACCAGACAACCCCCTACGACCTTAATCGTATTCCTTTTCTTGACATAGGTTTAGGTATATAAATGCAAGAATCAGGACCGATGCTCAGCCTCGATGGGCTTAGCCCTTGTCTTTGCTTTTCGCTTTTTCGCCACCGAGCCTCCTTGACAGCTTTATGTGGCTATTCTATATTTACTACCAATAAGACTATATTGGTAGTAAATAAACTATCAGGGGTTGTCTTATGAAGATTTCTACGCGGAGTCGATACGGGCTGAGGTTCCTCATGGAACTTGCCCTGCATAAGGATGGGAAGCCGGTCTTCTTGAACGAGATAGCCAAAAAACAGGATATCTCGGAGAAGTACCTCTCCAAGCTCGTCATCCCCCTCCGGGGGGCCGGTATCATCCAGTCTGAGCGGGGCGCCCATGGGGGCTATGTTCTTGCCCGCAGCCCGGATTCGGTGAGTCTACGGGAAATCGTGGATGCCTTGGAGGGTGGGCTTGCCCTCATCGATTGCGCCGAAATCCCCGGAGGCTGCGACCGCTCCGACTCCTGCGTGGCACGTGATGTGTGGGGCGGTTTGGAAAAGGCCATGCGGGACTACTGCGATTCCTTGAGCCTGGGCGATATCGTCCGCAAGGGAAGCGCCGCGAATTACGCTGAGTTCATTTAGGCCTCCCGGCCTGTCGGGGGAGGCAGGAGGAGGAGGATATGAAGCTGTACCAGTCTGTCACGGAATTGGTGGGGGGGACGCCCCTCGTCAAGATACGCGCCATCAAGGCAGGGCTTAAGGCACATGTTTTCGCCAAGCTTGAAGGCCGCAACCCCTTTGGTTCGGTGAAGTGCCGCATCGGCTTGGCCATGATAGAGGACGCTGAAAAATCCGGGGCCCTCAAGCCGGGAGCCACCATCGTGGAGCCAACCAGCGGCAATACCGGCATCGCCTTGGCGGCGGTGGCGGCGGCAAAGGGCTACCCCATTGTTTTGACGATGCCGGAAACCATGAGCATAGAACGGCGCAAGCTTTTAGCGGCCTACGGGGCCGAGCTCGTCCTCACCGAGGGGGCCAAGGGCATGAAGGGGGCTATCGCCAAGGCGGAGGAGCTTGCCGCCGAGCACCCGGACTGGTACATGCCCATGCAGTTCAAGAATCCCTCCAACCCGGCCGTCCACCGTCGCACTACAGCCCTTGAAATTTGGAACGATACCGACGGCAGCGTCGACATCTTGGTGTCCGGGGTCGGCACCGGGGGAACTATCACCGGGGTGGGCGAGGCGCTGAAGGCGAAGAAGGCTTCTCTGAAGGTGATCGCGGTTGAGCCCGCGGCATCGCCGGTGCTTTCCGGCGGCCAGCCGGGCCCCCATAAGCTACAGGGTATCGGCGCCGGCTTCATTCCCGAGGTTCTCAACGCCAAGGTCATTGATGAGATTATCCAAGTGAGCGACGTAGACGCAGGCGATACGGCTAGGCGTCTTGGCAAGGAGGAGGGAATCCTTGTGGGGATAAGCTCCGGCGCCGCCCTCTGGGCCGCCCTCAAGGTTGCCGCGCGGGAAGAAAACGCGGGTAAGAATATCGTCGTCATCCTCCCCGACAACGGGGAAAGATATCTCTCCACCTGGCTCTTTGATGAGCCCAAGCCCCAGCCCTAAGCGGCTACGAATCAAGGAGTCATCCATGCCACAGAGCAAGAAGTCCATCGAAACAAGCGCCGTGCACGGGGGGCAGATCCCCGATCCCACAACC
>JBGSOB010000031.1:0-49913 GCA_041739325.1 Treponematales bacterium
CCGTTATGGATCTACCGGGGATGAGGAGGCCGGAGGAGAAGGGGCGGGAGCTCCTTCTCCTTCGGTGGATCTAGGCGAGGATAGCCTTTGCCCTGTCAGCGAGTTCGGTATAGGGGTAGAGGCGGCTGAATTCAACAAGGCCTGAGAGGGCAAAGGAATCCAGGCGTATGCCGCTTTCTTCCAGGATGGCGACGGCGTTGAGGCCACCGATGAGGACTAAGCCGATGGAGCCTGCATTGACAGGGACTTCGCAGAGGCTCATGTCCGGCTTACCTACGCACATGATGCCGTGCATGCCGATGGAATCCAGGTAGCGCGAAAGCTTGTCGATGGTGCCGGCGGCAGCCTTGGGGACTTCGCGGAAGGATGCGCCGATAAGGCCGGTGCCGGTGCTTGTGGCGCCGATGTAGTCCGTCATGCCGCTTTTAATGAACATCTCAAGTGGGTCTATGGTTGTGCCGTCGTAGTTGATGATGGCGGCAAAGCGCTTGGGCTCACCCTCCACCATTTCCAGAAGCCCGCCGAAGCGGGAAATGGCGGGGATGCCGGCTTTGAAGAGTATGCCGTTGATGGTTACCGAGCAGACGGTGCCGATGCCGACGTAGCCCTCGGGTATGACGATGTCGCCCACTTGCTCGCCGGGAGAAAAGAGGGTTACCAGTTGGCCCATGGCATAGCCCTTTTCAAAAACCCGGGATATGAGGGGGATTGCGGCGTTAAGTTCCGCTAAGGGGATGAGGCTTGTGTTGACGATGACAGAGCCGGAGAGGGTTGCAAGGTCGAAATTCATGGCATAGGTCATCTGGTGGATCTTGGAGGTAAGAAAGCCTAAGCGCTCATAGACCCGAGCCCGCGATGATTCGGCAATGCCCTTTTCCGTGATCTGCCGCCCCTGTTTGGCGATGGCGTGGGTGAGGCCCTCTTTATCAAGCTGAGCGAGATGGAGGCGCACGGTACGCTCGGCCATGTTGTAACCCTGCTGGGCAAGGAGCTCTGTCAGGCGTTCGGACGAGAGGGGGGCGCCTGAGTCTTTGAGGATGCGTAAAATAGCCAGGCGTTTGCGTTCTATCCAGTCTTCCATGGGGCTACTATAGCATACCGACCCGCGCTCGGGCGAGGGTATATAAACGTAAGCACATAATAATGAAGGGAAGAAAAAATCTTGGAAAAACCAAGAGCGTTCGCTGCGCTCTCGATTGTTTTTTCCAAGATTTTTTCTTCCCTTCATTGGATAAGCGTCTAGGTTTTATGCGCAAGCGCTCAGGCGCGGGGCGGGGTGATTTCTACGCCGCGCGTGGGGAAAGAGGAAAAACTAAGAGCGTTCGCTGCGCTCTGGGTTGTTTTTTCCAGGTTTTTTTCCAACCGCTTGAGATGCTACGCTCATCTGGATTTCTGCGCTCCCACCCAGGCGCGGGGGGACAGCTTGCTGTTCTTTTGCCCTCAAATTTCAATATTTGGTTAAGAAAAATACAATACCATTAAGAAAATATTCTCTTCATTTATCGATTGATATCTCAATACCGATAGACTAAGCTTTTCTCATGAATCCAGGCCAACAAATATCAACCGACAGGCATAGCTCAAGCGAAAAGCAGGGCTCAGCACAAAAGCCGAGCTGGCTCCTCATCCTTGCCCTCGGCATAGGGGCGCTTGCCGCCGGCGCCGCATCTTCCTGGGGCCGCTTAATCCTTGATTCCCCCATCGGATCATCCATGGTTAATTTTCATTACCCGAGCACGGTCGCGGCGGGGCCAGATGGTACTATGATCGTGGCGGATTCCGGCTCCCGCCGCTTAGTGGGCCTTAGCCCGGAGGGAAAACTTCGCTTCATTGTCAGGGGAGAAAGCCGTTCGGGAGGTTTCTACAGCGGTGAAGCTCTCGGTTTTAGCGCGGATGGGGGTTTTTATGCTGCGAACTCCGTTTACAGCCTGCAATCTGTCACTACCATTAGCCAGTCCTTCCTTTTATTTTCAAAAGATGGGCGTGTTAAGAAATCATTGGCTCTCAAAAACTATAGCGCAGAGGAACAAGATAGCGGCGAAATAGCAATGATCTATTCCCAAGCCCGAAGCAACTATCTTGCATGGTTCTATCCAGACTCGGATGGGGTATTTGCCCTCCATGTCCAGAGACTGGACGGCGGAGCAGAACTACAGGCGAGACGCTTCGAGGGCCTAGACGTCTACAACATGGTGGACGCTGCCTACGCCTCCCCTGATGAGGTCTACCTACTCGAGCGATCCGGCAGGATTTTGCGGCGTATGGGGGACAGTCCAGCAGAGACCTGGTTCTCGAACGAGGGTAAGGATATCCTACGCTTCCCGGTATCTATGGCAAGTGGCCCGGACGGTTCAATGTACGTCCTTGACGCAAAATCTGTGGTATACCGCATTTCTGCCGGGGAGACGAGCGAGCCTGTGATCGAACGGGTTTTTGACTCAGGCATTTGCTTAAAGGCAGGCTATGCGGCTCCCCTATCACTTGCCTCGATATTCATTGGGCCGGACGGATCGATCTACGCGCCCAACGAAAACTCAGGCGAGATTCTGCGCATGGGAAAAGATGGAAGCTTGAAAGCAATTTCAGGGGCTAAAATTGACGGCGGCTACCAATTTTTACGCTGGGCCATTTTTTTAGGCTGGATCATCACCGCACTGGCAGCCGCAGCGACCATAGTCCTTTTCTATGTCAAGGTTATTGGCCGCAAGTCAAGGCTTATACTGCGCCAACTAGCTATTCTCCTTCCGCTTACCGCTCTTGTCGTGAGTGCAATCACCCTCTATGTCTACCAGGACATGCGCGCAAGTTTGGAAAGAGAGCTAAAGCACCGTTTACAGCATTTATCACAGCAACTTTCCGGCAGCTTGCCGGTTTCTCCCCTTGAGGCTCTGGACCTTGAAAAAGGAAGGCTCGAGAACATCCTAGCCTCGCCGGAATACGCTGAGCTGTCAGCCGTCTTCGATTCGATAGTCAACAAGAATCTGGACGAATGGAATTCCGGTGTCTACCCCTACGTTTATGTGCGACGCGGCGGCGAATGGTACATCGTGGGAGGCTTTGACTACATTGAGCGCTATCCCTACGCCAAGGCCGAGTTTGTTAAGGTATTGGAGTCAGGCGAATCAAGCTACTACGAATATTCTGATCTCTACGGCACATGGCTCTCCGCCCTGACCCCGCTAAAAAGAGCAGACAGCAGCGTGGTGGCAGTGACCGAAGCGTCAATGAGCGCGGACATACTTGCCGAGGCATCACGGAGAAATTTGCAAAAAATGACCCTCGGTACTGGCGGCTTGATGCTTTTCCTGGTTGCCGCATTCGGGTTTTTTAACTGGCTACTACTGGCCTCAGTCAAGAAACTCAAAAACGGAGCATCCCGCGTGAGTTCTGGCGACTTTGACGTGAACGTTGCCATCAAGTCTTTAGACGAAATCCAAGACTTAGGCGATGCCTTCAACACCATGACAGGCGAGATTAAGAACTATATCATCCAGCTAGAAAGGCTAAGCAAGGCCAACGCCCGTTTCGTCCCCGACCAATTTATCCGTCAATTGGGTAGAACGAGCATCATCGACGTAGGCTTGGGAGACCAGGTACTGGTGGACATGAGCGTCCTTTTTTCGGATATCAGATCCTTTACCAGCCTTTCCGAAGCGATGGGTCCGGCTGGCACCATGGATATGCTCAACGACTATCTCTCCCGCTTGGGTCCTGCGATTAGAGACTCCGGAGGCTTCATAGACAAATATGTCGGCGATGCCATCATGGCCCTCTTCCCGCGAAGCCCGGACGACGCGGTGGACGCCATCACCGCCATGATGGAACAACTAGATCATTTTAGGCAGGAAATGATCGATATCGGCGCTGTTCCCATCGAATCAGGCTTCGGGCTTCACATTGGCCCATTGATGCTCGGCATTATTGGTGAAGAACAGCGATTCGAGGGCACGGTTATCGCCGACGTCGTGAATCTTGCCTCTCGACTGGAAAGTTTGACGAAATTTTATGGGGTAAGGGCCCTCTTAAGCGGTTCTGTCAAGCAACGCCTTGTTAATCTGAAACGCCCTATTCGCTTCCTTGACCTCGTGCGGGTTAAAGGCCGACAGGAACCAGTAAAGATATACGAACTTATCGGCACGGGCGACCCGCATCGGTCCTTAAAACTTTCAAGCGCGGCTGAGTATGTTCGAGGATTCGAAGAATTCCGTGCAGGCAACATCGATTCCGCAACCGTGATTTTTCAAGAAATCTTGGGCGGATTCCCTAGCGATACGCCCTCGAAAATTATGTGCAATCGCTGTATTCAACTCAAGCAAGAGGGCCTACCTGAGGGCTGGAAGGGGATCACGGAGTTCCATGAAAAATAGGCCTTAGTCTGTTAACTAGCCACTAAGCCAGCATGTTCCATCGCCTATTTCCATTGGGCGCTTACTCATTATCAGCATGTGGCAAGAGTGGCGACGCCCAAGGGTCTTCACAATGCAGGTGCCTGATATTATTACTATTTTTGCTAAAATAGCGAGCCTTCATCCGTCTGGATTTTTTCTTGTTTGTAAAAGATATGATAATTTTTAGAAGCCCTATTCCGTACGAAAAAAAATCTTGTATAAAAAAAGGCGTTTGCTGCCTTTTGCTTATACGAATTGAGATTCAAATATTATTCTACGAACGTCCCTTTCGCCAATTATTCCTTTGAAGTATTTTTTTTCCCTATTACACGTGTCTATTTCATCTGACAATTTATGTGGTTCAGCCTTTTGTATTTTACTAATCGTATATCCAGATTCATAGAGAACTCTCGTAAAATGAGGACTAAGCCACCTTATGCGGAGTAAATCCGAGATAGCGTGGATTTCCTCAAGAAGCGCCTCTGACACCCCAGATTCTTCACTTTTCTTTTCAATCGATTTTTTAGTTGAAAGCATTCTATACGCACATTCAGAATCTTCAATTCCAATTTTTTTCAGGTTTTTTATCGTCTCTTCATCTATCCATTCAAATTCATCCATTTTTCTCACTTTAGCAATCCAACCTTCAATTTCCCTTCTCAACAGCTGGAGGTAGTTTTCATTTATATCTAATTCAGCACTTGTTTTTAAAAGCTTTGCTTTTGTCTTTAATGCCGCGCGTAAATCTGACAAATTGGAAACCCCGGATTTTTTCAATTTTACCATGACAATTTCAATATCGTCCTTAAGCATCTCCAGACTAGGAATAAGGTTAGTATCTAAAACTCGCTGAACTATAAGGTCGACGGTGAACTTTGTTTCATCGATAAAGTACATTTTTCATCCCCCTTGTCTCGATCTAACATGCACCGCCCAATAGGTCGAAAAAAACCAAAAAACTAGGATTTGCACTATCCACTTTTTGACTTTCTTCCAGACTGCCAGAAATATTCGCAGACAAAACCTTGATTTAAGCATAATCATAGCCGGCGCTCTTTTCAATATCCCCTTAATTTCTTTGATTTTTTTTTATGAATTCATGATCCAGGATGCCCATTTGTATCATATCTGAATAAACGCCGTTATCATTTCTATAGTCTCGCAAGCGACCTTCTTCTTTGAAGCCTATTTTTTTATAACATTGTAATGCCATAGGGTTGCCTTCCCATACATTCAGTGATACTCGATGCAATCCCAAAGCCCCAAAGGCGTATTTTAACAGGAGCAGAATAGCCTCAGTTCCGTATCCTTTATTTCTTTTTGTTGCATCACCGATAACTATACTTAAAACCGCATTTTTGTCATGTCTGTCGATATCGGTAAGGTCAATACCGCCTAGATATTTTCTTGTCTCTTTTTCTGCAATCACATAATTCCAACGGGTTTCGTTTTGGTTTTCCATTGTTTCTTGCACGATGGTTTTAAGCTCAGCCAAAGATCTATTTTTTCTAAAGATTCTACCAAGATATTGTGTTGTTTCCTTGTCGTTTCTCCATAAAATAATTAAATCGGCATCTTCCAACGAGTAGGAGCGTAATATAATTCTTTCTCCGGACAATTCAAACATATTGCTTCTACCGCCATTCAATCGAGGATACTTAAGTTTCCGTATATAACATTACGAGGATCAATTAAAAAACGTGATTCTATATCCGCTTGTTCAAAACCTAGTGATTCATGCAGGCTGAAGGTCGCAGAGAAGCTAGATATCCTCAGCTATGGCTTCTCTTGACAATCAGGACATTTTTAACCTTGAGGATACTTTACTACAAGCGAACAAGCTTTGCCAAGTTGACCGCAGGCTGCAAGGGCTGAAGAACCTTTTGACCGGCGCGCGTGGGTAAAGATGCCACTATTTGAAAGGACTGCGCGAAATTCAATGATAGCCTTTGGGGTTGAGGGAGAAAAACCTTGTCCAGATCCAGGGTTGTAGAAAATTAGATTTACTTTTACCTTAAGGCCCTTTAGATAACCTGCTAAGGCTTGGGCGTGGGAAGGGCTGTCGTTGATGCCGGAAAGAAGCAGGTACTCAATGAATATCCCCTGCCCCGTTTCTTGACAGTAGTGAAGCAAGGCTTTTTTTAAATTTTCCAGCGGGTATGCTTTGTTGACAGGCATAATTGATGTGCGAAGATCGTCAGTCACAGCGTGGAGGGAAATGGCGAGGTTGGGACTAGAAGGTCCAAGGTTTGTCAGCGCATTGATGCCTGGTATGATGCCGGCGGTAGAGAGGGTTATTCGGCGAGGACCAAGCCCTATCCCATCTTGGTCGCACATTATACCTATTGCATTAAGGCATTCATCGATGTTGTCCAAGGGCTCACCCATGCCCATAAAGACGACTGAGTCTATTCGAGCTTTAGGGTAAAGCGGGCTGTCATGAGCTGAGACACTATTTCCTGCGCTGACAGATTTCGGTGCAAGCCTAGGTTGCCTGTCAGGCAAAAAAGACAAGCCATGCGGCAACCGACCTGACTAGAAACGCAGAGTGTTGAACGACCGCTGGGAGTTGTCAAAATTACGGATTCGATCTGATTGCCGTCTTCAAGGGTGGTAACGAACTTGAGAGCTCCGTCCGATGGATATAGCTGGATGTGCGGGGGGATGATTTTAATGGAATCTTGAAGAATTTGATTTACAGTTTTTATTCGGTTGCTGTCATGAGACGCTGAGATATTAGGAAAACAAGCAAGCTTCATGAGGGAGCGATAGGCCTGTCTCCCATAGAAAGGGCTCAAACCGAATACTTCCTGCAAGCGGGCGCAAAACTCTGCACAGGTTAGGCCATAGGGATTGATGCTAGGAGCGCGCAAAGCTTCCATAGACTAGCATCATAGCAGAAAATGCCGGTTTAGAAATCCCGATAATTATGCGTATAGCTGGTTCATGAATGATAGGAATTTTTATACTACGAAAGACACGAAATTCTGGAAAGACACGAAAAAGATCAAAGCCATTCATGCTTGTCCGTTGAGAGAAGATAGACTATCTTTTTTGTATGAATGATAAGGTTAGGCTCCGTATTGGCAGTTGTTCATGGAAGTACCCCTCTTGGGCTGGGATTGTCTATTCCAGCCCTGATGCGGAAAACTTCCTGGAGGAATATTCAAGGGTCTATGATACGGTGGAAATAGATCAGTGGTTTTGGTCCCTTCCCTCAAAGCAGGTAAGCGCCGATGCCGCGCCAAAGCCCCCTGCCCTACCCCGCATGGCCGATGTCACTTCCTATGAGGCATCAACAGGACCTGATTTCCGTTTTTCCGTTAAGTGCCCCAACGCATTGACCCTGAGCCATTACTACGCCAAAAGGGGAGAAGCGCTTATCGCTAATCCCTTTTTTATGGACCCGGATTTCTTTCTCCGATTCCTGAGCGCCCTTGCCCCCCTTGCGCCCAAGCTGGGCATACTCATTTTACAATTTGAGTATTTGAACAAGGATAAAATGCCCAGCCGCGAAGCATTCCTCTCAGTCCTTGCGCATTTTCTTGATGCTCTGCCCGAGGGGCTTCCGCTTGCTATCGAGATCCGCAATCCCCGCTGGATGGATGGCCAGTGGTTCGATTTTTTAGCTTCGCACAGGGTGGCTCCTGTCATTCTTCAGGGTTACTGGATGGATGACGCCGCTTTAGTCTTAGAAAAATATGGAGAGAACATAGGAGACACAGTATGTATCCGCCTGCACGGTGAGGACAGGGAGGGCATGGAAGAAAAAACGGCTTCCGATTGGTCAAGAATCGTGAGGCCGAAGGACGCCGACATAGACCGCATCATGAATATCGTCGTTCCCCTCCTTGACGGCGGCCGGGAGGTATTCCTGAACGTCAACAACCACTACGAGGGCTGCGCTCCAAAAACTATTGAGAAAATAAAGAAAAGCATTGAAGGAATAAGGTCTCGAGGTTGATATTAGCACTTTGCGGCTTGTAGCTTTCAACCTTAGGCACCGGGATAGGAGGGTCCTAGGGAGGGAAGGTTCCGAACCTTCCCTCCCTAGATGATTTATTTTTTATCCGCCCCAAAATACTTGAGTATTTCCATAGGGAGGGGGAAGACGATGGTTGAGTTCTGCTCCACGGCGATCTCCCCCAGGGTCTGAAGGTAGCGCAGCTGCAGGGCGGCGGGTTGGGTCGATATTACGGCTGCGGCTTGAGCGAGCTTTTCCGAGGCTTGTAGCTCTCCCTCCGCGGCGATGATCTTTGCGCGGCGTTCGCGCTCGGCTTCCGCCTGGCGGGCAATGGCGCGTTTCATGCCCTCTGCCAATTCGATAGCCTTGATTTCAACCGCAGTGACCTTGATACCCCAGGGATCGGTGGCAACGTCGAGCTGGGTCCTGAGCATGGTATTGAGCTCGGTGCGCTTAGAGAGCATCTCGTCCAGCTCGTGCTGACCGAGAACGGAGCGCAGGATGGTTTGCCCCAAGAGGGATGTGGAACTGACGTAGTTGGCAACCTTGTTGATGGCAAGGTTTGGGTCGAGCACATTGAAATACACGACGGCGTCCACCATGACGGGTACGTTATCTCGGGTGATGACCTCCTGCTTGGGGACGTCGATGGTGAAGGTGCGGGTGTCAACCTTGCGTAAGAGGTCGATGCGCAGGGGAAAGATGAGGTTGAGGCCGGGGCCGAGGATTTTTTGCATGCGGCCGAGGCGAAAGAGGACACCGCGCTCGTACTCGGCGATGATGCGCACCATGGGCGGCAAAAAAAGAAAGGGGATGATAAAGACAATGGCGGCGGCGGGATTTTCGGTGCCGATGGCCGCCCAGCCGCCTATACCGAAGAGAATGCCGGTCACGAGGAGGAAGGCCAAGATAGTGCCGGCTTTTTTAGCCAGGGCGATGACGACCCATATGAGCCACCAAGCCAGCTCGATAACCAAGATAGATGCGAAAACGTTATACATATTTACCTCCACAACCATTCTAAGACATGGGATCGGGCTATCGCAAGACTAGCCATTGTTCTTTTTCCATTACCTGCTACGGGCGAGGCGGAAACCGATGTTGTCGTAGACATAGCTAGGGTAAAAGGAGTTTCGCCTTGCGCTGCGGCAGAGACGGGCAAAACTCGACCAGGAACCTCCGCGGTAAACGCGCCTGGCTTCGATATCACCCGTGGGACCGCGAGGATCCCGCTCATCCGTATAGCCATAGGGGCCGTAGATGTCCCAACACCATTCCCAAACATTGCCGTGCATGTCATAGAGCCCCCAGGAATTGGGAGGAAAACTTCCCGTAGGCATGGTTTTTCCTCTGAATATTCCTTTGGGTTCGCCAGCATAGGGTTGACGGCCGTCCCAATTGGCTTGATCGACGCTTATGCTCGCCCCATTCCAAAAAGGAGTGCTGGTTCCTGCACGACAGGCGTATTCCCATTCCGCCTCTGTGGGTAGCCGGTAGCCTTCGGAGCTCCAGTCACAAAGGATCGCGTTGGGCGAAATCGTATAGGCTTTACGCAGGCCCTCTTGTTGGCTGCGCCAATTGCAGTACTCTACGGCGTCGAGCCAGCTCACGTGAATGACAGGCCGATCTCCGCGCCCGGCGCCGTCGTCGTCGGGGCGTTGCCAACTGACTGCCAGACAAAAAGCGTCGTATTCATCAAAGCTCAGCTCGCGCTGGGCAAGAAAAAAGGAGCTGACGCTCACTCTGTGACTAGTCTCATCGTTTTCGCGGCGATTCTCTCCGGTAGGGCTCCCCATGAAAAAATTCCCCGCGGGGATAAACACCATGCCGGGTGGAGCATTGCCGCTTTTATTGGCTGGGTAGCTATCCACGACTGAGGTCGATAGTTTTATATCTTGAACCTTCGTTCCCGTTCCCGTAGCGGCCGTACCGACTCCAGCTCCGACAGATCCACTATACAGGTATATCTCCTCTACCAGCGAGGAATTTTCCCAGGGCACCTGTTGACCGTTTGTCTGGGCCATGACATCTACCCTGGTTCTTAAAAGGGCCTTGGTGAGCTCCATGCCCGGCTCACGGGCATAGCGGAGGAAGGCCCCGGTCCAGGTGCCGTTGCGACCCTCCCCGTCCGCGGAAACCCCGCCCGGTTTTGTAGCATAGACGATGATTGAGCCTGTGGGTGAATCCATGGCGGAAAGCCCACGCGTTCCTGAGCGCCATCCTGAGGCGAAGGGATTGTCGCGGCAGGCGTCCAAAATGACGATGCTTGCCCGAGCCCCCGAATCTTCCATAAGGGCCAGAACCTGGCCAACTGCCACCGCTTTATAGCGTAGCTCAGACTCTGAGCGGATGGCGGCGTCTACCGGCATGAGATAATTCTCCCCCCCGGCCTGGATGCCGTGGCCGGAATAATAGAGGAGGGCGATATCAGCGCCGACAAGACGCTGGGAAAACTCGTCGAGGGCGCTGGTCATCGACTGAAGTTCTCCGTCCACAACCTTGGTCACGGAAAAACCGGCGCCCAGAAGCATGTCCTCCATGTCATGAGCGTCGTTGAGGGTATTTTTAAGGGGTGGGCCGCTACGATAGGCGGCGTTCCCTATGACTAAGGCGGCGCGCTTGCCGCTTGAGCTGGGTCCTGACTGGGCGCACAGAGGCCAGGTAAGGCATAGAGTACATGCTAAAAGATAGAGGGGAAGGCTTTTCACGGCGTCTCCTTGTGCCTCGATTATAGAACGCTTTTACCTTTGCATCAGGATGGCTATACTGGAAGACATGGAAAGATTCGACTGTCTTATCATCGGTTCGGGCCCCGCGGGCTTGGGAGCCGCATTGGAACTCTCCGCTCGGAAGCCAAAAATGCGTATTCTCATGCTGGATAAGGGCAAAACATCCTCAGGGGGGCTGCGCAACGACTGCAAGATGAATTTTACCTGGCCCATCGGCTTTCCCCAGGAGGTTTGGACGGAGAGCGAAGCCCTATCCTACCTGGGACGGGTTGAGGACTACCTAAAGCCATCAATCATGGAAAAACAGAATCTGGAATCCTACGAAAAAAGGGCTGAACGGGTGGGCGCCAGACTCCTGCGCGTCCGTCAAGCTCATTATGGAACCGACGGGGGCTTGGAACTTATTCACTCCCTGTGCGCCGAACTTGAGTCTCGCGGCGTCAAGATATCTTTGGAAGAGGAAGCCCTCGCCGTAGACTCCCAGGCGAGAATACTCAAAACAGATAAGCGAGAATTAAGCTATGAAAATCTTATAGTGGCGCCAGGCCGGGGCGGATTTTCCTTTCTACAGCGTTTGATGGACGAGGAAGGCATTAGTTACGTGGATAATGTCATAGATATTGGGATACGGGTGGAAACGCGACTGGAGCGTTACCCCATCGTGAAGGACTACTATGACCCCAAGATTCTTTTTCCGGAAAAGGTGCGCAGTTTTTGCACGAATTCGGGCTTTGCCCAGGTTGTGCAGGAAAAATACCGCAGTTCCGAGGGCAAAGACTACTATTCAGTCAACGGCCACGCTTTTTCAACAAAGCGGAGCCCAAACGGACTGGTTAACTTTGCCCTCTTAAAATCCATTACCCTTACCGAACCGGTCATTTCCGGTCACCGCTTTGCGGAGATGCTCGGCAGCCAAGCCGCCTTTATCGGAGGCGGCCACCCCATCATGCAAAGGGTGGGAGACTTCCGCCTTGGCAAGCGCTCGACAAGGGATTCTTTTTCTGGCGACCTCTACGACTTCGAGCCTACCTTAGCCAGCGCCTGCCCGGGGGATCTCTCCTTGGCGATGCCGGCTAAGGTCTTGCGCGCTATTTGGAAGGCACTCAAGTCCTTAGACGCCATCGTTCCCGGGATTCTCCATCCCTCTACCATTATGTACTACCCCGAGCTCAAGCTCTATGCCAACCGCCCTACGTACATTGACGCTTCATTCGCCTGCAAGCCGGGGCTCTACCTAGCTGGAGACGGGGCCGGCACAAGCCGAGGAATAAGCGCCGCCTGGGCAAGCGGCCTGCGCGTAGCCGACGGTATACTGGGGGGTATGGGTTCGACGTAGAGGCTAGGTGAATATCTGGCAATTCTCCATTCGGAGCTGGCGAATACCCACAATTTAAAGCACAATGGAATATAAAAAGCAGGTAGTACTTGTCATAAAGCTTTTTGCGGGCTATTTTAACAGGCGTTACGCGCATAAAGTCAGGTCCAGAAAGGGGCTTTGGCTTTTTATGTAGATAATACAGACATAGAGATCATATAGATGGAGGATTAGCATGAGATTCAGAATTACCCTCATGGTAACCGTGCTGTGGCTTGCGACCTTTGCTTCTCTGGGAGCCCAAGAGACGGTTTATGCATTTTTAGGTACATCGACCGCCTTAGGCGAGGATGCCGCCCTGGATTTTATCGTTAATCGTTACAACGAGACGAGGCCAACTCTCAGTAATCCCTTGGACCCCCTAGACCGCTATTATCTTGGCGCAAGCGCGGGCCTGGGACTCAATACCCGAGACACCTTTATTTTTGACATTATCGTTTCTGCCATTCCTGGCTATCTATCTAGATCAGTGGATGGTTCAAATACGGTTGATATGGTGAGCTATCTTGGTCAAGCCACAGCCAATTTCGCCTATAGCTTCCTCGGCAGTGAGGAATTGCGGCTTGGCGCGGGTTTAGGTCTAGGAGCTAGTTTGGTTGGCGTTGCCAGTTCTGCCAACAGAAGGGCATTGGCATCGATTTTCAGCCAAGGAACAGGGTCACTTTTTGCCTTTGGCCAAGTAATCTTCCGCCCCTTCGGTCATTCCTTCGAATTTATGCTGAGGCCCGGCGTTGTCGTACCCCTCACTATCGACTACCGAACTTTTAACCGTGCTATCAACCCCAGCAGCTGGTCAGCAGACACCCCTGCCTCTAACATGTCTAATTTCATACACTTTAGGCTTGATGTTGGGCTTTTAATGGAAGGTGTCCGTTAGGGGGAGCGCAGGCTATGAGCGTCAGCCAAGGCTCGTATAGTCACCTCAGTGCGGGGCCTGGCATGAAAAAGCTAGGCCCTGACCCGGCACTACTATGTCTAGAGTACGGGTCAGCTTTGGCTACGCGTGCCTAATCGTCATGGCCTAGCTTTTTCATGCCACCCGCGCTCATCTGCGGCTTCACGCCTTGGCTGGCGCGCAGGGGCCTGCCTGGCTTCCTGCTGGCTAAAAGCTACGCGGTTTTCGAACTCTTGGCCTTGCCCAAGGGGCTAGGCCAAGACCGGCGTGCCGTTGCCCGCCTGTTCTCAGCAGGACGCCTCGTCGGCGTCCTGTCCCACGGCCACGCTTCGGTAGCCGCCTTGTCTTTCTGGAAGGCGGGTCTCAAAGAGAGAGGCCGGGGCTTGTTCCTTATAAGGAACAGCGGGTTTAAGAAACCAGGTGCTTGGAGCACTACACAAGGATTAACTCTGAGTATATTTTTTCAATTTTCGACTTTACCGTTAAGAGCTCATCTTCTGTTCTTGTAAAATCATTAAGTGTAATCGTATAAATAAATCCGTTTTCAGTTTGATTACATTGAATTTCCGGATCAATAATTTTTACTCTTCTTAAAACTTCATTAGGAAGATACGTGATAACCCCTATTGAAATGCCATGTTTTTTTTCTAATTCAAAAAATAAATCGGAACGTAAAAATAAACAGGAATTATTCACAAATTTTATTTTTGCCATTTCCAATATTATACTGTAACACCAAGTTGGCAACATATCTCCATTTCTATATGCAAGCAAGGTCAGCATATTCCGTTTTTCTGCACCTATTCTTAAAATAAAACTAACTTCAACATTTTGAGCTTTATGATAAACAATGCACAACAAAAACCCCTCCTCTCTTGAGAAATTTTCTGATGGATTTTCAACTCCGTTATACTTTTTTATATCCTTTTTAAAAAAATCAAGAATGGTTTCTTTTATCAGATTTATGGCGTCTTTTTCAGTATATTCAGGGATTGAAAAGCCAACACTTTCCTTTTTTTCCTGGATGAAACTAGGTAGCTTCAGCTCAGGATCTGCTCTGTATAACGCTAAAAGCAGCTCATATACTTCACTGCTGATTTCCTTAATTTTTTTTTCACCATCACAACAACGAATCTTTATGTATGTATCACTACGCTTCATTTGAAAAACTCCTCTAATCCATAGGAACATATTCAACCATACTATCAATAAATTTTCTCTAAAACAATTCACGTATACAATCCGCAGCATTTTTAATAGATATCTTTCACCTTATTTTTTCAAATATCTCCGCCTACCGTTTTATTCTTTCTATCAGCTTGAGATAAAATGTCTTTAGTTCTCTAATCATTCATAAATCCCAGATCCTCATTGAACATGCTATCACCATGCCCATACTTTCTATCAATATTGCAGTTTCCATTCCAGCGCATGCGGTCCACGGTGCTCAAATGATCGCGCCGTATGCTACCCCTTGTACATAAGCCCCAATGAAGCCCATGCGGGGAAAACATTTGACAAAGAAGGGTACCGCGAAGGTCTCAGGTTAGCCCGCGAATAGAGTCTTGTTGGAAACCGTCAAGCTTGTCCACCCTGCGTCCCACTTTCGGTTGAAAACAGTGGTGAAATCCTCAAGGAGGCTATCTAGACAGAAAAGCGCCAAGACAGTCTCTAGATTACCGGAGTATGGATGTCAAAGAGCGGTGCAAAAAGTCACGGTCGTATAGATAAGTTCTTTATGCGTTGAGAATCAGAATGCATATCTTTTCGATATCTATAAATACCTTCAAGTTCTGCTTGACAAAAGCATAGTATCCTTCCAAAATGATTTTAAGTTTTGATGGGGGTATTTAAGATGTTCAACGATATACTACTTGCTCATGACCTTGAAAATAAATGTTTTTCTGCGACCTTCACCACTGATAACCTTGATAAGGCTCGCGATCACCTCACCATGGCCCCCCCTTCCATCAGGACTATTTCGTACGATCTGGCTAGATATCTAAAGGTGACAAAATCTGAAAAAACCGGCTTACGCATTGAATTTTCATGTGAGGATGTTGATCCTGAACATTCATGGGAGTGCGAGCTAGATATAGAAAAGCAAAAATATTTTGCCTCTCACAAAAATACTGGAACGCCTTTAGCTATTCAGATACAATCCACTTCGGCTGGTTCGACTCCTGAGAAGCTCTATGATTATCGGGGCCTCTCCATCGACTGGATTGGCTATACAGGCCTCACTACCCTCATTCGCAGTGGCGGCGATCCTTCACAAAATGAGCCAAAAGAACGTTCCATTGCCTCAATTACCCAAAAAATAAAGGATAGCGGCACGTCTTCAGGCGATTACATAGAAATGGGCGTTTGCCTCAGACAATTAGGCCGTATCGATGAGGCCGTTGACATGTATATAAAAGAACTTCAATTCGCTTTTAGTCTGGATTCCCAACCCTTTAATCCCTTCACGATAACCGCCATTCAGAATATAGCCACGGCTTACAAGAAAAAAAACGATTTTGGCAAGGCAATAGTTCTATATCTCATCGCGCTTACGCTTAATCCTAATTATTTTGAGGCCCTCATAAGCGCCTGCGGTTTGATTGACAACGCAGAACTCAGCCTCAAGATGGCCGCACGGGCCTATAAAATACGCCGCAACGACGATATAGCCGCAATTCTCCTACAAAACCATATGGGGAAATATGAACTTGATGACAAAGCCGTAAGAAAGGATTTCAACGATCTCCTTATCTCGGTTGATGTTCTTTCCAGGGAGCCGAGCTTAACCGTCGCAGACCCTTTTGAGACAGTAAAAAGCTTACTGAAACTGTAAAGGCTACTCACCAATTTTCTACTTATTGAAAATATTCATGTGGTCATATACCTATGTTTGTCAATGATGCCTCAAGGCTACTAAAGAAAAAAAACCTTTACTCTTCCTCGTAGATTCCATGCCCAGCAAGATCTAGAGAATCGAAATCTATGTCTTCTCTTCGTCCATTAATTCCTTTAAAGGGAAAGCTCCCAAGATCGCTTGTGAAACATTTCTTTACATTATCTGAATCCATCCAATAGAGATCACCTCTTTTTACATAAGGCTCTAGATTAAAATCAACCTTCCTAATTATAAAACCGGGTCTGGAATATGACTCTACGCGGCTATGAACTCCAATAATTTTTTCAAAAAGCATCTTTTTATTTAAAACGCCCATTTTCCGAAAGTCGATGTTTTTATTTTGCAATGAAATAAAATACGAAATCACATAGGCGTAGTGTCGCGGTACAAATTTTTTATTTTCAATCCGACAAACTGGAAGCCTGCTGATTACCGCCTTCATGCCAAGCCCCGCGTCAAGATATTCTTTCATAACTCCTGGAACCTCAGGCCCAAAATCACTACGTTTCGTCGCTCCTTCAGGTGGCTGAGGATACGGTTCTATTCCATTGAAGTGAAAAAAAACATCCAGCAGTGCTGTATGCTCACAGTAATTAAATAATTCACCTTCTGGTTTTTCTTGAACAAGAGGCGTGCATAAAATAACATGTTCTCTATCAAAACCCCAAAATTTCATAGTGCAAAGATCAAATCGGTAACGATTCTGAAAGCCGCAGAAAGGACATACAGCTACCACTTTTTTCGATAAATGTTCAAGCGCCCATTTAGTTTCTATTCTTGATCTCATATACGGCGGAGGACTGTCTTTCACACAGTATATGTATTCATCTACCTTTATATCTGGATCTAGTAATGTTAGATTCCAGTTCATTTCTATCATCGTATTCCCACTTCATTTTCAAGAGCAAAGAAGCATCTCTAAAAAATTAGTCATCGTCCTTGCACAATTGCCCAAACCCTCCCCAATTAAAGTCGAATAAGTGTAGATTTTCACGCCTTCCCTCTATACCCTTGAAAGGAAAGCGCGCGAGATCTTTAGCAAACGCCTTGTTGAAATTATTGTTTTCCATCCAGTGGAGATCTCCCCGCTCAACATAGGGGTCTAGATACATGTCCACATCCTGAATAATAAAACCAAAACGGGCCCAAGGTTCAACCTTGGGGTAAATCTCATGGAAAAGTTTACTCCGTGCCCCGGTGGGAGCTCTGTTAACGCCTCTACAATCAAGCTTATAATTTCTTTCCGGTAAAAAATAGGTAAGAATGTAAGCCTTATGAACGGGCACAAATTTATCTTCTTCAATCCGGCAAATGGGCAGGCAGGTGATAACTGCCTTAAGCCCTAGCCCCGCGTCAAGGTATTCCTTCATGACTCCTGGAACCTCAGGCCCTAAGTCTGCCAAACGGGTACGGCCTTCCGGCGGGTCTCGATAAGGTTCTATCCCATTTAAATGTAAAAAAACATCAAGAAGTGTCGCATGTTCACAGTAGTGATGTTCAAGCCCCTCAAGTTCTTCTATCACTGTAGGAGACGAAAGGCTCAATGATTCTCGAGGAAAGGTCCAGTATTTCATCGTGCAAAGATCAAAACGATAACGATTTTTAAAACCACAAAAGGGGCATACGGCAATCACTTTTTTTGAAATATGATCAAGATACCACTTTGATTCAGTACGAGGAATGCCGGGCCCAGAACGGTACTTCGTAACATAGTAGATATATTCTTGGGGGGTAAAACCTGAATCCAGCAGAGAAAGATTCCAATTCATTTCCATCAACGTATACCCGATTCGCTTTCAAGCTCAAAGTAGTTCATTTCGCCGAATGAAACCTCATCTCCATCAACACGTATTCTCAAACAGACATGATCATTTTCCCCTGCCCGATTTGCGCCGATACGATTATGATTTTGCGCCACTTCCCCTTTCAACACATAAGGCTGCATCTTTCCGTTAATCTGATCTTCATGGTTAATTAAGGTAGTTTTTGCACCATATTTTTTTTCATAAATATCATTTATTGATATTTGAATTTCTTCATAAATTTTATGATCGCCTTCACTTGGTTTGAGAAGCGGGTATAAAGGATCGTACTCAGGAGCCGTGAGCAGGGTTCGTCCATTTACTCTTATCGCACCTAGATCCCAATCAGAGGTACCTTCCATCAATACTACGGTAGGGTCCGATCTCAGAACTGCTTGTCGGCGACCATCCTCATATTTAATTATTCTAATTGTTTCACTTTCCTCAGGGAATTTTGTTGTTTTTGTTTTAACAAATAATTCACCAGGGAAATCGTGGGTATCAGAATTTGCAGCTCTTGGCCTAAAGATAACCTCGACACTATCCAAATCTTCATCTTTTAGAACCTTTCTTATGCCGGCTATCGCTGCATCTAACATTTTTTCACTTACACCCAATTCTGCATAGCGGCTTAGTACCGCAGACCTTGACAGTGGTTTTTTCATCGGTGGAACCAATCTTTTACCAACGTCATCAAACCTGTTCATTACCTCATCAGGCAAAACGGGTTTGCAAGGCATGCCAAATTCGTCAATGCCTTTTTCTATCCTTATTCTTGCTGCAAAATCCTTTATGTCATCGCTTCTGTTCGCTAGAACTTCAGCGCGTAGCAGGAATGTCTCATCCAAACCGTTAATGAATTTGGTTATCTCAGCGGCGTCTTCTATATCAGCAGACAACAAACGTGTGAGCATTTTCTGGCCATCTGCGAGCTTATCCATGCGGCTTAAGAGTTTGGCTGCTTTGCTAGTGTCGCCAACCCGATCCACGAATAAAAGGCCGTCCTTTACGGTATCGAACCTCTTGAGAACCTTCCCTAGACTGAAAACCTCTCCACCGGCAATAAAGAGATCGACTCCGGCAAGTATGATGTTAACGATACCCCACATATACTCAGTCTTGGCCGCGTCAGGATCGCTAATGAGTTGATGGCTCCCTCCACGCTGGCTTTCACCTGCCTGATGCAGATCGTCGGCCATTTCAAATTCGTAAGCTGCCGCCGCCCCTCCGATTCCGGCTCCAACGGCCCCCAAGGCGATGATGGCGCCTACTCCTATGCCGGGAATGAAACATGCCGCCGCCAGGCCTATTCCCAAGATAGTGCTTCCAAACTTGACTGCCCAGTCCTTTGTTCGTTCTTCCGCCAGCCAGGCTAAAACAGCCACGCTGAATTCATCCCTGGATTTTTCAGTGATAGAGAAAAAACTTAAGGTGGCAAAGACGATGGGGTCGAGTTTATAGAGGGGCATATCCTCAGTCTCGATTTTTCGCCGGACATCTATCTGGGCTTTTCTGGCTCTATCGAAAGCGGCGACGATTTTTTTATAAAGATCATCATCGCTCGTTTTGCTTACTTTAATGCTACCGGTATCCAACGCATCAAGAACCGGAAATTTTTGCCTTAGAAGTTTCCGCGCAAAAGCGATATACTCTCGTTGCTGAGTTATGTTTTTCCAGGTTTCTCGCATGACAGAACTCTCTGGATAGTCGCGATACTTCATGCGTTCATCAGCTTCGTCGACAGAAAGGTGAATATCGCGACGGTGGAATTCCTGTTCAGTTTTAATTGCTTTCATAAGATCACTGAAGGTGGAAGAAAAGCGCCTTGCCGCCAGAGGCATTGAAATATAGCTAGAATAGCGTTGCTGTAACGCGGCTAATTCCTTGGCGTTAGCGTCCAAGCGCTCATAGGCGATGCTCTTCATCTTATCTTTGAACTTTTCCACGTGCGCCGTTGCGCGGATGCTCTTTGTCCGCTTTTCAAACTTCCTCGAAATGTCCTCATTGATATACTGCGGGTCTAGGTCGTCATACTTAGTGCCTGTTTTATCCAACCAAGCCTTGATCCCCTTGGCTAGCTCATCCATCTCCGCGTCGGTCATATTATCGATTTCGCTATAAATGGCGCCTAAGCGAACTGATTTGGCGGCATCGCCTACCCACATGTGGCCAACGCCACGCAAAGCGCCCTCTACGATATTCAGCCGAGTGTAGCCCCGTTCGCACAAGAGCTTGACTGAGGTACGCTTGCTTGAAAAGCCGCTTTCATCAATACGCATTAGACACCCCCGCCTAAGACCTTGAGCATCTTGATATATTTCTCGTGGTAGGCCTTCTCATCACCGAGCATGGACTCTTCTCGCAAGGTGTCTTTGACCCAGCGTAGGCCCAAGTCAATAGCCCGCTCCCAATCGGCCTTGCTCATATGGATAATCTCTCCCTCTCGGGTGCGGTACTGTATGTCATAGGATCCGCCAGCGGCGGAGAAATCGCTCAGGCTTTGTCTCTCCCTGCCACCCATGCCGGCTCCCGCCATACCATCTGCAAAGGGTGCGGAGGGGTCGTTCTGGGAGCTTGTGTCGGCCTCTCCCGTGGGGCGTGGATCTCCAGGCCGGACTGAGTGCAGGTTAACCCCGGCTACAGCCGTTTCGGCGCTCTCGCCAGAATACTCTGCGCTTTCCCTGTCCTCTAAATAGACAAAGCGCGCCCCTTCTTGATGCTGGACCGCGTGAGTGAGCTCATGCGCTAAAAGGCCTTTGCCTGCCTCCGTATAGGGCGCAAAAAATCCATCGCGAAAATAGATATCACGTCCCATTGTCACGGCATAGGCATTCGAGCCCTTGGCTATCTCATCGGCGTAGCCGCCGGTATGGATGCGCACGTCAGACAAGTCGGTGTTAAAGACGGTTTCATACTCACTCTTGAGCACGGAGTCCAGTGGCTCAGCCCTGTCCTCACCAACGCTCTGTATGAGCGCGGGCGACACCGCTAATCTATTATCCAAGCCTTCTAAAATAGTTTTATTCCTAAATGGACCTTGCGAAAACTCTTTTTGATATAATTCTTCTAAAAGAGTTTTATTCCTAAATGGACCTTGCGAAAACTCTTTTAGATATAATGCCCAGGCTTTTCCGGCTAGTTTGAGAACAGATAGGTAATGGATACTGGCGGTAAAGCTGATATTCATTGATGGGCCCCTTTAGTTGCTTTCCTTAAGCCGCGAATTCAGTTCTTTCGATAGATCTTCTACCGCTCTGACAGCGCTATCCCCTCCCCCTTGAGCCTTGGGTGCGGGGGTGGCGGGGCGGCTGCCTGTGCCTGAGTCTTCCTTAGCGAGCATTCGCTTGCCTTCGTCGTAGGCTTGGTTGAGGCGCTGCATTCTTTCTTCGTCCGGGCTCAAGGGGCTGGCGCCATACTCGCGTTGCGCGGGGTTACCTGGCTTGAGGGGACTGCGGCTAGCCATGTCGCGGCTAAAAAATGCGTCCTGGCTCCTTGCCTGTGGCGTCCCTGGAGCTGTTCCCTGGGCGCTTCGCCCTGCGCTCCTGTGTTGATACTGCGCGGGGCTACTAAGGGGCATGTCGAGTCCGGCTCCGTTCGTTGCTACAGTGGCTATGGGGCTTGAAGGGAAAGGAAGGATTGAGGCGCTTTGAGATTGTGAAGCGCTATTCGCAAAGCGGGAGGTTCCAAAGATGTCATTGAAGGTTCCCTCTAAGCCCTGGGGAATGCTTTGCGCCCCGCCCATCATTCCCTGTGCGCCCGGAGATCCGAATGCAAAGCCGCTTAGGTTGCTGCCAGCGCGTGCTATGGCTTGCCTGAGGGAGCGCGGCTGCATGTAGCCTCGACCCTGAGCTTTATAGTTGCGTACCCAGTGGGCCCCTGCCTGGCTCCAGGGGAGGACCGCTGAATTCACATTGGAATCCTGCGGGGCTTGAGGGTTGTTGCGGACGAACTCCATGGATTGCTTATTCGCCTCGGCTCCAGCGCCCTCTATTTGGGCGCTGGGGGTCTGGCCTTCACGCCTGCTGTTAGTGTTGTCAGAGGATGCGCCCGCGGCTTCCTGCTTTTCTGCGCCTTGCCGCGTGAGCGCTGTTTGCGCCCTTCCCGCCTTGCCGCTTGTGGGGCCTTGGTTTGTGGGGGCTGCTCCCCTGCCTAGGGAGCTTTCCTCTCTATAGAGGGGCGCGGCTGTACGCCACTGCGCCGCGGCTCCTGATCCTGAGCTTGAGGGGTAAGCCTTTGCCAAGCGCTGGTACTCTTCGCGGCTTAGGGGGTTCGAGCGGGAGAAGTGCCGGGGGTCGATCCTTGCACTGCTTCTGGCAGGACTTCTTGCGGCGCTTCCCCCAATGATGCCCTGGGTCTGCGCTGTTGTCAGGCCCTTTGCCTGGGCAAGGGCCTGGGCGCGGGCAAGGGGGCTGGCGCTCCCTGCCTTACTTAAGATGTCAGCACCCTGAAAGAGGGATGCTTGATTGCCTGCTTTTTGGCTACGGCTACTAGCCGTACGACCTGTGGCCGTCTCCATTGCCTTGCTGATGCTCTTGCCTACCCAACCAGGGCGGCGCAGAATCGAGGACCGGCCCGCGCTCTGCCTCACCTTGGCAAGGAAGCTTGAAAGCTCGCCCTGTTTAACCCGGAGGTTTGCAAGGGCGGCTTGGGCTTCACTCCGCTCGGCTTCACTTAAGCCGGCGGTTTCGTCGAGGCTTTTCAAGACAAAGGTCTGGAGGTCCTGACTGCTCAGCTCTACTTCTTCAGATTCAAGCAGTGCAGCCTCCCCATAGGCTTCGGGGCTAAGAGAGGAGTTTTCTTGTTCTGAAGCGTGACTCTCATCGAGGTCTGGACTCGCTGTTTGGAGGCCCTCTGCCGGGGGGCCCTCAGCTTGGATGCTTCCTGCCTGGAGGCTTCCTAGCTCGGCAAGCTCGTCGAGGCTCCGCGCCATCCTTGGGCCGGGGGCTTGGGCCGCCTCTTGAATGACCTCGTCTGCGTCGAGTTCAAAGAAGACCCTCTTGCGCCGTAGTTTTGCCTCGTCGGCGCTGCCTGTAGCCAGGGCTATGGCGGCCTGGGCAAGCTCATCGACCTTCATCCCGGTGCTCATGGCAATCGCCTTCTGTTGTTTGAGGGCGCTTAAGAAAGATGCTTGAGCCTTCGCGCGAGGCCCTGGAGGGAGGGCGTCAAAGAGGGGGGCAAGGCTTGCATCAATGGGTTCGCTCGAGGATACAGGGATTGCGTTGCTTATTTCGCTTATGCCTGTGGTTTCTGAAGCCCTTGGTGCTTGGCTTTTGGCGCTCTCGAAGTTTGCGTTGGCCGACGCAGGTATGTGGCTCCGCGTAAAGCTCAGACTGCCACGTCGTTCCTGGCTGGCAGGGGCCCTGGTCAGGATATCGTAGAGGCTTGTCTCGGCGCTGAGCTCTAGCTTTCCTTCCGCTCTTTTGCCTGAGCGGCTAGCGGCTATGCGCTCAAGGAGCTGGGGCATGGAAATGCCTGCGTTCTTAAAGGCTGTGCGCACTACGGGGGACGCGAGGATATTCAGGCTTGCGCGCGTATAGGCCGCGCGGGCTTCTGGCCCGCTGGGGGCTAGCTCGCGTATTTCTGCGGAAAGTCCTTCTACGTCGATATCGGCGTTTGCGGCATCTGCTGCGTTGGCTGCAGCGCTCTCATCGCTTAAGGCGGCGCGGAGGAATACCTCCAGTTCCCGCCCATGCTCAAGGGCAAGGGGGCTTTCTATGGTGGCGCTCGGGCCATCGGAGAGGGCGCGCAGGATCTCTTCGCGCCCGGATCCAAGGGCGGCAAGGGCCCTTCCCGCCTGCTCAAGGCGGCGCAGGATCTCGGCGTCGCCATTGTGGGCTAGGAGGCCTTCACGGACCCTCGCCTGCTTCTCTACAAGCTTTGTCGCTTTATCGACTAAGCCGGGGAAGAGGCTCTGGTAGCGGCTTAAAGCGCCTGAGTCGCCAGGTCTTACGATAATAGTCGCTAGCCTTTTCCCGCCGGCCGCGGCAATCGCCTTGCTCAACTTAGTGGCGGTAGCGGCTGCGTCTGAGCGGAGCCTTCCATAGGGTCTGCCGGCAATATCGTAGTATTCCTTGATCTCGCTTTCCGCTAAGGCGCCTTCGGAATCGTCTAAGAAGGCCTCTTCTCCCTGCACGAGCCAGGCTATTTCGGGGCTGGAATCGGGGCCTATGAATATGCTGGCCTTGGCTTTTTCTTCTTCGGCGGGCGCGTCTTCAAAGCGCATCCATTCGTCGTTTTGATTAAAGCCTGCGTTCCAGCCGGCGCGCTCTACGCTGTTGTTTGGGGAGTAGGCGCTTGACCAGTCATAGCCGGAGCGGTCTGAGAGGGCGTCTAAGCGCAGGCGGGCCTTAGAAGGGTCGTACTCACTGCGTACGCTCGAGTCCGGGTAGATCCAGGCGCGCACCACGGGGGCATCGCGCTCAATGCCTTCTTCGGGCGGAGAGCTCTCTTGTGCGGCGTTGGCGACAGCTTCCTTTTGCTTGAGTCTTTTGTGGCGGAGGGCGCCGGGCAAGAGGGTGGACCTGTCCTTGCCCTCGGCTTCCATGCTCCTCGCGGAGATGGGCCCTAAGGCGGAGCTCGTGGCGGCAAAGCACCAGAGGGCTTGTTCCTTGGAGCTCTGCTTTACCAGTTCCTTTTGGAAGCTGGTGAGGCGGTCGGGGTCCAGGCCGCCTTCGCGGAAGAATTCTTTTTCCACGTTGATATAGGCTTCGCCGCCCTCGGTTCCGGGCCAGGCGCAGTCGATCATGAGCTCTTCCAGGTTTCGGCGCGCTTCATCACGGCCGGCTTGGGCTTCTTCGTCCTCTTGTCCGCGCAGGGCGGCGTAACGCGCCAAGGCGGCAGCGCTTTTTTCCACTATCCCCAGATACCGTCCCTCTTGGCTGTAACGCAGGATTTCCTGGAACATGCTTTATCTCCCCGCCTCTTCGGCTTCGCGCTCTTCTTTGGTCGCGTTGATGGCCTTATTGATATTGGCGATCTCGCCTATCCAGCGTCTGGTCTCTCGCCTGCTCATAGACATAACGTCCCCCCGGCTCCAATGAAAATGATACGCGATGTACGCCGCCTCCTGGTACACTTTTTCCTGGAGGCGGCTTATGCTTCCCCCAGGAGGCCAAACTCCGCCGGGAAGCGTTTTCCGCACGATGGGCAATCGACTACCACCCGCTTTATCACTTGGTGGTTGATGCGGTTGACCATGTCAACCAAGAAGGCAAAGTCCTCTGGGCAAAGGCGTTCTATCACGGAGTTGTTGATCATCTTTTCGGTGCCGAGTTTGGTTACCACGCGGGAAAGGAGTATCACGTAGGAAAAACCGGGGTTTTCCTTGACGCGGGCGTCTTGCTGAATGAGGACAAGATCCTTGACCTTCATAAAGCGCATGGTCCCGGATACTTTTTTGATCCCGTTATTCTCTATGCCCGTTCCCCGTGGGAGGGAGAAGGTGAATTCTTCACGTATCCTCATGCTTTCTCCTCAAGGTCCGGGGGGCAGTCCACTCCCCGGCCGGCAAGCCATTCGCGGGCGTAGTCGTTCATTGCCTTGACGGTGCTGGCGTCCATTCCCTCAAAGGCGAACTCGGCCTCCAGGTCGTCCTTAAGCAAATTTGCCTGGGACTCGGAACCGGAGGGAACCTGTATGACAACCTGATGACTGTCTTTGTCATAGCTGATGATGCTCATGAGTCTATCTCCAGGTTTCCAAATCTACCGGACGCGCTCTGTGCCGGTTTGGGTCCTGCGGGGCGGGCGCGGGCTTCGGTTTCTCGGCGCGGCAGAGGCGGGGCTTCGCTCCGGCTGGGAGCGGCGGCCCGGCTGTCCATGGCCAGTTCTTGTTTTCTTCCGCCTATTTCGGCGAAGACCGTTCCGCCCTCCACGCTCAGGCAGCCTAGCTCCTGAAACTCGAATTTCCGCTTAATCATCTGGATGAGGTCGGCAAAGCTTTCCACGCGGTCAAAGTCGTCCCAACGCCCTACGTTGGCCGACGCTGATTGGCTTACGGGGTTCTTTTCTTCGGATAGAAGGAGGGCGCAGGCGTCCCTCAGGGCTGGGGCTTCTATGGTTTCTAATGATGCGCGGATGCGCTCGAAGTCTTCTGTCATGCCACCATCTCCCTCATTTTCTGCAGGGCGTCTTTTGCCGCCTGCGGCGGAGCACGGCGCGCGCCACGGCTTGGAAGGCCTGAGCCGGGACAGCCTGTACAGCCGAGAAAACTGGCTCCGGCTATCTCAACGGAGCTCCAATCGATTGCCTCAAAGGAGCATTCCATAAAGACTGCCCCGCTTAAGCCGGCAAGCTCGATGCATTCTCCCTCAAAGCGGCAACGGTAAAAAAGCGAGCCGGTAAGGCTACCCTGCCGAAGGCCTGTAACCCCTGCCTGGCCGGGAAATTCAAAGAGGCAATCGTGAAAAAACGAAGCCTCGGCTCTAATGCGCGTCATGTCCGCGTTGCGGAAGCGGGCATAAGAGAGAAGGCAGGAACTTAAATTGACATTGGCGGCTACGCATTCGTTGAAGGCGCAGGCTTCGATCCTTGAGCCGGAGAAATCCGTCTTTATGAGATTTGAGCGGCGGAACTCCACCTCGGAGAGAGTCGCGTCGCGCAGGTCTGCCTGCCGCAAGTTGCTTGCTTCCCACTCCACGGCTTCCCAAGCTGAGCCTGAGAAATCCGCCCCAAAGCACTCTGCCTCGCGGGCGCGTACGGAACGCCAGCGGCCTCCGCGCAGGGAGCGTTCGGCTAGGCCAACCTTGTCCAAAATCGCATCTGAGAGGGCTCCCGTTTCAAGAGCTTCTTCCAAGAGGGGCATGGACCAGGAGCCGTAGTTTTCCGTCACGAAAGCCCCTCCGCTTCGAGCATCGTCGCCGTGGAAACGATATCTTCCTCGCCGGCCGCAGGCCGCAGCATCATGTTTTTAAAGAGGTCCGACATCGGCAGTAGGCTCGTGGCGCCGCAGTAGGGGCAGGGTATCTTTGTCTGCGATCCCTCATCGCGGTTGATGGAATGGAAAAAAAGTTGCAGGTAGAGGAAGTCCGCCTCATAAAGGTTTTCTAAATCCTCTATTTCAATGGTTTCTTTCTCTCCCAACCGAGTAATCACCCGCGCCAGAAGATAGAGATCGCGGTAGCGCGGATTGAAGGCGATCTTTTCCTCGCCCTGTATGGCTAGCTCGTCGCCGGCCGTGACAAGGCGCATGGCCCCTGACCTCTGCAGTTGATCCTTCGAATCCATGAAGCCGATGGGCAGGGTAAAGGGAATGCCGTCCATGCTCATGGCCGAGCCTCCCCGTCCACGGAAATCTTTACCGTCGTATCCTCGCCCTCTTTGAAGTACTCGGATGTTTTTTCCCTGGCTATCACCTCGCCTAGGGCATCCTCAATCTCGCGGGTGGCTTCCAGGCAACCCTTGCCGGCCATACCCAGCACCTTGAGCTGAACCTCTCCCGTGGGGCTTATGATTATCTCAAGCTCTTGCTTAGCGGCCATCATTCCTCCTACTGCATCTCAATGGCGCGCACCTTGGACTCCTCGTCTTCAAGGCTGGCCACGCTGGCCTTGCGGGCCCGCAGTTTTGCCCAGTCGCGTATCCGTTTGATTTCGTCTTCCATGGTTTGCGAGAGCGGTATCATGTGCTTTGCCGAATTCTCCAAGTGGCTTTGACCGATGTCCGTGCCCTGATCGAAGGCGTCGTAGAGGGTGGAGATTATGATTTCCTCTATCTCGGAACCGGAGAAGCCGCGGGTCATCGTGGCCAAGGTATCGAGGTCGTAGGATGCCGGGTTGCGCTTGCGCTTCTCAAGGTGGATGCGGAAGATAGCCTCGCGCTCCTCCTTGGTGGGCAGGTCTACGTAGAAAATCTCGTCAAAGCGGCCCTTGCGTAAAAGCTCGGGCGGGAGCTGGGAGATGTTGTTCGAAGTGGCCACGACGAAGACCGGGCTGGTTTTTTCCTGGAGCCAGGTGAGGAATGTGCCAAAGACGCGGGCGCTGGTTCCACCGTCGGAAACGCCGGAACTGCCCATGCCGGAAAAGCCCTTTTCAAGCTCGTCCAGCCAGAGGATGGAGGGAGCGATGGACTCGGCGGTCGCGATGGCGCGACGCACGTTTTCCTCGCTTGAGCCGACTAGGCTGGAAAAGACCTTGCCCACGTCCAGCTTGAGCAGGGGTAGCTGCCAGAGGGAGGCGATAGCCTTTGCCGTGAGGGACTTTCCGCAACCGGGAATACCTATAAGCAAAATACCCTTGGGTTCAGGCAGGCCGAACTCGCGGGCCTCACGGGTAAAGGCGCGGCTGCGGATATCGAGCCATGTCTTTAAGTTCCCCAGTCCGCCGATATTCGACATCTCTTCCGCGGCGCGGTAGTACTCGAGCACGCCGGATTTGCGGATGATCTGCTCCTTCTCGGAGAGAACCACGCCCACGTCGAAGTGCCCCGTTTGCACGAGGCTTTTGGCAAAGACGTTCTCCGCCTCTTCCACGGTAAGGCCTAAGGCGGCGTCTACCAGTTTTTCCATGGACTTGCCGTCTAAAACGGAATTGCGGTCCTTCATCGACCCCACTATTCCCTCAATGACGGCGATAATCTCCTGCTTGCCGGGAAGGTCGAAGTCGATAACCGACATCTCCTTCTCTACCTCGATAGGCACCTTGAGGAGGGGCGCCAAGAAAATAGCGCTCTTCATGCTCGTCTTGAGGGCGTGGGCCATGTCGCGTAGCTTGCGAATAACCACCGGGTCCGTCAGGTAGGGATGGAAGTCCCTAATGATGAATACGGCGTTTTGTTGCAGCTCGATGATATAGTCAAGCAATTTTAGCGGGTCGCGCAGGTCGGCCGCGGCGCTGCCGTCGTCCATCTCCACCCCGCGGGTGATGGACCAAATGAACACGCGCTTATTGCGCTCGGCGGCTATCACCTTGAGCTGCTCGATAACCCTCCGTTCCTCAAAGGAAACGACCCAAACCAGCGGATAACGCGCCCGGATGAGTATTTCTATGCGTTTTCCCGCAGCAAGCTTCTCTATCTTCATTGAAACCCCGTATAAATAATCGTTCCGTCACTCGCTATCGTAATCTCGCTCTGGGTATATGCCCCAGCGCTAAAAAGCTCAGTTCCCACAAGCTCGCTTTTAACGAGTCCTTGTTCCAAACACAGCACCCGCTGGTTACCGGACCCCGCCCAGGGGTGCCGCGCCGCCTCAGCCTCTTTATAGGGGCCGTCGATGAGATAATCCAGATTCCGTAAAAGACGCAGGGAATCCGGATCACCTCTGGCCACGATGTCCTCGTAAACCATGCCGCTATACACTAAGATATCCAGGCCCCGAGCGCGGCACTTCACGCACAAATCGGCGCAGGCCTTAGCCTGCAAAAAGGGCTCTCCGCCAGAAATACTCAAACCGCGCACATCTCTGGGCACGCAGGCAAGGATCTCGTCTATCCCTCTATCACAACCCCCGGCCCGATCATGGCTAGCCTTGTTAAAGCAACCCGAACAATCGAGGTGGCAGCCCTGAACCCACAGCACTGAACGTTCACCGGGCCCGTTCACTAAAGAGCGCTCAAGGAACGAATGCGTCCGAATGACCGCGCCGCTTCCTTCCATGACTCTCCCTAGAGCGCGTTCCGGGTAAGGCTGAACTCGCTATAAAAACCGGACTGGCAGTCAAAGCTGTGCTTGACTGATGTCACTACGTAGTCGCCGGAGAAACGCGTGCCGGCCTCTTTTACGTTCAATGTCCCCCCTGCCTTGATGAGGCCATTGCCCTCGGCCCGGCCTTCCGCGCTAAAAAGGGTAAAGGAATTGGCGGTGAGGATTTCCAAGGCCAGAGCGTCGGCCCCATTGGCGTCGACCACCTCTTGATCCATGACGATGCGCTTTGCGTCGCAGAAGGAGTCCTTCACTAGCTTGGGCGCCAGGCTACTACCGCCGACCTTATCGGTTATCTGGCTTGCCTTGGCCTTTCCGGTAATGCTCTGCCCCTTGGCGTTGTCCCAGCCTAAAACCTCGACTTCCGTGAAAATCTTCCGGCAGTCGCAGTCGGAACGGAATTCCAGGAGGGTCTTGCCCCACTCCACGATCACCGGGTCGCCGGACCTGTTGGGGGTCTTCTTGACGCAGACCTTTTTCTTGTCTGCCCAGACAAAGCAACCGTTGCGGTTGGCTATGTCCATGATGTACTCGTAGTCTGAGCGTTCCTTTCGAACGACGTAGGGCCGCTTAGTGCTCACGTCGGTGCAGTCAAGAGACAGGCCGCAGGCGGAGACGATTTCACTCAAGATATCCTTATCGGATTTCTCGGTATAACTCGTAGTCTGCCTTCCCCTGGCTAGGCGGTGCAAAACCGTCGCGCAGCGCAGGGTGACGATATCGTCCGCGCCGCGCCTGAATTCCCCGAGCATACCCACGATCTCTCCGACAAAGACTTCGGTCATGTTGTCTTTGTAGCCAAGCTCGATCTTGATCTCTTTGCCCTCCTCAAAGTCGGGCGAATCGGTCCATTGCCGCTTGGGGTCGGAAAGGGTTATCGCGCAGGTAGAGGGAATATCGAGCCTATCGTTCACAACGATACGCTTGACGGCGGCCTCTTGATCCACGGGAATGCGCGCCCCGTCTATATAGACGATAAACGTCGGTGTCAGTGTCTTTAAGTCATCTCCAGCCATGGGGCTTCATCCTCCTAGTACAAGGGCGGAAGGTTGAGCACGGTTCCCGGCTCAACCCCCAGGGGATCCTCAATGCCGTTGGCGGCCGCTATCTCGCGCCATTTGCCGGGGTCGTTGTATTCCCTGGCAGACATGGCGGAGAGGGTATCGCCCTCACGCAGGACAAGGCGTTTCATGTGGTCGGCAGAATGCCTGGGTTTTCCCTTTATCTGGGACTCGGCGGTGGAATATTCCTTGAACATCACCTTCAAGATGGCGCGCACCGGGGTTCCGTCCTGCTTAAACATGGTAAAACGCTGAACCAAATCTTCAAGCACGCACTTGAATTTCAGCTTTCCCCAGGAAAACATGAGGAGGGGCGGCCGGTGTTTGTCGCGGTCCACCATCATCAAACCCTCTATCTTGTCCGTGTATTGGCGCACGTCCGTCTTATCCTCGGAGGTGTCAAAAAACAACTCCATGGACAGGCGCTTGCGCTCACCGGTGGTGAATTCCACGGCGGGAGAATCGAGACCGAAGATCTCCTGTTCTTTCCAGGAGGTCTTCTTCTCTATAATGTACTCCTTGGGGTTGAAGAGGACCTCAAACTCATCGTTCGTGTCTATGTTCGTTATGACGGCTTTTTCCAGTCCCATATCTCATCCCCCTTTACTTAGCCACCATGATGCCTTCATGGGCGATCTCGATCTTTTCGATCGCGACCCCTTGGCTTTCAACACCCAGTTGAGGCCCCACCCATCGGCAGGGCAAGGCTCTGAAAAAATTCCATCGCTTGATCTCGTTATTGCCGGAATCCTTGAGGACGATAGAGCCATCCTTGCGCTCAACCTTTTCCTCTTCCAGCACGGTTTTACTGTACCAATCATAGAGGGCTTCGTTGTCGGTAACCCCGTGCTCAAGGACGATGTTCGGAAAGCGCGTGCGCCCATAGAACTTAAGGGTTCCGCTATTGCGCCCCCCCTCCTCGACCTCATAGACGTAAGTCTCGGCCTCCAGGCCATCGCAGCGGAAAAATCGGGCGGTCTCAATGCCGTCTATCTCAACGGCAAAATAACAGTTGAGCGCGGTTTCCTTACGATCCTTATTCTCGGCCATGGGGACCTCCTTCAAACCTCGGAATCTTCGATAACGACGGTAGAGCCTTCACGCTCAGCCTCCAATTGGATAACTATGAATTCCGTCGGCTTGGACAGGGCTAAGCCGATCTGGGTTGTCAAAATGCCTTTGTCTATGTTTTCAAGCGGATTAAGCTCATCGTCGCAGCGCACCATAAAGGCTTCATCCGGGGTCTTACCCACTAAAAAGCCTTCCCGCCAAATGTCAAGGAGAAAGGCGGTTACGGAGCGAACCACGCGTTTGCGTAAGCCGGGTCCCTGGGGCTCAAAAACGGCCCAGGCCATGCCTGACTTGATAGCTTGGCTGATCCTGGAGAAAGAACGACGGACGTTGATGTAGCGCCACTGAAGGTCGGATGAAAGCGTTCTGGCACCCCACACCTTAACGCCCTTACCGGGCACGCGCTTTAGGGTGTTGACCTTGGCGTCGTAGGCATATTCAGCTTCTTCCGGGTCAAGCTCCCTCCCCAGGCCCACGACGCCGGGAAGATAAAAACCGGCTGGGGCGCGCATGGAGCCGAATTCTGCGTCCGTGGCGGAAAAGACCCCGGCCACGTGGCCGGAAACCGGTTGGCGTTTGGTGCGGATTCCTTGCGGATCCTCGGGGTCTATGGCCAGCACGTAGGGATAGTAGAGGGCGGCGTAGGCGCTGTCAAAGCGCTTTGCCCACTGGGTAGCCTGTACCGCGTCCTCAAAGTCCGGGGTGTCAAGAATGGCAAAACGACAGGGAATGCGCTCGGCATGGTCTACCATAGCGCGCTGCACGGCAAGCATCGGATCCAAGGCCGAGGATTTTGGCAGGATCTCGCTGAAAAAACCGGCGTCCGGCACGCACACAACGGATATATCGGGTATGCCCTCGAAGATCCCCAGGCCCCTACCCCTACCCAATTCTCGATATTCGCCGATGAAGTCACCGGGCTCTATGTTGAGTATGCCATCGTGGCCGCCGGAAAGATTGCGCGATCCCATTTCCAAGGGGAAGGAGGACTCACCTTTTAAGGATTCTATTCGAATGAGGCTTGATCTCTGGTTAACGCGATCCACGAAACCGTCTTCACGCCGAGGGTTAATGGAAAGGCCGAGATGATCCTCCGTTTTTCCCCTGTAAACGACGCTTAGGTTGACGGATACAAGCTCAAGCTTTATTCCCTTCTCAATAGCGCTTGCTAGCCCGGGAATCTCCTGGTCAAGGGTTATTCTGGCGTCCTCAACCGATGTAACCAATCGAAGGGCGTTCACGTCCTCCGATTGGACGCGAACGAAGTCACCGGCTATGAGTGGGTTTGAGCCTCTCAATTCCAAGGTACGACTGTCTGATTGATCAAGGGAGCTAAGGGGCATTCTTGCGGCAGTAGCGTGCCAAAGTTTTACCGTCATGCGGTTGCCCCACACGCCCAGGGAGGATGCCTTGAGCTTAAAAGCGTCCTCGTGCTCCCTCCCCGGAAGAACTAAGGAAGAAGGGCATGCGCCGTCATCCCCGCCCTGGTGGGCCACTCTCACGACAACGCATTCTTTCCCGCCTGAGGTAAAAAAACCGTGTATGGCATGGGCAAGGTGGCCGGGACCGGCAAAGCCCCCAAAGGTTTTTAAGTAATGGTTGAAGTCCCTGCAACGCACCGGCTCGTCCACTGGACCACGTTCCGCGAGTCCCACGAAGCCGACGACGCAGGAACGATCCATCTTCATCGATGAATCGTGCCGGTCGCGGTCCGCGAGATAGACCCCGGGGAGACGTGGTATGGAAGCGGACTGAGCTGATGACATCCTAGGCGACCTTCCCCTTCTTTTTCTTTTCCTTCTTCTTTAACGCCCGTTTCTTGAGGTTGGGTATATATGCGCAGAAGGGGCAATTTTCCCAATCGTCCTTCATGCGTGACCCACAGTCGGGGCAACGCCGTGCCGTGATTCCCATCTTAACGCGGCGCTTTTTACTCTGCCAAAGCAAGAATAGCACGGCGCCGACGATAACCAGGATCAAAAGCACTATTAAAATGATCTGCAGATAAAGGGAGAGCGGAACCCTTTTTGCGATAAAAATAGCCGAACCCTTGCCGCGCATCTCATCGTCGCGGGCAGACACCACGAATTCGTGGTAGTCGTTATCCGCCCGAACTCCGGAAGCCTTGAACTGGATGACATAGCTCTGCATGAGCCTGCGCACCAGAAGGTTGGTATTCGGGAGGATCTTATCCGCAAAGGTGGAGAAATAGTAACGTCCGCCGGTAGATTGAGAGAGCCTATCAAGGGCGGAGAGGGTCGCGCCACCGAGGATACGTATACCGATGGTGTGTAGAGATGTCGAATTCTGATTGAGGAGGCGGACCGTTTCGTCATGGGTCCGGCGGCTCTGCTGGTCGCGGCCGTCAGAATAGAGAATGAGGGCCCGGCGTTCGTTAGGGGCTTGCTTGAGCCGCGGAACTATCGCCGCCACCGAGTCGTAGAGCTTGGAAACGTTCTCCGGGTCAACCTCTATGCCGGTAATCAATCCCATATCGAGTTTGGGTTTGGCGACATTCTCAAAAAGGATCTTGGGCTGCTCACCAACCAAGTACAGCGACAAGGTATCCTTGTCACGCATCTGGTCAATGAGCTCAAGCACTGCCGAGCGCTGGTAGGCGATGGGTTCGCCCTCCAAAAGCCCGTTCACCGTAAGGAGGACGAAATAGGAGACAGGGGCTTCGGTGTATTGAAAACCCGTAACCTTGAAATTGCCCTTTTGCTCGACTGAATCGATCGACACGGTGAAATTTCCCCGCACCAGGGTTGGTATGGGGCGCTTTTCCGCGTCTTCAACAGCCACGTAGGCCTTCATATTGGGGTAATCTTCCGAGAAGATCTGTTCTATTTGCACCCCAAGAGATTCTGCCGGCGATTCCTCTCCATCCACCACTTCCGTTTGCGAAAATAGGGAGAACTGGAGAGAAAGACCCACAAGTAGTATAGCGGCTCCGCGAATAACGATATTTCCTTGCCTGCTCATATCAATTTCACCTTGAATTCGATCTCCGCCAGTCGAAGGATATCACCGTCGATGAGGGTGTGGTTGACGACGTCCCGATTGTTGACTTGAATAGAATGCTCGGAGCCAAGGTCGGAAACGTTGCACGTTCCGCGATCCAGCTTAAGCAAGGCGTGATGGCGCCCGAGGTTGCCGCGAGTAATGCGAATTTCGCAATCTCCGCCGGAGCCAACCTTCATCTTACCCTGGTGAAGCGGATAGACTGCGTCCACTACGTCGGCGTTTTCCGATTGCAGACGGACAAGCCAGCCCCGCATGGGGGAAATGCATACCGGGCATGCGGGCCAACTCGGATCCAAGAGGTGACCAGCCGGGCAAATTCTACGCTTAAAAATCCACATTCAAACCCCCTACAGGCACTGGTAGGCCCAGATCCGTCCCATGTTGTCCCGGCCCTTATCGCCGATACGGAACTCGATCGAGGCCATATTGTCTAAGACTTCGTCCTCGCTAAATGAGACGATCAAATTTCTCCAACGATTCTTGGTGTCGGCTCCGTCCACCATCATGGAGCGGCTGGAATTATCGTTCATACTCACGTCAACGGAATAGCTGCCGTGATAGATGTCGGTGCGCCGGATAAGCATAAGCTTCCTACGCTTAACGATATTCTTCAAGCTGAAGCGCGCCACACCGCCGACATAGCGCTTGAGGGTATCCCTGACGATGACCCCGTCCGGGTAGGTGGCGGATTGGTTGACGGTCGACACGTCCTTGGACTCGATGAATTCCAAGCCGTGAGCCAGTACGGATTCCTTGTGTCCCATGTCCAGGAAGTCTACCAGGGTGTACCTCTCGTCCTCTACCAGGAGAACCCTCGGGAGGTCGTAGCTGATAAGCGAGATGGATTCCAGGCTGACCTGCCTGGATATCATCAATCCTTTGATGGCATCTATGACTTGGCGTTGGCAGGCCATGATGGAATCCAGCGATTCATACTTCTGGTCGAAATATTTTATTTGGTCGCCCATCTGGAAGACGGCGCTCTTTAAGGACTCGAACTCAGGCTTACCAGTGAAGAAGCGCTTTTCTTCCTCGCGCTCGTGGTCCATCATCTCCTGGAGCACTTGGTTATTGATGTCAAAAAGCGGATAAAGAACGTGGATAAGGTCTCCGAAGCTCACGTCGCCGCACTGAACGAGCATCTTTCCCGTCATGGAGACGGTCTGCAGCTCTCGAAGGCCGGGCATGGGCATGGCGTCGTAGGCTGCGCTGGCAGTGTTGCGGGTAGCGTCCAGAAGCTCGACGAAAAACTCCTTCAAGTGGGGAGACATAGCCTGCCGAGCGGGGGTAACGTAGCCTACGTAGCGTATGTCCAAGGCGTTCGCTCCGGGGGACGCGAAATTATCCGCCTGCTTAACCTCGCGAATCTCGCCGTTTTCATCTTCCTGCAGATACACCCGCGAAAGCTCAACCTGTGAAAGCGGGTCCTTGATATCCGAAACGATATCGACTGACGCGGTCTCGAACCGGCGCTGGTAGCCCTGTAAATCCGGCAATTCTTGGTTCTGGAAATAATCGAGCAACTTCTCGTTGTAGCTGATGACTACATAGACCGTGCCGGGTATCTTAAACTTGCGGTAATCCAAAATGACGGCCTGCGGCTGGGTGAGGTACACGGCCCGCCCATGCCCGTCAATAGCGACACCGGGCTGAACGACGAGGGTAATGACCCCGCTCCCCTTTGATAAAGTCTCTATCCTTAAGGATTCCGCGACCCCGGGGATAACCCCCTGCCCATGGAAGGTTTTATTATGGAACTGTTCCTTTTGATAGAGGTATCCTTGCATATCGTTCCAGAATTTGGGCGTGGCCAACATCCCGGGGAAGAAGTTCGCTCTATTGAAATCTAGATCCTGCTCAGCCATTCCCAGCTCCTATCAAAAAATGATTCCATCATCTTGGCCCATGATGGTTGAGTCGTCTATCGTCGTTGTTTTACGCGCGGCCTTTTCCGGAGCCTGGAAGGTTACGAAACACTCGGTATGCGCCGGCTTTTCATCTTGTATGAGTTTAGAAATATGCATGACCCTTTCCTTACCCATCTTTTCTTCCGGAACGGGAAAATGAACGGTAAAGTAGGACCTGGCGGTGCGCTCGTCTAGCACGTGCGCGTCTATCGCAGACCCGGAAATGACGTAAGGGCCGTAGGGCATGGTGTTTTCAAGTATTTGAGGCTCAATGCCGGTAACGATTTTCAAAATGGTGCGCAAGCCGGAAGCGGTACCCCGGCGACGAAAAAGCGGCACGGCGTATTGCACGAGAAGCCGCGTGGACTCATCGTTTTCGGCGGTATCCAAGCTAACGCCAAACCATGAAGCCATCCAACGGACGAACTCCATGGGGGCTTCCATCGGCGTAAAATAGCGGTACTGATTGTCCATGATCGTGGTAGTTCCATATGACACGTGCTGGAAAACCATGAGCATGCGTTTAAGAAAATCGTTTGAGTTATAGAGCGAGGGAAGATAGCGTACCGGATTAAGCCCAGCCACGGTGAGGTCAACACAGGGGCTGTCCTTCGCCTTTGGCTCGATATCCAACACGGTCAGTCTGCGAACGTTGCTGTCAACATAGCTAAGTTCGCCAAGCGACAAACCACTGGCTTCTATGCGCTTGAGGGCGTCGAAAACATTGAGTCCAACATACTGATCAAGATCGCTAGCTGCGGCCGTCATTGCCACTTCCTCAAGAGGATGCGGACTTCTTGACTCGCTCCAACCTTTTCCTCAACCACGTCGTAACCCAGCTTATGCACCTTATCCATGACGGTTACGTAGGCGTATTCACGGGTGATCTCGTCAATAATCGATTGCTGAGTTTTTTCGGTAAAAGTCTCTATGGCCCACCAGTCAGCCTCCAAGCGCAGATCACCATTCTCTTCGACAGTTACGCCAATGCCATAGGAGCAACCAACGGAGAATTGCATGTCCGCCTCGTAGGTACGCTTTTCCCACCCCTTGACGAGAACCTTTTGCCCCACTTCAGCCTCGGTGAGGGACCAGCCCTTGCGCTCAATAACCTTTTTGAGGATGTTTACGTCTTTGAGCCCGGTCTTAACCGTGGTAAAATGGGACATTACCTCTCCCTAGTCCGCCAAAGTCTCGTAGCTGACAGCGGACGTTTTGGCATTTATCTTAAAGGTCAGGTCCAGTACCTGTGCCCGTACCGAGTCTTGATAGACTTCCAAGACGCGGAATTGGCCGATTTTCTGCGACATGGACTGGTCTGCCCAAATATCGCCTTCTTGCCGGGCAACCGGAGGCTTAGAACCGGTAAAGCGCACGAAGATAACCTTTTGCACGCCCTTGTCCTCGATAATTTCGAGAATACGCCCCTGAACGACCTTCTTTTTGTCGGCAGGTATTACGGGTCTGCGCTCTATCTTTTCAGGAACCATCTCGACAAGGACGAAAGCATCATTGGTCACGCAGGAAAAACCGCTGAGCACTAATAATAAAAAGGCCGCTAGGATTCCGGCTTTTCTCTTGATGCTCATCTTGAGCCTCCTACGGATCGCATTTTCAGGGCGTTTAGGTATTGAATCTCCGAATTCTTCATCTTAAACGGCTTTCCGAAGGGGTCAATAACCAGCCCCAGCGGCGCGAATATCCCGCTCTGTGCGCCTTGCTTACCCGACCAATCCCAGGGATGGAAGCTCAGGGTATTGAGGCCGTTGGGTAGCATCTGTTTAACCATTGAACTACCCATATAGTAACCTTCACAGTAGATATCAAGCCCAGGCTGTCGTGAATAGGTGCTAGTGCCTACAAGAAGCTTTTCATTGTCGCTAGTTATCGTTATCAAAATCCTGCGCGCCGCTTCACGCATTTCCCTGGCAAGACCGTCATGGGAGAAACTTCTAAACGTATAGTCGTAGGAGTATATTTTTCTTGAAGAATCGGAATCAAACAAAGATATTTTCAATATGGAAATAGGCTTTGTCACGGTCAGGCTCATGCTTACGGTATAATCTCCGGGCTTATTCGCGTTTGTGACGTAATCCGGAGCCTCGGGGAATGAAACGTCCGCCAACCTGCTCACATGCAGGGAATATGCCAAGAAATCGGAGATGAAATCGTCATCCGGTTTGTAATCCAAGCCATCGCGCCTCATGAAAGGAACATTATTGAAATAATATTCACCGTTTGCCAGGCGTGAGGATGATATGTATTCAGTTTTAAGTTTATTAATCGTGATGCGTTGCTTGAAGGGAGACTTCTCCGTCTCCAGCCGCGGGCGTTGTACCATCTCTCCCACGAGGGTGCGCATCTTTATCTTCATATCATTGGTATCAGAAAAGCTACGCATAAAATAGTCGGGATCGGTGGATGAATCAGTCGGATAACGGCTGATTCGCAGCACATACCGTCTGCCTACTTTGAATAATTTCCCGGTTATGATGAATTTAGCAGGTAAGCGCTGGGTTTTAGCCGCGCGCGCGACATCCCTATAGCTATCCGCTCTCGATTTGCCGAAGCTCGTCGTCATCCAATCTCGTAGGCTGTAGGGCCTATACGCTTTATGGTCTATGACGGTTTTGACGAAGACGGCCTGAGCCTGTTCCGCAAATTGGGGACCAAGATAGGAGGCCGCGCTGAAGGGTACGATGGCGATGGAAGGCAAGGATTCAGGGAGGGCTTCAAAGCGTCCCATCAGAGTGGGCGCTTCTTTATCCTTCCCGGAAAGTGCACCCATCACACCAGCCAAGCCAGCGCTGGCCTGCTTGGCGTCTTGCGCCACTAAAGTTTGTGAAAAGAAAAAGGAAACAACAATAGCGGAAAGAACCGCCAAGGCTTGTAATCTACTCGGTTTCATGTACCCTACCAAGAGAGGCGCCGACTCATGCCGGGCCCTCGGATTTGTAAAAATTCCAGAACAAGACTCACGTCTAGAAAGCCAAAAAAGGAGGCGTTCCCCCAAGAAGGGGGGCGCCCCCCCTTCGAAATCATGCCCACTCCGCGTCTTCGTACACTAAGGAGATGCTCTCGGTCAAATTGCCGGCTTCCTGTGCGTTGAGGTCGGAGATGTCCCAGCCGCAGGGCACGCAGGACATAAGGTTGCGCCTGGCTACCTCAGAGGTACCGTCCCTGTCGAAATAGACGATGGAAACGGACTTGCGCTCGGGGTCGCCGCGCTCGACGGTCTTCCACCAATCCTTGAGGACCTTGTCCTTGGGATCGGAGTTGCGGGTGAGGCAAACCACTTCGTACTTTACCTTTCCGGGGATCTTGCGGGCATTCTTGTCCATACCACCCACGTCGTCAGTGATCTCGGCGGTTCCACCCAGACCGGTAACCGACACGAAGTTCCCGTAATCGATACCGTCGATCTGCACTTTGAAATTGGTCTTCATCGTTGTTCTATAATCTGCCATTCTCTTCTCCTCTCCCTAGGGGATTAAACCGTCCGCATACGCGGACGGGCGGTATTTATTCGTCGCCACCAAGTGCCTTCTGCGAAATGCGGAAGACCACGAATTCAGCCGGCTTGGCGGGAGCGATGCCCACCTCGCAGACTACATAGCCGGCGTCTATCGATTCCGGCGGGTTAAGCTCGTCGTCGCAACGCACGTAGAAAGCTTCTTCCGGGGTATCGCCAAAGAGGGCGCCCTGCTTCCAGATGCGGAGCAAGAAAGCGGTGAGGTTACGCACGATGAGCTTCCACAGGGCGCGGGTGTTCGGTTCGAAAACCACCCAGTTGGTCCCGTCTTGGATTGCCTGCTCGACCATGCAGAAAAGACGCCGCACGTTGATATAGCGCCATTCAGGGTTGGAGGAGAAGGTTCGCGCTCCCCATACCCGAATGCCGCGGCCGGAGAACTTGCGGATGCAGTTGATACCCTTGGGGTTGAGCAGTTCCTGCTCTGCGTCCGTAAGAACGTACTTGAGGTCAGTGGCGCAGCGGAAAATCTCGTTGGCAGGGGCCTTGTGGATGCCGCGAGCCTTGTCGACGCGACCGTAGATGCCGGCGACGCCGCCTGAGGGGGGAGCGTAAACTTCCTTGTCCTGCACCACGTCGTACATCTTGATCCAGGGGAAGTAATAGGCGCCCATGGTCGAATCGCGCGGCATGGGAATGGTATCCAGGCCCTTCTCGATTGTCTCGGGGGCGTCAAGGATGGCGACGCGGAAGCGCATTCTCTCGCAGTGGGAGAGGATGGCGTCAACGGCCGCGGGTTCGCATACGCCGGGGGCGCAGACGATGGAGATGTCGGGAACGCCCTCAAGGGCGAAGAGACCGCTCTTTTTACCCGGACCCTCGTCCTTACCGATAATGAGCTTCGTAAGCTCCGGGGGATTCTGGATGACTACCGGCTTTTCTTCCACCTTGGGCTTGGAATCCGATTTAACATCCATTCCATCCGGACCCTTCTCGGCAGGTTTGCCGGGAGCGGGCTTTGCCGCGACGGGTTCGGCTAGGTTGTTGATGAAGCACTTGGTACCGCCGTTCTGGAAGAACTGGTAGACACCGTGAGCCAACCAGCCACCAGTATGGAAGCTACCGAAGATCTTCGTGTACTGCGTCCAATTCGTCACGAGGGTAGGGTCGTTAACCGGCCCCTTCTCGGCGATCCCCAGGAATCCGACGATGTTGGTCGCGCCCATCTCGATGGGCTTCGAACCAGACTCGACTTCCTCCACATAGACACCAGGCGTTTGATAATTCGACATAGACCCTTACCTTCCTACTCTCATTTGGGATTCTGCGGCCGCATGCGCTCCGCTGATAGTTTACGTTCATCTACGCGCTTAAAGCGCTTGACCAAGCTCGACTCTATACCTACCGTCAAGACAACCGAGGCGGCCAGGCCGGCAGAGGCTTGGCCGACAAGGGAGGCCGCCTCCTGGCGCAAGGAATCGTCCTGCCTAAGGAGTGACAAAGCCGCCGTGCCGTCATCCTGCCCGAACCAACCGCCAAGGGGAAGACTTGGGTTGTCCTTTATAATTCTAAGCAAGGCAGCCTGACTGCACAAGAGCGATTGATACTCAGTCCCCTTGGGCGCAAAGGCTATTTCCACGTCCCAAAGGGCCGGATAGGGGGTAAGCACCTCTTCCTCCGCGCCAGCGGGGTCTTTGAGCACGCGAACGGCCTCGCCACGCGCCTGCTCCTCGGCCTGCCTGAGGCTCCGAACCCAGGCACAGGTAGCGCTCTTATCGGCTACCTCAGTAACGGCAACGATGGGAAGAACAGACTCGCCCTCGAGCGCGAGGCCGGGAAGATCGAGAAAGAGATTAAAAGCCGTTCCTAAAATGGAGGATTGGGGGCTTTTTACCATTCGAATTTCCTCGCATCGAGGGAAACCGATGTCAGATGGACAAGCTCATCATCCCCTAAGGGCACCTTTTCCACGTCTTTTCCGAGCACGGTATCTACTAAAGACACCTCTTCCACATGGTGGAGGCCCGTTAAGCCTTCGAGGGCGTCGAAAACGGCCGCCGGCGTAAGGGGAACTCCGAAGGGCCAGCCCTTGCCCTCCCCGCCTGAGATAGGATGAAGGGCGCGGCGAATCCTAAGCTCAGCCTCATCCTTGAGGGCCTGAACGTCAGAGCAGGTTTTCTTGATAGCCAGACGAACGCGCAAGGCAATGGGACGATAGACAGGCCCCTCAACCCGCAAGAGCGTGCCGATGAGGCGCCTTTCGTCCAGGTACTCCCTGACGCGGCGTAAGAGCTCGGGGCTGGGAATGGGCTTATCCGCGCTGTCCCCGGCGACCGTCGAGGCGGTGGGCACGACAATGACGACAACTTCACCCTTAGTGCCACAGCGCGGCAAGCAGCGGGCGCGGGCTACCGACGAAGAAGACTCAAGGGCAAGCCATTCGTAGTCTTCCCGGGTGACGGCGCGATCCATGCTCTTGAAAATGCCGGCGGCGCGGGACTTTAAGCTCTCCATATCCTCAAGGTCTGCCCCACCCTCGGCGGCAAAGGGGTTGTGCACCCCGGCTATGAAGGCAACATTATCCCGCATAACGCTGATAGTTCCCGGGGCAACATTACCCTGGGTTCCACCGCCGACGCGGTAACAGCGAGCCTTAATATTAGCTTTGATGCGCGGCGGCACCATGCCACGGACGCCATCGCTAAAATGGATGACGCCTTTACCGTAATCTATGGTGTAGTGGCGGGATATGGGGCTGGACATATTAAAGCTCTCAACCTCATGCCAGCGAATCCAGATTTCCCCTGAGTCCGAGCCATCCGCCGACTGGATAGCACCCTCCCCTTCCTCTCCGATGATGAGGTCGCGCTCGCGCGAGGGAGGGAGGGCGTCTTCCCGGATCATGAGTTCCATACCCGGAAGGACAGGCTCGCGCAAAAGCTTGAACTCTTGGAGGAGACCGGCGTTGGAAGCGCCGAGAACCTCATCGAACCAGGTACGACAATTCAATGCCGTAACGCAGTTCAAGAGGACGCGGCTAATTTGAGGGGCAGATTCAAAACTCCCTGAATTAAAGGCAAGACGAAGCCAATACAGATTCTTGCCGAATTCGGGACGGCTGGCCATGTCGGCCGGGGCATGAAAGGAAATGAAGCCGGATTCGTGGAAAGAATCCGTTGAATCCTCCGCGTCCAAGGTCTGCCAGGAAGCCCCATTCCAGTATTCCCAGGAGAGGGCGAGGGCGCGACGGGCGCGGCGCGAACGAGGCCCGGAATCCGTAACCCACCCCGCGCGCACCCGGGCGCCGTGGTCGAGGAGCCTGAAATAGAGGGAAAAATCACCATCCGCAAAGGGACGCTCAAAGCCAAAGTAGGTAACCGGAACCGTTTCCGAGCGGATGACGAAAACGCTCACCGATTCCGGAAGGTCGCCCTTGGCGACAAGGGCCTCATTTGCCGCGAAAGCCGGCCCTAAATTCTTGAGGCCGAAGTCGTAATAAGCCCAGACACCCTCAGCCGCCTTCTTGCGAGCATCGTAGCGGAGCCTCACGCGATTCAACTGCGGCGCCTTGACCGCTTTCTCGAAAGCCCAAGACCAGCCACCATGCTCATCTTGAACATACTGGCCGCCGGTTCCAAAATTGCCGGCCGCGATACGCACGCGGATCCACCAGGCCTCTTGCCCGTTGACGCTCGCCTTGCGCATAGACGAAGGCCGGTCAAAGGAAACCTCACCACTCTGGGTTAGGGCCTCGGTAGCGTCCGAGAAGCGCCACCTGCCTGCGTCGAAGGCCTTCCGGCCTGCGTGCGACTCACCAAGGGAGGCCCATTCGCGCCCGTTAAAAAACTCGTATTTGAGAACCAAGTCCTCATTCGGCTCCGCCGCCGCGTCTCCCTCAGCCAAGGCAAAACTCAAGATGACGCGGGCGTCTTCCTTAGCCAGGATCTCGTCGGAGGCGATATAGAAGATGTCATTATACTTAGGAATTTCAGCGAAGGGCGAGAAATCCTTATTGATATCCAGCTCTTGGAACACCATGTTCCCCGTATTGCACAAGCAGAGATCCGGATTGAGCCCCTCACCCTTGAAGATGAGCTTGACCAAGACCCGCTCCACGTCGAAGGCGCGCAGGCTCCCAGGTAGCTCAGTCAGGGATGCGCGCAGGAACCAGCCCTCGCGACCTTCCAGCGTAAAGGGGGCGATATCCAGTGGCCCTTCCACGAAGACCTGATTATCCTGCCTCTTTTCCCCCGGCGCCGCCCCACGTACCGCAACCGGCAACCACTTCTGCCCGTTCCAATACTCCCAAGCCAGAAAATTCGTGAGCTCCTCGTTGACGCTGGAGAGCTTACGAGAAGTGGCGAAGGTAATGCTTACCACATTCTGCTCAGCCAGGAAACCGAGGGCCGATTCGTGGATATAGATGTAGCGCTCAATAAGATCCTGGCCGCCGAAGAGGGGAAAACCGCCCTTAGAAGGAGAAAGGAGGGAGCCATAGTCCGAAATCCGCCCCCCGGAAGTGGCGATACAGGCGGCAAGGGAGTTGGGGTTGACCGTAAGGTCTTTTTCCGTCTCAAAAATAATAGGCTGGCCGTCACCCGAGCCCCCCACCGACACCTGCAAACCCTTGCGGACGCGGATAGGCTTACTATAGCCCTCCACCGGCGCGAACTGCAGGATAGCCCTAGCCGCTTGCGGAGGGGTCGGGGACAGCCCCATCATGTCCAAAAGGGCAAGATAGGTCTTCTCCGGCACCTTGTTGATGCGGTAGATAGTCATCTCCGTCATCCACGCAAAGAGCTCGAGGAGGGTCATGCCGGGATCGGTAGGATTATAGTTCGTCCATTCCGGGCAATATCGAGGAATAAGGCGCTTGGCCTCGGACATTATGTCCTGGTAAGTTCTGTCATCCAAATTGGGACTGGGTATCAATTTCTCCACGCTCCAGGAAGAATGGGTAGACCATGTTGAAGTAACTATTTACGGACCTGATGAGGAACTTGATGTTCACGTTCAGACGAGTATCGTCCTCCGTGTCGTAGGAGGCCTCCACCCCCTCAAGGATAATACGTGGCTCCCAACGGATAAGGGCTTGCTCAATATGGTGACAAGCCAGGTCTAGGGTACGGGAATCGTTTGGGGCAAAGACGAGATCGTTGACGGCGCAACCAAAATCCGGACGCATGACCCTCTCCCCCGGAGTGGTTCCGAGGATGATAGAGATGGATTCACGCACCGATTTTTCGTCGTCCGACATCGCGATCCCCCCATTTGCGGCAAGCTGAGGAGGAAAAGCAAAACCGGAACCAAGGATGCTCCGACTATTCGACATTAATCACCTATACACTTCATTTTATAGTTGATAGACCACATTTGTTGCACGCCCATCATAGCACACGGTATCACAAGCTTTATGCGCGTGCAAGTTTTTTTGCGAATTTTACACATTTCTTTTCTCATCGGAGCAAGAAAGCCAAAACTTAAATAAACCGCCTCACCATCCCCACGAGAGAGCAGGAATATATTGAGGATAGACCTCAAAAAACTCCAGACATAGAGAAGAAAATACCCCCCTTCAGGAAAAAAAGATGAAGGCAGCACATTTTTTCCCCTTTTTACAAAGCTAAGCCACAAAAACAACTTGATTTTTCCCGATAGCGGGGTAGAATGGGACAGAAGTCGTAAAGTGGGGTGACAATGAGCGCGAACCAAGTATTTTTCTACGGCATCGTCTCCGACAACCAAGATCCCGACAAACTCGGTAGAGTTAAGGTAGCCATAGACTCCGCCGGTACCTCAAACGTTACCCCCTGGATCCCCGTCTTAACCATGCAGGCCGGCGCAGAATCCGGCTTCTTCTTCTTACCCGACGTAGACGACATGGTACTGGTAGCCTTCCTAGACCCCCAGCACCAACACGGCGTAGTCATGGGAGGGGTATGGAACGAAGCCCGCAAACCCCCCAAGACAGAAGAAAACTCAGGCTCAGACCTAAACGCAGACGGCAAGAACAACTTAAAGTTCTACCGCTCCCGCTCCGGCATGCGCCTGATCTTTGACGACTCAGACGGAGCGGAAAAACTCCAACTCATATCCTCAGACTCAGAAACGCGCTTTGAGTTCGACTTAGATAAAAAGAAAGTCACCCTCGAAACCGTACTGGACATAAGCCTCTCCTCCAAGAAAAAGGTGAGCATAAGCGCCCAGGAAGTGAGCATAGAGGCAAAGGGCGCCGCCAAGATCGAAGCCAAGGGCGTATCGATAGAGTCCAAAGCAGGCCTAGACCTCAAGGCGAGCGCGGACATCGAAGCCAAGGGCTCCTCCATTAAGCTGAATTAGGGCAGGCAGCAGCGTGTTTGACTTTGCCGAACTATTCCAAATAAGCTCCATAGAAGGCGACCCCTTCGACCCCTCCACAAAGATCACAACCCCGCCCCCAGAATCCGGAGAGGTAGTCTCCTTAGGCATCGTAGAAGACAACACCGACCCCGACGGCATGGGACGCCTCAAAGTAAAGATGATCCTGGTTCCCGGCCAACCCGTTACCGATTGGATACCCCTGGTGCGCCCCTATGGCGGCCCCGAGCAAGGCTGGTTCATCCTTCCGGCCGTGGGCGAACAAGTCTTCTTAGCCTTCGTAGGCGGCTCAGTCAACCGCCCCGTAGCCCTAGGCTCCATGTACACCCCCACCACCGGCGCCGACCTAGACGCCAAGCCACGCAACAACGAAAAGTTCTTCTTTAGCAAAGCAGGCTTCCGCATTAGCTTTGACGACACCATGGTGCTTGAAACGCTGGAAATATCGAGCCCCGACGGAGACATGAGCCTGTCTATATCGCGCTTTGGGCTTTCCATAAGCAACGAAATAGGCGACATAGAGATAACGACAAAGAAGAAGTTTGAGATAGACACTAACGAGCTGGCCATTGACTGCGAGAAAGAATTCTCCTTAAGCGCCGCCGGCGTGAAGCTAGAAAGCGGCCAGAGCATAAAGCTCAAGGCCGAGAAAGAAGTAGAGATCAAGGGCAGCCAGATAAAACTTGACGGATCCGGCGGGGTTACCGCCGGAATGAAGCAGATTGCCGCGCAGAACGACCAGGTAGTGGGCGTTGACATGCACATTGTCATGGTACCTACCCCGCCTGGCGCCCCTGTGCCCACCCCCCTCCCCCATCCTTTTATTGGAAAGCTGGACGCTGAGCTTTCGCAGAACGTCAAGATTGGCACGAAGGCCGCAGCCACAAAGGGCTCTAAAGCCCACAACAACCCGCCAAACCATTTACCCACGCCACCGGGCATTTCCTTCCAGAAACCGCCTAAGAACGAAGCAGAGATCACTCAAGGCACATGCTCAACGGTAAAGATCAACAACAAGGAAGCGGCGACCCTAACAAGCATGGCATCAAGCTGCGACGACACCGGCGTGATGAACCAGAGCACCGTGATTGCCATGGGTGCAGCCGTACCGGGAGTATACACCGGACCCAAAACATCAGAAAAAGACAGCAATAGGGCAAGCGCCAATAGCGGCGGTGGTAGTGGTGGCGGTGGTGGCGGTTCTGGCAGCGGAGGAGGAGGGGGGCCGGATGTAGTAAAAACGCCTACACCCGCAGAACCTGTCCCGACGCCAATGCCAAATGCGGGTGATAGTGGGGAAATCGACAGCAAAAAAATGCAACCTGAGCAACTTAAAAGAGGGCAAGAATTTGAAAAGAAAGTACTTGAAGAAAGAGGCCTTACAAAAAATGGCGGGGAAGGAACACAAGTAAGGTTGGAGAGAACTGGCGATCCATCTAGATATCACATCCCAGATAGCATATCAGATAAGGAAATCGTTGAAATCAAAGATTGTAAGAATGTGAAAAATACACCTCAAATGAAGACTTTCAATAACCAAGGAAAACCATTAACACTCATTGTAAGCGATAAAAATGAGAGTATCGATCAAGGAGTATTAGATGGTATTAGTAACAATGGTGGTCAGGTTTTGAAAAGATCATCTGATGGCCAATATACCAAAATTTACCCGTAGGAGATACTATGAAGTCTATCAGGTTAAATATATCCACAGCAGAAAACATATCAAGCACTGATCATATTGACAATTTTTTTTGCATAATGGAAAAATATGATATACTTCCTGAAAAAATAGGTTTATACGATCCACTAAAAACACCATATTCAATAGAGGAAGCGCGTAATTTGTGGATAAATCCATCGAATGTCAACGGCTTTATTCGCGGCTATATTAGCGCAGAAAGAAAGAAACCAAAAATTAAATATTGTTTAACTTGGCATAAGGGAACACCCGCAAGAGTGAATAGTCTAACATTGTTCTTTGAATACAAGGACAATTTTGGACTAACTTCGATGGTACAAAATATTTTCAAAGATTTGATTGTTCAATTTAAAGCTGTCCATGGGAGCATTTCCGAAATGTCTCGAGGACGTGCAATAACCGGAACATTATTAACACGTATACCTGGCATATATTGGTGCAACTTTTTTTCTAAGACGCTAATCGACTTTTTGTCTGAAGCTGCACTTAACCGTGTTTCATGGTATTCTACAGAGCCTGTAGGAGATGGAAAACTCTATCTCCTTGCGGAAAATCCTGAGGACCCCAGTGTTTCAATCGAATCAGATAGAGATGCACGAGTTCTTATTGGCATTGATTATTTTGGAGATTTCACCCTTTGTCTAACAGATCCATTTGCACAACCAAAAACAATTGCACCACCTATAAACCTTAGTAAATTATAAAATGCAATATGGTTGACGCCATCTCGTCTTTTTCAATACAGTAAGTCGAAGGAGAATATTCAATGGCCAGTACTAAAAACTCAGACGCAGCGTTACAAGAACTTTCTAAAATGCTTTGGGCCGATACTGATAATCCTACTTTCGAGGAAGAGTTCCTTGAGAAGTATGATCTAAACTATACCATTGATAGCTCTCAAGTTGTTATGGACTTTATAGATCATATAAAATCGATCTCAGATCATGAGGATCATCTAGATAGAATATTCCTTAGAACTGGCGCATATATCGGTGAAATTATCAAACATGCTAGTAATAAATCATTCCATTGGTACGACACAAAAGCCGCACAGACTCTTAACCCAAAGATTAAGGCATACGGTGATTCATTAGGAGTTGCAGCAGTACTATACGATGAAGAAACTCACGAAATGATTTTCCCTATTGCAAAGGTCATGAAATATTATGAAGAAGGATCTGAACAAAATTTAAAATTCTACATTCAAGCACTTACGAAGAAATAGGCGTACGCAGTTCTTTGACAAATAAACCCACCTGAGGCAGGCCAAGGCTAAGCTCGCCTCAGGTTTTCTTTTTTTTTCCTGTACCCTACCCGCCTCCTTCACCCTAACCCACACGAGGGGGTAGCGTAGGCCACCACAGCGCATTAGCGCGAGGAGGCCGAAGCGTGGGGGAGCCGCTAGAACAACGCCGACAGTGAGCCGGAGCAGCCATGCGCGAAAGCCAGGGCTCTTAGAAGCTAAGGAGCGTGGGTGGCATAGAAAAATGATGTCAACGCCGGTTTTAATTTTCCGCTTTTATCCGGTTAGATTTTTCCGGTTTTAGGCAAAAAATTATTCGAAGCCGACGGCTCCGACCTTCAGGCGTTCTTTCATACGGTAAGAATCCGCCTGTAAGCTCAATGTGTGG
>JBGSOB010000032.1:0-17941 GCA_041739325.1 Treponematales bacterium
CCACACATTGAGCTTACAGGCGGATTCTTACCGTATGAAAGAACGCCTGAAGGTCGGAGCCGTCGGCTTCGAATAATTTTTTGCCTAAAACCGGAAAAATCTAACCGGATAAAAGCGGAAAATTAAAACCGGCGTTGACACTCGATGAAAGTGAGAAGACTCCCGACCTCGTCAACGCGGTTCTTTTGCGCCGTGGACAGGATGGACATGGCGTAAAAGAGGAGCGTTGGCGAAGTGCCTGCGTAAATAAAAAGCGCCGCCATGTACGGCGGCGCCTTGGGAGAGAATGCCCTTCCGGCCCGGGCGGAAGGGCATTTACCGAGCGGGGATAGCCCCCGAGGGGGCGCGTAACCTGAGGGACTACCGAGGAGCAGCTGGCGTGTTGCCGTCGAAGAGATTTAAAAACGACTGGGGACAGACCCATAAGGAGCTAAAATTCCATGGAACCTCAGTTGTTGTTTCATTTTTCACCCCGGTTCTGACCATGATCGAGCTTCAATTTCCTTATTTGATAAAAATACCATATCATAGTGATTATTATAACCACTATGGGAAATAAACAAATTCCCCCAATAATATAAAATGTCTCATTCTCACTAAATACAAATTCCGAAGCCCATTGGCCTTTATGTGGAAAAAATAGATATCCAAAAACAACTATAGAAATTGTTAATGAACCTAATATATTGATTAGTAATTGTCCCAATAAAGAGTATCTATCTTTTGGTTGTTGACCTAATTGTTTCAATCATAACTCCTACATGTTTAATTCTTTTCCTACAGCATATTTTACCATTGCCTCAACACATCCCTGTGTTGGATTTGTACTAGTAAATCTATCTGTTTGAAAAAGTGTATTCATTGCACCATTAAATGCGCCCTTGAAAATATCAGTTACTGGATTGTCTGGAACTTTAGATAGTCCTAATTCTACTGCAACAAGAGCTTTTATAACTAAATCAGGTAAAGGTTTCGGAGGACGGTCGGATCCATTATCCTTGGGTGTTTTAAGCGGCGAATTATTTCCAGCTTTGCTAAGCTTCCCACCAGATTGTGGAATTGCTTTTAGCTTACCCCCAGATCTACTCTCAAAACCATTTTTTATTGCATCACCTGCATGTTTTGCAGTATCAACAACACCATCAGCAATTGCGGTAGATGTATTATAGGCCCAATCAGCAATTGCTCCATCCGTTGCATAATCTGCAACTCCGACGGCAAATACAATAGCTGCGCCAACAATCGGAAGAGATGTACTAAGTCCGCTACCTTGTGTTGCTTGAACTCCAGCCTCAAGTGTAGCGGCCAATTCATCCATCCCCGTCGGATCCACATACCCCAGCGGATTATTATTGCAATACACATACCACGCAAAGCCGTCTCTTGCGGGGTCTTCGGTGGTAAAGCGGCCTAGTTCAGGATCGTACCAACGTGCATTGTAGTAATAGAGCCTCTCTCCTCTCAGGAGCTACCGCTCTTTAGTTGTCAAAGATCGAGTCGCAGCCTAGAAGCCCTATTCAAGTATCCAGGAAGGTTTCAAGGCCTCCAGTGTACCCGGCTTTTTTAAGGCGGGCAAGCTTCCTTTTTCGATGCAAAACAAGGACCTTTCTTACCGAATCAGCCTATTTCCACGCATCGGCACTCAGTGCTATACTTCTCCCGCTATGCGTGGCCTGCGCGCGTGGCGCGTCTCGCCCTGGAGGAATTTGATTGACTACCTTGTGGACCTTTGAAAAGAAGGAAAAGCTAGATCCCTTTGTCTCTGTTTTGGAGAGTATCGGCATACCCTACCAGCTGCTTTCAAAGTCTATGACCGAAGACCCTAAGAACGGCCTTATCGTAGCGGTGGAAGATGGTTATTTTGAGGATGCGCGCCGTGCCCTGGTTCTCTACAGAAGAAAGAACACGAACCGCAACCGCAAGTAAAAGAGGCTAAAACCTTAAACCCTTTTAACTGCCGGGAATGACTAAGACGGGACAGCGCGCCTTGTGCACGGCCGTCTTTACCCTGTCGCCAAAGAAGATTCCCGGCGGTTTGCCGTGGCCGGGACGTACCATCACCAAAAGGTCAGTCCCCTCTTCCTTGATGGCCTGCAAAACCATCTCATCCTCGGCGCCGATGGCTATCTTCGTCTTCACCCGCATACCCTCAGGTATCCGACAAAGGTAGTCCGCCTGTAATTGCTTGTCTATGTCGCGCTTTGCCTTTTCATCAACCTTGTCCAGCTCATAGATGTAGGTGCGCCAGAATTGGGCGTCCGGTTCGGGTATGACGTGGAAGATAGTCAATTCGGCGTCGGCGCTCACCCGGCAGAGATCCAGGGCGTAGCGGAAGGCCGCGGCCGCGTCCGCAGAAAAATCGGTGCAAAAAAGAATCCGCTTAAAGAGTCCTAAGGCTTCCATCATTCCCCCTATTTGCCTAGGTTCGGCAGGAACAGCGCCATCTGCGGAAAGATCATCAAGAGAGCGGCAAAGACGATAAGCATGTAGAGAAAGGGCATGGAGCCCTTGAAGATCGTTTGCATGGGGATGTCGCGTTCTATCCCGGATACCACGTAGACATTGACGCCCACCGGCGGCGTGATAACGCCCATCTGGGTAATCACCACCACCAAAACCCCGAACCAGATGGGATCGAAGCCTAAGCTTAGGATGACTGGGTAGAAGATTGGTATAGTCAAGAGCACGAGGGCCAGGGCGTCTATAAAGCAACCCATAAAGAGAAAAAAGAGAATGATAAGGGCCATGACGATATAGGACGGCAGGGGTAGGTTGGTGAACCAAGTGGCAAGGGCAAAGGGAATCTGGGAGACGGCCAGGAAACGCCCAAAGACGACGGCGGCGGCCACGATGATAAAAATCATACCCGAGGTACGCACGGTTTCCAAGAGCAATTGACGAATGACTGCGGGAGTCAGGGCCTTCTTGAAAAGGGCTATGAGGATGGAGCCGAAGGCGCCAACTGCGGCTGCTTCGATGGGGGTAAAAAGACCGCCGAACATTCCGCCCATGACAAAGCCAAAAAGGATGAGGGTTTCAATAACCCCAGCTAAAGACTTAAAGCGTTCCTTCCAGCCGTAGCGCGGCCCCTTAGGACCCAGTTCGGGGTGACGCAGACAGCGTACGTAGATAGAAATACAAAAGAGGATGCTGATGACGATGCCGGGAATGACGCCGGCTATAAAGAGAGACCCGATGGACTGCTCTGTCATAAGTGCGTAGACGATAAAGACCACGGAGGGCGGTATGAGCATGCCCAAGCTTCCTCCGGCGGCAACCGTTCCCGTAGCAAGTTCATCAGAATAGCGGTAGCGCCGCATCTCAGGCAGGGCGACGGTTGCCATGGTGGCGGCAGTAGCCGGACCGGAACCGCAGATGGCGCCAAAGCCGGCGCATGCCCCGATGGTGGCCATGGCCAGGCCTCCTGGCAAATGGCCTATCCATGTGTGGGCGGCCTTAAAGAGGCGGGTGCTGATACCCGCGTGAAAGGCCACCTGCCCCATGAGGACAAAGAGGGGAATGACTGTCAAATTGTAGGAGGAAAAGGTGTCAAAGAGCTCGGCGCTGACCATGGAAACGGCAGCCTGGGGGTTTACGATGAGGGCAAAACCCAGGAGGCCGGAAACGAGCATGGAAAAGGCAACCGGCATGCTTGAAAAGAGGAGTATAAAAAGAAATACGCAACCAATAATGCCGGCTTGGATGGGGCTCATAGTTTTATCAGCTCCTTTCCGGGGTGGAAGAGGTGGTAAAGGACGGTAAGGAAAATGAGGAGACAGGAAAAGCTGATCATCCAGGGAATCCAAAACACCGGTATCGCCAAGGTGGGCATGACCTGTCTGCTATCTAGGAGCATCTTCCCATAGCCGATGTTTTGGTAAACCAAGAGCCCGAAGAGGCCCAAGGATATGACGCGGAAAAATATATCTAAGGCAAGTCTTCCCCGCTTGGCAAAGCGATGGTAGAAAAACTCTATGGCTATATGACCCTTGATGGCCGTGACATAGGGCAGGGAACAGGTAATGGCGATAACCCCCGCCACGCGCACGATATCGTAGGCGCCGCGTATTCCTGTGCGGAAGATTCGCAGTACCACGTCCACAACCGTCACCCCGATCATGGCCACGACGGCCAGACCGGAGATGATGGCGAGGGCTATGATGAGCTTGCGCAAAAAGGCGTAGAAGAGCTCAAAAGCTAACAGCATTTTTAGCGAGCCTGGGCAAGAAGTTCCTGAATATCGCTTAAAACCTTGCGACCGGGAAGGCCCTTAGCCTCGGCAGCCGTGACGTATTCCTCAAGGATGGGCTGGACGGCCTTCACCATGGCGGCGTTCTCAGCCGCGCCGAGTTCGACAAAGGGATGTCCGAGTGACTGTACAAACTGCACTCCCTCGGTGTCGCTGTCGTCCCAGGCCTGGCCTTGTCGGTCTATCCACTCGCGGTTGACTTCATTAAATATTCGCTTTAAGTCCTCAGGCAGGGCTTCCCACTTTGCCTTGTTCATGACGGCGAACATGGAGGTTGTGTAGCCGATGGACCGGGTGTCGATAGCGTATTTGATGACCTCACCCTGCTTCCAGCCTTTGAGGGTCTCAAAGGGGCAGAGGGTCGCCTCTACGACGCCCTTTGACAGGGCTTCGTAGGTTTCTCCTTGGCTCATGGAAACCGGCACCGCACCCAAGGCGGAGACGATCTTGGCCGAAAGGCCGGTGGCGCGGATCTTGAGGGCGGAGATGTCCTTGAGAGTTTTTATGTTCTTGCGAGAGGCCAGAATACCGGGGCCGTGGCCGTGGAGGTAGAGTACCTTAACCTCTGAAAGCTCGGCCGGCTTATAGGTGTCTACTATCTGATTAGCAACGCGGGTGGCGGTCAGGCCGTCGGGGTAGCCCAAGGGAAGGTCGAGCGCCTCAAGGAGGGGAAAGCGGCCGCGGGTGTAGGCAAAGGCGCTCATGCCGATATCGGAAACCCCCGAGACGACCCCGTCGTAGATTTGGGGGGCTTTGGAAAGGGTTTCTCCGGGATACATGGTGATCTTCACCCTACCCTCGCTACGCTTCTCTATCTCCTTGGCCCAGTCCGCGGCGGCGATAGCCTGGGAGTGGGTGGCGGGAAAGAAAATGCTATACGAGAGCTGGATGACCTTTTGCTTAGCGCAACCGGCAAAGAGAAAAAGACTACTTACAAGGAGGAGGCAGGCGATACAACGTTTCATGATCACTCCTGGAAAAAAATATGAGCCACTATAGCACGGCTTTTAGGGACTTGGGTGATTTTTTTACATAAGCATGGGTCTTAGAGCTCCTTAAAGGAAAAGCCGCGGCTTCCTGAGGCAAAGTCGGCAACGATATCCCCAGAGCCGTCAAGGAGCCACTTGTAGATGACAAGGCCCTCAAGCCCCACCGGGCCGCGGGCGTGAAGCTTGGATGTGGAAATGCCCACCTCGGCGCCGAGGCCGAATTTAAAACCGTCGGCAAAGCGGGTGGATGCGTTGTGAAAAACGCAGGCGGAGTCGACCATGGCCTGGAAGCGTCCCGCAGCCGCCGCGTCTCGAGTGACGATGGCGTCGGTATGGTGAGAACCGTGGGCGTTGATATGGTCGATAGCCTCTTCTATATCGTCGAGGATTTTAATGGAGACAATGTAGTCAAGGTATTCTGCGTCCCAGTCTTCATCGCGCGCCGCCTGGCAGTCGATAATTGCCTGAGTACGCGGACAGCCCTTCACCAAGACATTTTTTTCAAGGAGGGCGCGGTTAAGTTTGGGAAGGAGGGCGGCCGCAATGCCTGCGTGCACTAAGAAGGTTTCAGCCGCGTTGCAGACGGCCACGTACTGTGTTTTCGAATCCACGCAGACACGCACTGCCATATCGATATCCGCTGCTTGATCGATGTAGACGTGGCATAGGCCATCGGCATGGCCCATGACGGGGATGGCGGAATTTGCCATGATGTATTTTACGAATTCGTTGGAGCCGCGGGGAATGATGAGGTCGACTATGCCCTCAAGCTTGAGCATAGCCTGCACTTCTTCCCGGCTCTCAAGGTTTGCTATCCAGCCCTCAGGGCAGTTTGCGGTTTGGGAAGCTTTGGCGATGCAGGCGGCGAGGGCGGCGTTTGTGCGCATGGCCTCCCTGCCCCCCTTTAAAAGAACGGCATTGCCGCTCTTGAGGCAGAGGGAGGCAATCTGCACGAGGGCGTCGGGGCGGGACTCGAAGATCATGCCGATAAGGCCCAAGGGACAGGAGAGCTGGCGCAGGACTAAGCCCTCGGAGAGCTCTCGTTGGGCAAGGAGCCGTCCCACGGGATCGGGGAGCTGGATGAGGGACTGGATACCGGCGAGGACTTCATCCAGTTTACTGCGGTCAAAGCGCAAACGCTTTACAAGGGGGCTGGCCAGGCCCTGGGCCTGGGCATCGCTTAAGTCGAGGGCATTGGCGGCAAAGATGTCCTTGGCAGATGCCTCCAGGGCCTGAGCGACAACTGCCAAGGCTCTGTTCTTTTGCTCCGAGCTCATTGCCCCCAGGCTTAAGGATGCCTGCTTGGCTTTGCGCGCAATCAATTCTATATCCACGTTTTCCCCCTAGACCAAGAGCGCCAGGTGGTCGCGATGGATCACCTCGTCGTATGTTTTTTCTCCCAGAATTCCGGCGATTTCCTCACTTTTATGCCCCTTGATCCGCTCCAGCTCCGCGGAGCCGTAGTTGACCATTCCGCGGCCTAGCTCACGGCCGGAGAGAGAGTGAACGCTTACCACCGCGCCCTGGCTGAAGTCTCCCTCTACGGAGCACAGGCCAGCGGGGAGGAGGCTCTTCCCCTTAAGGAGGATGGATCCTTCGCAGCCAGAATCGACATGGAGTTTCCCCTCTACCTTGGCCCCAAAGGATATCCAGCGCTTCTTAAAATGATGGGCGTTTTCACGCGCTAAAAAGAGGGTACCCAGGTCTTCGGCGGCAAGGAGGCGGCGCAGAACCGAGGGCTCTTTCGAGTTGGCTATAAGCATGGGGATGCCCGATGAAGTGGCGATTTTAGCGGCTTGAACCTTGGTGTACATACCGCCGGTGCCGCGCTGGCTGCCGGCCCCGCCGCAGGAGGCTTCTATCTCTTGGCTAATCTCGGCAACCTCGGAAAGCATGCGCGCCTGGGGATTGAGGGCGGGGTTTGAGTCGTAGAGCCCGTCGATGTCGGAGAGGATGACTAAGAGATCGGCGTCGATGAGGGAGGCTACCATGGCAGAAAGGCTGTCGTTGTCGCCTATCTTGAGCTCGTCGATGGCTACCGCGTCGTTTTCATTGATGATGGGGATGACCCCCATGGAAATAAGTGTGAGGAGGGTATTGCGAGAATTGAGACAGCGGTCGCGGCCCACGGAGTCTTCTCGGGTGAGGAGGACCTGGGCCACGGTTTGGGAGTACTCGGCGAATATCTTGGCGTAGATATGAATGAGGGCGCCCTGGCCGACGGCGGCGACGGCTTGCTTTTCGGGGATGGTGCTCGGCCGCGCGGCAAGGCCTAGCTTGCCCATCCCGGCGGCGACGGCGCCGGAACTCACCAGGACAACCTCCCGGCCTGAGGCGCGCAGGTCTGAAAGCTCGCGGACATAGTGCTCAATACCGCCTAGATCGAGGCGGCCGGTTTCATGGGTCAGGCTGGAGGAGCCTATCTTGACGACGATGCGCTTGGCGAGGCTGAGCTCGGATCTTGATGACATGGCCCTACTTTGCGGTATTTTTCCGCCTTTTTCAAGCCACCACAGATTCCCAGACTTGAATCGAGCGTGTTATTGTCCAGCCATGCCTCCTCTTATCCTCGAAATTGCCAGTCTCCTTATCGCCAGCATCGCCTTAGTGGGCATTGCCCTTGGCGAGATAAAACCCCTGCGCACAAACCGCGCCGGGATAGCCTTGGCGGCTGCGGTAGCCTTAGTGGCAATCGGGGCTCTCAAACTTGATGAAGCCTTCACGGCGATAGACCTGGACACGATAGCCCTCCTCCTGTCCATGATGATCCTCTCCGCCTTCCTCCGCTTTTCCGGCATTTTTGACCTCGTAGCCTCACGGCTCTTGGGCCTGAGCCGGGGGCCTAAGAGCCTCCTAGCCGCCCTCATCCTAGTAAGCGGGATCGGCTCTGCCATCTTTTTGAATGACACCATGTGCCTTGTCTTAAGCCCCCTTGTCATCCTTATCTGCTCCCGCGCCCAGCTTAATCCCCTGCCCTACCTTATTGGGGTTGCCACTTCATCCAACATCGGCTCCATGGCTAGCATCATCGGAAATCCCCAAAATATGCTCATCGGCTCATCCTCCGGCATTTCGTTTAACCGCTTCCTCCTTATGCTCGGGCCGCCGGCCGCCCTCGGCTTGGGGATCGCCTTTATCGTCATCGTCATTGCCTTCCCCAAGGATTTCCACCCAAGCACGGCCCTCCTCCGCCCCAGCTGGCGCTTGAACATAGCTAAGGGGATTATGCTCAAGACCCTGATCGCCAGCGCCCTCCTTCTCATTCTCTTGGTTGCCGGCCTCCGCCCCGCCTTCGCCGCCCTTGCCGCGGCCTCCATTCTTTTAGTGACGCGGAGAGTAAAACCGGGACGGATATTCTCAGAGATAGACGGTCAACTGCTTATCTTTTTTTCAGGCCTCTTTATCATCACGCGGGCTATCCGCCAAACCGAGCATTTTCAGACCGCCGTAGACGCCATCCTTCCCTACCTGGTGGATAAAGCCCTGCCCTTCTCCGCCCTTTCGGCCCTCCTGTCCAACCTCGTGTCCAACGTACCCGCTGTCATGCTTCTCTCCCCCTTAGTCGATGCCTTCAAGGACAGGGAGAGGGCCTGGCTCCTCCTTGCCATGTCCTCAACCCTTGCCGGAAATTTGACTCTCTTAGGCTCGGTGGCAAACCTCATCGTTGCCGAGTCCGCTCGGGCGCGGGGGATACGACTCGGATTTATGGCCTATCTGCGCGTGGGCCTTCCCATCACCATCCTGACCCTCTGCGTTGGCACGTTCTACCTCATCGTGATATGATGGCCCCCATGCCGGAGAGGATTTTCAGCGTATCGGAGATAACCAGCCTCATCAAAGAAAGCCTGGAGTCGGGCTTTCCCGCCGTGAGCGTGGAGGGGGAGATTTCCAATTTCCGCCCAGCCGCCTCCGGCCACCTCTACTTTTCGCTCAAGGATAAGGACGCCCTCATCCAGGCGGTGATGTTTCGCGGCAAGGCCATGGGCCTGCGCTTCCAGATTGCCGATGGGGCCTTGGTGCGTATTCGCGGTTCCCTCTCCGTCTACCCGGCCCGCGGCAATTACCAGATTATCTGCGATAGCATGGAGCAGTCTGGCGAGGGCGCCCTCCTTGCCATGCTGGAAGAGCGCAAACAGCGCCTTGCTTCCGAGGGCCTCTTTGACGCCGAGCGCAAGCGCCCCCTACCGGGCTTCCCCGAGAGAGTGGTAATCATCACCAGCCCCACCGGGGCGGCCATCCGCGACATCCTCAATATCCTAAGGCGCAGAAACTCAAGCCTCAACGTCCTAGTCCTACCGGCCCTGGTTCAAGGCGCCGAGGCTCCGGCCCAACTCATTCAGATGCTGCGCATCGCAAATCAGCATCGCCTTGGCCAGGTGATTATCCTTACCAGGGGCGGCGGTTCCTTGGAAGACCTCCTTGCTTTTTCGGACGAGGAACTGGTACGGGAGATTGCGGCCTCGGAAATTCCGGTCATTTCCGCGGTAGGACACGAGATCGATTGGGCCCTCTCGGATTTCGCGGCAGACCTGCGCGCACCTACGCCCTCGGCGGCCGCCGAGCTTGTCAGCGCCGAGCGCGCCCAAACCCTGCTTGAGGTGCGCGCCCTCAAGGATCTTTTGGAACGGGAAACGCGGCGCCGCGTCCAGGAGATTAAAGGTTTACTGAGGCAGTTTTCCGCCGAGGAGCTTGAATATAAATTCCGCAACATCTATCAGCCCATCCTCATGCGTTTTGACGACGCCAAGGAAGAGCTTTTTGCCGCCCTTGGCGCAAGCGTCCAAGAGCTGCGCCACCGCGCGCAAAGGGCACTTGCCAGCATCGAGGCATCGAGCCCCCTCTCCATCCTCTCGCGGGGTTACTCGATCGTGAGCCTCGGCGGAAAGACACTGCGCGACAGCCATGAGATAGAGCCCGGAAAGCTTGTTGATATCCGCTTCCATTCCGGCCGCGCAGCGGCACGCATCCAGGAGACCGAACATGAAGAAGTTTGAAGAAAGGCTTTCAAGGCTGGAGGAAATCGCCCAGGATATCCGCGACCCCGAGCGCGGGCTAGACCAAGCCTTAAGCCTTTTTGACGAGGGGATCAAGCTTGCCAAGGGCCTTGAGCGCGACCTTGAGAAGATAGAAGGAAAGATAGAGATACTCTTGAATAGACCGGCGGAAAACGATGAAAAGCCCGAGCTCGGGCTTTTTGACGCGGTGGAAGACTAGGCTCTAGATAAGGAAGGGCAGGATCTTGCGGTCGGAATCCGCGAAGTCAAGCTCCATGATCTCATCCAGCGTCGCCCAACGCCACTGCGAATGCTCGTTAAGCTTGATGAAGCGCAGATCCTCAGGCAGGGTCACTGAATAAGCCGAGAGCAGGTAGTCGCTATCGTTGTGCTTAAAGCTCACCTCGCAGACGGGCATGGACACCTTTATTTCAAGGGTAAACTCTTCCATATACTCACGGATGAGGGCTTGTTCGCAGTCCTCGCCCGGCTCAAGCTTGCCGCCGGGGAACTCCCACTTGTCGCCCATGTCGCCCTCAGGCAGGCGCCGCGCGATAAAATAACGCCCGGCGCGCAGAGAAATGCCGGCTACTGAATGCTTCAAAAACGGCTCCTAGAGAAAGAGAACGCGGGGAAAGACGAAATGGATAAGCGAAGCCGCCATCCCAGCCATACCCACGTAGCCCTTGTTTTTTAGAAAGATAGCCTCCAGCCTCTGTGTCTTAGGAGAGCTTAGGCTTGAATGCTTGCGGTAGAATTCGAAAAGCAGGGTGAAGCCCACGAGGAGACCGATGAGGGCGGGGCTAAAATCACCGATGATGGGGATGTCCCCGTCGGTTACCGTAAGGAGTTTGAAGACCCCGGTTATCATACAGAGGATGCCTGTGACAAGCCGGAAATTCTCCAATCCTAAAAAAGCGCGCACTCCGTCAAAGGCATTGCCGCGGTCGGCCTTACCTTCCGAGTAGAGGGCGTAACCCCCACAGAGATTCATAATGACAGAGAGCAGATAGAATTGCATCATGTTAGTGGAGTCTCCGCCGTCTCACCATAGTATAAAGCCCATCCCTGGTCAAGGTTGGTTAGAGCTCCTAAGCGGCAGGCGCAGGCTCAAGACAGAGGGACCAAGGTCAAGGATGCACTCTATCTGCGGCGGGGGCTCGGAGGATTCGAGCACAAAGAAAAAGTTTTCCTTCTCAATGCCGGAGAGGGCGAATTCCCTTTGCTGGAAGGTTAAGCCGTCGACTGATGTGCGCAACCGCAAAATCATCCCCTCCTCCCCTTCCTTGAGGGCGCGGCTGCGTTTTAGTTCTAGCCCTACTCGGATAGCCCCAGGTTCTGCCTGCGCTTGGGCCCTCACGTTGTAGGGGCCTAAGCGCGGGGAGCCGCTATCACGGGTTATGAAGCTATAGAGGACATAGAAGAGGGTAAAGGCGATGACGGTGGCAAAGACGAGCATGAGGCCGCGATTTCCACGGAGGAAGGCAAAGATGCCGCGCTTACCGCCAGCGGCCCGCCGCGCGTAGATTTCTTGTATTTCTTTGGGGGCCTTTGCAAGGCGGCGGGCCCGGCTGTAGCGCAGGGCGTAGCGATCATCCAGTTCATCCTGCTCAGGCATACTCCCTCCCGCCCTCTGCGCGCCTTAATGTCCCTGGCAGGGCATCTAGGAGGTCTTGGGCCATAAAATAGCGTTTTGATTCCCAGGCTCTACGCCCAGCATCGGCATGTATGAGGACGGCAAGACACGCGGCGTCCAGGGCTGAGAGTCCGCGCCCAAGGAGGGCGGCGACGATGCCGGTAAGGACGTCTCCGGAACCCGCCGTGCCCAGAGGCGGAAAGGAGCCGTCGAGGACACGTATTCTGCCTGTAGGGTCGGCTATCCAGGTAACGGCGGCCTTAAGGATGATGACAGCTTGATAGCGCCGCGCCAGCGTGAGGGCTGATTCCTGGGGCTTGAGACCTATCTGGGTTGAACTTAAATCCAGTAAACGAGCGGCTTCCCCAAGATGGGGTGTTAAGACGCACTGGGCCGGGAGGGGCAGTCTTGCCGGATCCAGGCCCTTGAGGGCCCAGAGGGCATCGGCATCGAGTACGGCGCGAGAATAACGAGGTAGGAGGCTGGCAAGGAGTTTCTCCCGACACGGATCCCGTGACCAGCCCGGCCCGGCAAGAAGGCAGGCTCCGCCAGTGGCAGCCTCAGTTTCTTCCGCGGGGAAATTATCGCAAGCCTCAAGGGCCTTGACGACAAGGGCTCCACAGCCAGAGGCGGCGGCGCTCCAGACAATTTTGTCTACCCACAGCCTGACGATGCCGGCGCCAGAACGGGCGGCAGCCTGGGCGCAGAGACTTGCCGCCCCGACACCGCCGACAGACCCTGCAAAAACGGAGATAGAGCCGCGGCTTTTTTTGTAGGCATCAGAGGGGAAAAGTTTTAACACCGCATCGATGTCCACAGGCTCAAGAAGGAGGCTTTGGCCCTCCTGGGCGTCCAAGAGGGCTGCCGGAAATACCCCGCCGTCAAGCACATGGATACGCCCTGCTTGAGAGCGGAAACCAGGCAGATAGAGGCAGTCCTTGGCAAGACCGATGCACAGGCAGTCATCCGCGGCAAAGACCGTATCGCCTAGTTCTATGAGTGCGCGAAAGCCCGAAGGAAGGTCCACGGCAATCTTTCGAGCGCCGGATTTTAGCCAGAACGCGGCAAGCTCAAGCTCAGGGCTGCGCAAGCTTGAGTTCAAACCTGTACCGCAGAGGGCGTCTATGAGGATATCGGCCCCCAAGATGGAGTTTTGGACAGCTTGAGCATCCTCAGGCCAGAAGATCATTTTTAGCCCGGATTTTCCGGCGATTTTAAGGCGGACATCACACTCAGGGCTACGGCGGCCGCTGACGCAAACTACTGATATACCCTTTTTCCCGGCATGGGCAAGGCGAGTGGCAAGGGCAAGGCCATCGCCGCCGTTGTTACCGCGACCGGCTATTACACAGAGTCTGTCATCAGGAGCGGGGAGGCCTTTTTCCTTGAGCCAGGTTTCAAGGGCGATAGCAGCGTCTTCCATAAGGAGGCTTTCTGGAATGCCATAGTCATCACGGGCCGCGGCTTCGATAGCGGCCATGCGCGCAGGATCGGCGAGTGGCTTCAACGCCGCACCTCTCCGATGATCTTATCGATGCGCCACCAAGACACTTTCGCCTCGAGGGAAGAGGCGATGATGGAGCTGAGGATGCCTTCCGATGTCAGATGGAAGGCTGATGCCAGCACATCCTCGTGGGGCAGGCTGATAGCCAGCTTCTGTATGCCGCGGCTGCGGCCGTCTATGATCATGACTGAATAGAGGGGGCCTTCCTCCGGCATGAGGAAAAAAAGATGGCGGCCGGCTGACACCCCTAGAAATTCGTAGACGCGGGTATAGGAACGCGATCCGAAGGTTCCCTCTTCACGCTTGACCACCGCAGGCACGGTGATGGGGTCAAAGACCCTTCCATCGCGCGGGTCTATTTGCCACAGGAGGCTGGAATCGAATTCGATGCCGGTGGATGCCTTAGTGGAACTATCGTAATCCTCTTGGTAATAGTCTACCTTCATATACAGAAGGCGGGATTCCGGATCGGGGACGATCTTATCCAAGGAGGCAATGAGCTCCTTCTTGCCGGGAATAGGCAGGGCGTCTCTTTTGACACTCAATGAATGCAGAAGGCTGCCTTCGGGATTGAACCAATGAACCCGCCAGTCGTAGGCGCTCATGGATATGACGACGATGTCGTCCGAAGAGCTGCAGTAGAGACCGATGATATTGGGGAAGGGCGTGCCGCCTATACCCTCCATACCGATGTAGTCATGGAAGCTGCCTTCCTGGTCGAAGCGTAGGATGACGGCGTCAAGTATGGATTGACCGTCGCCGTCTGGCACGCCGCGCTCGGGAGGGAGACGGTCCTCGATGAAAACATCTTGTTTTGAATTTACGACCACTTCTCCGATTTCTTGAAAGGGATGTTGGTAGGCCTTGCGGTACGAGGATTGGTCCGACTCCCCGCTTAAGAGAACGGGGGCGGGATTTGTCTCCGGGTTGTAGATCAGGGAGAGGAGGTCGCCGTAGGAAGACATGCGCATAAGCTTCCGTCCATGTCCGTTGGAAAGGAAAAAGATGCCGTCGCGCATGAAGAGCCGCAGTTTGGAGGGAAGGCTGGTAGCAGCGTCTACAAGATCAAGCTGATCCTCCATCCGCCCCAAGCTGAGGCTAAAGAGGTTTTGGCGGGATACTTGGGTGACGCGGGCCATCTTTCCGGAACAGGCGGAAAGAGAAAAGAAAAGAAGGGCCGCCAAGGGAAAAACTAGGATCGTTCCAGCACGTAATCTCATGGGATGGACAGTATAGCCCCAAGTACGGGCTCGACGGAAGAGGGTTGGGCTCTAGCCGCTCTTGTTCCCCGAAATTCCTGTGGAAAATCCTTAGTTGCTTGACCGCCAGGGCCATGAACAGGTAGATTATCGCAATGTTAGACACGATCATGAGCGCCCTGTTCGGCTCCAAGCATGACCGGGACGTAAAAACCCTCCTTCCCATCCTTCACGCAGTCAATGCCAAGGAAGCCTGGGCTATGTCCCTTGAGGCCCAAGAATTCCCCCGCCTCACCGAGTCTTTTAAGCAGCGCCTGGCCGCCGGGGAGAGCCTGGACGCCATCCTCCCTGAGGCCTTTGCCATAGTTCGCGAAACGGCGAGGCGCACCCTCGGCGAGCGCCCCTATGACGTGCAAATCCTAGCCGGTATCGTGCTGCATAAGGGTAAGATCGTTGAAATGAAAACCGGCGAGGGCAAGACCCTCATGTCGGTGGCGCCCATGTACTTAAACGCCCTCACCGGCAAGGGCGTCCATGTGGTTACCGTCAACGACTACCTAGCCGAGCGCGACGCTAACTGGATGAAACCCATTTTAGACTACGTAGGCATGAGCGTTGGGGCCATCCTTTCCAATATGGACAATGAAAGCCGCAAGATCGCCTATAACATGGACATCACCTACGGCACGAACAACGAGTTCGGCTTTGATTACCTGCGCGACAACATGAAGTGGGCAAGCGTAGAAAAGGTACAGCGGGGCCATGCCTATTGTATCGTGGACGAAATCGACTCCATCCTCATCGACGAGGCGCGCACCCCGCTGATCATCTCCGGCCCCGCGGACGACGAAACCTCAAAATACTCGGAAGCAGACCGCATCGTCCCATCCTTGGTTGAGGTTGAAAAAGACCCGGCTACCGGAGAGTACCCGCGCGAGGACTTCGGCGCCGAGCTGGTGGGCGACTACAAGATAGACGAAAAGTCAAAGCGCGTATCCTTTACCTCAGACGGCATCTCCAAGATCGAAGCCTACCTTCTCAAGCGCAACCTGATCAAGGAATCCATCTACAATGAAGACAGCTTTGAGTGGCTCCACTACGCCACCGAGGCCCTGCGCGCCCACAAGATGTTCCACAAGGAAGTCGAGTACGTCGTCCAAGACGGGCAGGTGCAGATAGTAGACGAATTCACCGGCCGTATTCTCCACGGGCGGCGCTACTCCGACGGCCTCCACGAGGCTATCGAGGCAAAAGAGAGGATGAAGGTGGCGCGGCGCAACCGCACTTTGGCTACCATCACCTTCCAGAATTATTTCCGCATGTACGGAAAAATATCCGGCATGACGGGAACGGCCGACACCGGGGCCACCGAGTTCGAGAAGATTTATAATCTTGACGTAGTTGTCATACCCACCAACCGCCCCGTCGTACGCGACGACGATGACGACCTTGTCTACCTCAATGAAGACGATAAATTCAACGCCATCTGCGAAGATATTGCCGAAAAGCACGCCAAGGGCCAGCCCATCCTGGTGGGAACGGTCAGCATCGAGAAGTCAGAAAAGCTTTCCGCCCTCCTCACGCGGCGCGGAGTGCGACACGAAGTGCTCAACGCCAAGAACCATGCCCGCGAGGCGACAATCATCGCCGAGGCCGGCGCCAAGGGTTCGATAACCATTGCCACCAATATGGCCGGCCGCGGAACGGACATAAAGCTGGGCGGCAACCCGGACTTCCGTACCCGTAAGCGGGCCGGCACCAACGCCAGCCCGGAGCAGTATAAGGCCGCCTACGACATCGAATACGGCCAATGGCGCAAGGACTACGAAGAAGTGAAGTCCTTAGGCGGCCTTTACGTCCTGGGCACCGAGCGCCACGAGAGTAGGCGCATCGACAACCAGCTGCGCGGACGCTCCGGCCGTCAGGGCGATCCGGGCTACAGCCAATTCTTCATCTCCCTTGACGACGAGCTGATGCGCCTCTTCGGCGGCGACAACATGAAGCGCATGATGACCCGCATCGGCATGCAGCCAGGCGAGCCTATCTACCACTCCATGCTCAACCGCACTATCGCCAATGCCCAAAAGAAGGTGGAAGAGCGGAACTTCGAGATCCGCAAGCACCTGCTTGAATACGATGATGTGCTCAACGAACAACGCAAGTTCATCTATACCCAGCGCGAGGAAATCCTTACCGATGAGCATCTGAAAGACCGCGTGTTCGATTCCGCCCTGGAAATGGTTGAGGAAAAACTCGAAGAATACCGCGAGGAATACCGCGCCAACGCAGACCTTGCCCTTGCCTCTTTCCAAGCCTGGCTTAAAGAGAGCTTTAACCAGCAACTGCCGCCGGACGATGACCCCAAGGCCGGCCACCCGGAGGCCATCCTGGCAAGGATACGCCCGGTGTTGGAGGCGGACCTTGGGCAAAAGGTAGCCTATGCCGGTGAGGAAAACCTCAACTCCTTCATTCGGATGCAGTACCTCCAGGGTATCGACCAACGCTGGCTGGATCATCTTGAAAGTTTGGAAGCCCTGCGCGAGGCGGTTTACCTGCGCCACTACGGCCAAAAAAACCCCCTCTTGGAGTACAAGCTTGAGGGCTTTGAGATCTTTGACAAGCTCATCACCGATATCCGTTCTTCCATCGCCAGCCGCGTCTTCTTGGTAAGGATTAAGAAAGCGGAAGAGCGTGTCATGCCCTCCCGCGCCATCCCCCAGGGTTCGGCCGTCCATCAGGAAATGGGTCAGTTCCACGCCACACGCACCGGTTCCTCCAGCGGCCAGATGGCTCAAGCCAAGCCCGACCAAGCCCAGGTTACCCGGGTCTATCCCAAGGTTGGGCGTAACGATCCCTGCCCCTGCGGTTCCGGCAAAAAATATAAGTTCTGCCATGGGGCCTAGGGAAGTGAACGCAGGCAGCTGATGTCCCTGAATTGGAAGGAGATCGATCTTGTGCTCTCTGAGATCGATCCGGCGGGCGCCCACATCCAAGGTATCATCCAAAGCGGCTACGACAGCATCTGCCTGGACATTTACCGACCAGGCAGGGCCCAGCGCCTTTTTATCAGCATAGCCAGCGGAGGCTGTCGCCTCCATATCACTGAAAAAACCATTCCCAGGCCGAAGAAAGCCCTGCGCTTCCAGGAATTCCTCAAGGCGCGGATTCTGGGTATGCGCATCGCGGAAGCGGTTCAACTGGGAAGCGAGCGCGTCGTTCGCTTAAGGCTCGAGCGGCAGGAAGAAAGCCTCGGTCCTAAAAGGATCATACTTTACACTTTTTCCTTACACCAGTGTAAAGCATGATCCTTTAGAACTGGTACTTCTCCAGGTCATACACCTTCATGGTTCGCTCGCAAAAATAGCCGAGC